>CAXRDP010000031.1:0-3557 GCA_964229545.1 Flavobacteriaceae bacterium | reverse complement strand
CACCATTATCAAAAACGCGGCTATCATGAAAGCAAAATTGTGTCCCGCTTTTGGATTGTAGGAATTGTGTTGGCGATTGTTTCACTCGTGACCCTAAAAATCAGATAAGATGGACAAACGCTTGGTTGTATTGGGAGCAGGAGAAAGCGGGGTTGGCGCAGCTTTGCTGGGCAACCAACTCGGCTTTTCGGTATTCGTGAGCGATGCCGGTTCTGTTTCTCAAGTCTTTATCAACCAATTAGACGCCCATAACATAGAGTGGGAGGGGGGTCAACATAGCACGGAACGCATTTTGCAGGCCGATATTGTCGTGAAAAGCCCAGGCATTCCTCCCCATGTGCCTATTGTGACCGCCATAAAAGACAAAGGAATTGAATTGGTTTCTGAAATCGAATTTGCCAGTCGATACACAAGTGGAACCATTGTTGGGATCACTGGTACCAACGGAAAAACCACCACTGCCATGCTCGCACACCATGTGCTCAAATCTGCAGGAAAGTCTGTGGCATTAGCGGGCAATGTGGGTGTGAGTTTTGCCAAAGCAGTAGCTGATGAAAATCCGGATTATTGGGTGTTGGAGCTGAGCAGTTTTCAGTTGGAAGACCTTCGCGATTTCCATCCACATATAGCTGTCATGACCAACTTGAGTCCAGATCACTTGGATCGATATGACAACAACTATGATCGCTACGCTGATGCCAAGTTTAACATGTTAAACAAACAGACCTCGGAAGACTATTTTATCTACGACGCCAACGACAAAGACATTCAAAAAGGATTGCTGCGCAACCGTCCAAAAAGCAAGTGCATCCCTTTTACAGAAACCACCATACATGACAAAAAGTTAAAATCAATTGATATGAATACTATTGATAATGCCTCCCTTCGTGGCACTCACAACGCCAAAAATGCCATGGCCGCTGCGGCCATCGCCCAGTTGGTCAACATTCGCAAAGAAACCATCAGGGAAAGCTTGCAGACTTTTCAGGGTGCCTCACACCGACTTGAACACGTATTGCAAATTCTAAAAGTCGATTACATCAATGACTCCAAAGCCACCAATGTCAACGCGGCCTACTATGCATTGGAAAGCATGAACCGCCCAACGGTTTGGATTGTGGGTGGCGTGGACAAAGGGAATGACTACAGTGCTTTGATGCCTTTGGTGCGTCAGAAAGTAAAAGCGATCATCTGCTTGGGGTTGGACAATGAAAAACTGATCGATGTGTTTTCACCTGCTGTCAATTTGATGGTCGAAGCATCCAACATGCAAGAAGCAGTGCAAGCAGCCTATCATTTGGCAGAAAAAGGAGACGCCGTTTTGCTGTCTCCGGCTTGTGCGAGTTTTGATTTGTTTGACAATTATGAAGATCGCGGCAACCAATTTAAAGAACAAGTACGTCAACTATAATGCGTAAAATCAGTCATTACATACAAGGAGATCAAGCGATTTGGGGTATCGTAGCCCTCTTGTCTTTGTTTTCTTTTTTACCGGTCTATAGCGCCAGTTCCAATCTAGTCTATGTGTTGGGTGTGGGCTCTGTCACGGGGCATTTGATGAAACACATTGCCATCGTATGTATTGGTTTTATATTGATGTATGCGGTCCATCGCATTCCTTTCCGATATTTTGGAGGTTTGTCTTTGATTGGGCTGCCCATTGTGTGGTTGTTACTGGTCTACACAGCGTTCCAAGGAACCGTAATTGATGGCGCAAATGCGAGCAGATGGATTCAGATACCCATTATAGGTGTATCTTTTCAAACCTCTACTTTGGCTTCCGTCGTGCTGATGGTCTATGTGGCGCGCTATCTGTCTGTCAACAAAGAGAAAGTCATCACCTTTTGGCGTAGCGCATTGGTGCTTTGGCTGCCGGTCGCTATAGTGGTGGGTACCATTTTGCCCGCCAACCTCTCAACAGCTGCCTTGCTTACAGGATTGGTAGTAATGCTCGCTTTTATAGGTGGTTATCCTGTCAAGTACCTTGCAGCAATGAGTGGGGTAGCGGTGGTTTTTCTTACGCTCTTTATCATGACTGCCAAAGCATACCCAGATGCATTTCCCAATCGGGTGGATACTTGGATGAGCCGAATCGAAAGTTTTGCGGGGGGTGGTGATATGAATACAGACTACCAAATCGAACGTGCCAAAACCGCCATTGCCACTGGGGGTGTGTTAGGCAAGGGAGCCGGAAAGAGCGTTATGAAAAATTTATTGCCCCAGAGCACTTCTGATTTTATATATGCCATCATCACAGAGGAGTATGGGATGCTAGGTGGTTTGTCATTGCTGTTTCTCTATTTGTTGCTGCTATTTCGTATTTTCAGAAGCGCTTACAAAACCGAACATTTCTTTGGACAGTTACTTATCATAGGTCTTGGTTTGCCCATCATTGTGCAAGCACTGGTCAATATGGGCGTGGCGGTTTCCATATTTCCTGTAACCGGACAACCCTTGCCGCTTATCAGCAGTGGAGGTACATCGATTTGGATGACTTTTTTAGCCTTAGGCATCATACAAAGTGTGCTGGCCAACAGAACCATCAAAGAAGAAGATAATAACAACAACCCTTTAGCTATTTTGAGTGAGACCTTATAAGTTTATCATATCGGGGGGTGGAACAGGCGGGCATATTTTCCCGGCGCTTGCCATTGCGGATGCACTCAAAGAACAATATCCCACGGCAGAGATTCTTTTTGTGGGAGCCAAAGGGCGTATGGAGATGGATCGTGTGCCCAAGGCGGGTTATCCCATCAAAGGTTTGTGGATTACGGGAATCAAACGAAAATTGACAATAGACAACCTTTTGTTTCCCCTAAAACTATTGGTAAGCCTCGTTAAGTCTTGGTTGGTCATTCAAAAATTTAAACCCCACGTGGTGGTAGGTACCGGAGGATTTGCCAGTGGCCCATTGCTATATGTGGCCGCTCAAAAAGGCATACCAAGTCTGATTCAAGAGCAAAATGCTTGGCCCGGCATTACCAACCGTTTGTTGGGTAAGTATGTAAAGCGCGTTTGTGTAGCGCATGAGGAAATGGAACGTTTTTTCCCCTCACAAAAAATCAAAATCACAGGCAATCCCTTACGAAAGAACTTGTTGTCTGAACAGATAGAAACCACAAAGGCACGTGTTCAAATAGGACTTGATGCATCGCGGACCACACTGTTGGTATTGGGAGGCAGCTTGGGTGCCAAACGCATCAACCAACTGATGGCAACATATGCGTCAGCACTTGTTGGGCAAAACCTACAAATATTGTGGCAATGTGGCTCATTGTATGAACAAGAGTATATGTCTTTCAATCAGGAGTATATTCACGTGGTTCCTTTTTTGGATGATATGGCAGCGGCCTATGCATCTGCCGATATCATCTTATCCAGAGCGGGTGCTTTGGCAGTATCGGAACTGTGTCATGTGGGCAAGGCGGTGCTGTTTGTTCCATCGCCCAATGTGGCAGAGGATCACCAATACAAAAATGCAATGGCTATTGCCCAACACGATGCAGCCCTCGTGCTTAGAGAAAGTGAACTTGATAACAAATTTTTAGCCACAATCA
>CAXRDP010000030.1:0-40496 GCA_964229545.1 Flavobacteriaceae bacterium | reverse complement strand
AAAACCATATTTCTTGGACAATCGGTTCCTACTGAAAGCCTTTCGAATTTGTTAGACCAAGAGGGACATTTATGTTTTGTGTCAAGTTTTACTATTGAGCCCAACCAGGACCAAATAAATAGTTATCTAGAGCATTTTTCTAAAGAAGTACTCACCAAAGAAGGATCGGAATTTTGGGTAACGGGTTATCAGACCCAATTTATTGATGAAAATTCTCACCCCAAAGTCAAGAAATTTGCTTCAATTTACGATCTAACGAATAATCTAAAAAAGATTGTTTAGTTTTTATTAAACAAAATTTTGCGATATTTAGTGCAAAACTGGAATTTTGCAGATGAAATGAAAGGACTTTTTGATCAAATATCGAGTCAATGTAGTAAACAGGTAACTGAAACCTACAGTACGTCTTTTTCGTTAGCCACACGTATGTTATCATCCGAGATTCGTCAAGATATTTACAACATTTATGGGTTCGTAAGGCTTGCAGATGAGATTGTTGATAGCTTTCATCAATACGATAAATCTACATTATTTGAAAGATTTTCCTTGTCCTTAGAGCAGGCTTTGGATGAAAAAATCAGTTTAAATCCCATTTTAAATGCTTTTCAAGAGACGGTTCACAAATACAACATAGACCCCTCTCATATAGATGCATTTATGAGAAGCATGCGTTGGGACTTGGATAAAAAAGTATATACATCACAAGAAGATTACAAAGCTTACATTTATGGGTCTGCCGATGTAGTAGGCTTAATGTGTCTTCAAGTGTTTGTAAAGGGAGACAGAAAATTATTTGATGAATTAAAGTCCTCAGCTATGGCGTTGGGCTCTGCTTTTCAAAAGGTGAATTTTTTACGTGACTTAAAAGCGGATCATGACGAACTGGAACGCTCCTATTTTCCAAACGTTAACCTCAATGCATTGGATGAAGTCTCAAAATCTAAAATCATTGAAGAAATAGAATCCGATTTTAAGGTGGGTCTTGAAGGGATTTTTAGGTTGCCCGATGCTGCCAAGTTTGGCGTGTATACGGCTTATAAATATTACCTACGCCTACTTAAAAAGCTCAAAAAAACGCCTTCAGTCAAAATCAAATCGACTAGGATTCGGGTTCCTAATATTCAAAAAGTAGATGTCTTGGCACGTTCCTACGTGCGTTATCGCTTCAACATTCTATAAATGGAAATAAGTGTGATTTGGCAAATCGTGATTTTTGTCATGACTTTCATTGGGATGGAGGGTGTAGCTTGGTTCTCACATAAATACATCATGCATGGATTTTTATGGAGTCTACACAAGGATCATCACAAAAAAGACCATACATCTTGGTTTGAACGCAATGATGCTTTTTTCATAATGTACGCTAGCATCAGTGCAGTTTTCGTGGTGTTATGGGGGGAGTTTGCTTTTTGGCCTGGACTCGCTATTGCCTTAGGCATCTTTGGATATGGGCTCACTTATTTCTTTGTGCATGATATTTTTATCCACCAACGTATCAAATGGTTTCGAACGGCCAACTCCAAGTATGCCAAAGCCATTAGACGTGCCCACAAAATTCATCACAAAAGCCTGACCAAAGAAGATGGACAATGTTTTGGCATGCTTTGGGTTCCGATAAAATTTTTTAAAGAAAGTTAGACTACAGCCTAGCCATTTGGATGGCAGCTACGGCAGCTTCTGCCCCTTTGTTTCCTAAAGCACCTCCGCTTCTATCGGTGGCTTGCTGAAGCGTATCATCTGTAAGCACACAAAAGATAACAGGGGTTTGCCCTAGTAAGTTTAAATCTTTTATTCCCTGAGATACCGCCTGACAAACATAATCGAAATGTTGGGTTTCGCCTCGAATCACACTTCCTATGGCGATAATGGCATCATAGCCTTTATCGAATTGGCGTCTGCACCCATAAACCAACTCGTAGCTACCGGGTACGTCTATACGATCAACAGAGACGGCTCCTTTTGAAGTGAGCACATCCTTGGCGCTTTCAAAAAGGTTTTCTGTGATTTGACCATTCCATTCAGAGACCACCAAAGCAAAACGCATTCCGTTTGCGTTAGGAACCATAGATAAATCGAGTTGGGTGCTATTTTGATGGTGGGTTGCCATGGTTAGATTTGGGCCATTCCCAAGAGCGCATCAATATTTTTTGCCTCAGGAGAATCCTCAAAATTGGCTTTGAGTTCGCCAAAATATTTGGCAGCGCGCTTGTTGTTGTCTAAGTCTAGAGCTATTAATCCAGCTTTACGCAAAAAACGAGGTTTTGTAAGGGCATTATCACTGTAGTCGAGTGCTTTTTCGTAATAATCTAGCGCATCTTCATATTGCTTGAGTTCAGCAAAAGCATCACCAATACCTCCAAGTGCCAATGCACCCAAAACAGAATCGTCTGCAGAAAAATCTTCCAAATAATCAATAGCCAATTCAAATTCTTTCAGATGTAGGTATATCATACCCACATTGTACGTAGCCAAATCGGCGGCTGAAGTCCCAGCATAGTTGTCTATGATATCCAAAAAACCATACTTTCCTTCTCCCCCATTGAGCGCCAAACCAAAAAGAGAATCTCTTTGGACTTCATCAGCCAAACCTTGCTCAAAATATTTTTGTGCTTGGAACATTTCGTTATTGGCCTCTTCAGAATTAGGTAACACTACAAAGTTGCGATATGCTAAAAAACCAAGAACGACAACGATGATTCCCAGTATGGAACCCAAAATGATTTGCTGGTTTTTAGCCACCCATCGCTCGGCACTACCTGCTCTGGTGTCTAGAGAAGAAAAAACTTCTTCAGTGGTACTTTCTGTTTGCTTGACCGATTCGGCCTTTTTGGTTGCTCTTTTTTTGTATGTTGCCATAGCCCAATTGTAATGTTCGCAAAAATATAATATTTATTCTAATGCACATTCGAATATTCTGTCGAAAATTCTATAATTTGGTCTTTTTGATTTACCTCCTTCAATTGTGCAAAATCTTTTTTTAGAACACTTATCTGTAGTCAATTACAAAAATCTGGAAGCGGTTGACTATACCCTTAACCCCAAAATCAATTGTTTTGTGGGACGCAATGGGGTGGGCAAGACCAATATGCTCGATGCTGTATACCACCTGGCGTTTGGTAAAAGTTATTTTAGCATTCTTAACAATCAGAACATTGCACATCATGCTGACTTTTGTATGATTGAAGGTTTGTTTCAAAAAGAAAACAAGCAAGTACGCATTCAAAGTAGCCTACAGAGAGACGGCAAAAAGACGCTAAAAAAAAACAACAAAACCTACAAAAAAATAGCCGATCATTTGGGCTTTATCCCTGTGGTGATCATCTCTCCCACAGATAGAGACCTGATTGCGGAAGGCAGTAGCACCCGACGAAAATTTTTGGACAGCATAATAGGGCAAACCCACAAGTCATATGTACAACACCTTGTGCAGTATCAACGCATATTGAGCCAACGAAATGCCTTGCTAAAACAATTTAAAATGCAAGGGACTTTTGATTCCGAAACTTTATCTGTGTACAACGATCAATTGATAAGTTTTGGGAAACCTATTTATCAAAAGCGAAAAGCCTTTGTTGAAGAATTCTTACCCTATTTTTTTAAAAGATACGCAGGTATTAGCGGAAGTCAAGAAAAGGTAAACTTAGTATATGAAAGTCAACTTCAAGACGATGATTTTGAAGAGCTTTTAGTAGAATCTCTGGAGCGCGATCGCATCCTACAACACACATCCATAGGCCCTCATAAAGATGATTTGCAATTTCAAATTGATGGCTACCCCATCAAAAAATACGGCAGTCAAGGACAGCAAAAGACCTTTTTGGTAGCCCTGAAATTGGCCCAATACGACATGATGCAACACCAAACCCAACTCCCCCCAATTTTGTTGCTTGATGATGTTTTTGACAAACTCGATGACCAGCGCGTAGCGCACATCGTAGATTTGGTACACGATGAGTCATTCGGACAGCTTTTTATATCTGACACTCACAAAGAGAGAACAGAAGATATCATTAAGAAAACTGGGCAGTCATACAGCATATTCACACTAAACAAAACAGATGAGTAAGCGCGCTTTTGAACCCAAAGAGTTGAAGTCCGTTCTTGGAGAATTTATCAAAAAGAATGCACTGGAAAACGGACTAGATGCAGCGCGAATTCAAGACATTTGGTCCCAATCGTTAGGGCATAATATTCAAGCCTATACAAAGGAGGTTAGACTCGAAAATGACACTTTGATTGTACGATTAAACTCGTCGGTGTTGAGAGAAGAAATGCGTTACGGCAAGGACAAAATCATCCAACTCATCAATGAGTCTTTGCAAAAAGAGGTTGTAAAGGAAATTCGGTTTCTTTAAAGAAGTTCCTTGTTTGCAAAATGAAATGCAATTTCTATAGCAGCATTCTCATCACTATCAGAACCGTGAACCGCATTTTGCCCTACTGAACGTGCAAACAATTTTCTTAAGGTTCCCTCAGCAGCTTCTTCCGGATTGGTAGCCCCGATGAGGGTTCTAAAATCGGCTACTGCATTGTCCTTTTCCAAAACTGCAGCTACTATGGGGCCGCTGGTCATAAAATCCACCAATTCCCCAAAGAAAGGGCGCGCTGTGTGGACCGCATAAAAAGCCTCGGCTTCGACTTTAGAAAGACGTGTCATTTTTAGTGCCTTAATGCCAAACCCCGCAGTGGTGATTTTATCGAGTATTGCGCCGATATGACCGTCAGTAACAGCGTCGGGCTTAATCATGGTAAAAGTTAGATTCGTTGCCATTCTTTTTTTTTGCAAACCTAACAATTTTAGGTAGTTTGCAAAGTATAAGTTCATAAATCATCTTTAGTTTGTAGTTTTGGCATATGATAAGGTTGGTATTGGTAGGCACTGGAAATGTTTCAATAGCCATCGCAAAAGCGGTTCGAAAAAACAGCAATATCCGACTTGTGGGGGTGATTGGCAAAAAGAATAAATTAAATGCTGATTATCCTATCAACGCCTCGTATACTAATGACCCAAACAAGCTACCCGATTGTGACTTGATATTGATAGCCGTACAAGACCAAGTGATTGAGGATGTAAGCAATCAACTGCCGTCTCATCAGGCTGTGGTAGCCCATACTTCAGGTGCAAGCAGTGTAGAACTATTGTCTGCCCATAAGCATCGTGGTGTTTGGTATCCCATCCAAACATTTTCTAAAAAAAGCCATTTAAATTGGGAAAACATCCCCGTTTGTTGGGAAGCCAGCACCTCCAAAGCACAAGAGATACTTCAAAAATTAGCAACATCAATCGGAGTCAAAACCACAGTACCTCTAGACCAACAAAAAAGAACCGTTTTGCACTTGGGTGCTGTTTTGGTCAACAACTTCTCGAATAGCCTTTATGAAAGTGCTTATCAATTGTTTGCAAAACACCAACTACATTTTGATCTTCTCAAACCCTTAATCTTGGAGACGGCCCATAAGATTATAGAACAAACCCCAGCAGAAAGCCAAACAGGACCTGCTCGCAGGGGAGATAAAAAAACCATAGAAAAACATATGTCCCTGATTGAGGACACCGCATTGTTAGAACTCTACAAAACTTTTACCAACCAATTATTGACCGCACATCAACATGAAAAACTTTAAAGCATCCCTGGGAAAAATTCGAAATTTTGTATTTGATGTAGATGGCGTCTTTACTGACGGCAGCATCCTCATCCACGAAGATGGATCCATGTTGCGCACCATGAACACCAAAGACGGCTATGCGGTAAAAGCGGCACTACATGCGGGTTTTCGTGTGTGTATCATTTCTGGAGGCACCAATCCTGCGGTTCAAAAAAGACTGAATGACTTGGGCGTTCAAGATGTGTTTTTGGGCATCCATGACAAAGAAACCATCCTAAAAGAATACCTTCAAAAAAACCAACTATTGGCCGAAGAAACCCTGTTTATGGGTGACGATATTCCTGATATTCCTGCCATGAGGATGGTCTACTTGGCCACCTGTCCCAATGATGCCGTTCCTGAAGTAAGGGCTGTCTCTGATTATATATCCCACAAAAATGGGGGTGCGGGTTGTGTGCGTGATGTCATCGAACAAGTACTTAAAATCCACAGCAAATGGGGTGGCTTTTTTGAGGCACGAAACGATAGAAAATGATCGATTTTTCCGCTGTCAATATTATTTTAGGCTCCGGCTCACCCAGAAGAAAACATCTGATGGAGATTATGGAAATTCCTCATCAACTCATCCTAAAGCCCATAGAGGAACGTTTTGACCCTAACCTAAAAGGTGCCGCAATCACCGATTATTTAGCACAATGCAAGGGAGCCGTTTTTCAAAAAGATTTGGGTGTAAAAGATGTGGTGGTGACCGCTGATACCATTGTTTGGTTTAAAGAAAATGCATTGGGCAAACCTACTGACGAAACACATGCCATCGAAATGCTCAAAACCCTCTCTGGGCAAACACATCAAGTATTTACCTCTGTTTGTTTTACAACCGCCCATCACCAGCACAGCATTCATGAAAAGACAGATGTCACCTTTGTTAAATTGACCGACACTTTTATCAAAAGTTATGTGCAACAAGAACAACCCTTGGACAAAGCAGGTGCCTATGGCATTCAAGACCGTTTCGGAGCTGTGGCTGTTTCCCATATCTGTGGCTCCTATACCAATGTTGTGGGTCTTCCTTGTGCCCAAACCTACCAAGGACTGGAATATGTTATAAAAACGTATTTTTAGTAAAAATTTGTCCCATGAAACATTTTCTTTTGACCAGCTTGACCATCTGTATTTTGGCCTGTACGCCAACCGCCAGCACCCAACAAAACAAAAGACTCTTGGATCCTAATTTTTCTTCCTACTGGTATGCAGGCAAGGCAGAAATCAACGCATTCACACTCGAACAGAGTCGATATGGTGCCCCCAGAGATGGAGACGCGGTATTGATTTATGTGACCGAAGATTTTTATCCAGATACTCAGGTCAAAGCCGAAAGAAGAACAGAAGAAACAGTTTCTGTACTCAAACTCAACGCCACCAAACGTTTTAATACGGGTATTTATCCCTACACCATTTTGCAATCTACTTTTTCACCGGTACACACCCAATCCCATGCTTTAAAGACCTCCGCTTCGATTCAAGAGTGGTGTGGGCATGTGTATGCACAAATCAACAACAGAGCGCACTATGAATATACTTCACACTCGTATTTTGAAGGCGAAGCTGACCAAAATTTACGCTTGCCCAAAGTGCATATAGAAAATGATTTTTGGAACCTTGCCAGGCTCAATCCGCAAGAACTCCCCACGGGAGAATTTCAGGCCATCCCCTCACTAGAAGCCATCAGGTTGTTGCATTTGGACAAACAAATCTATGAAGCCAACGCCAACCTAGCAGAAAAAGATGGGCTATATCACTACACCCTTGAATACCCTGAAATCAACAGGTCACTCACCATTCGGTTTGAACAAGCATTTCCCCACGCCATTCAAGGTTGGGAAGAAACCCTCAAACGACAAAACCGTGTACTAACTACCAAGGCGCACAGCCCGAGACAAATACAACTAGATTATTGGAATAAAAACCGAAACACAGACCTGCACTACAGAGATTCGCTAAAACTTCGTTAGCGCATGCCCCACTCCTCTAGCTGAGCTTGGTTGATACGCACATAATTTTGGTTGCCAGCTTTTTGGGCCAACTCCAAAGAAGTTTGGGCTGCTGCCACAGCGGCATCTTTCTCACCCAATTTGTGGTGAATCAATGATTTTTGGCGATGATACCAAAAAGCATCTGACCGCATTTGTACCGCTTTTTCAATCCACTGCTTGGCTTTTTTCAGATCTAAATCTTGATTCAAATGATATACCGCGGCTGTATAATAGTCTCCTGCTTTGGGAGCGTCTGCCATCACTCGTTGGATTTCCGCTTGCATTTTTTCATCAGTGGGAACGGAAAACGGCACACATACCTTGGTGTATTCCCAAGAAAGGGTCAAGTCGGCACCGGTCAGGGTCACGTTTTCAAAACCAATCGTAAAAGATTCCACGAAGGCATGACTTTTAGAGGGTATTTTTAAGCTTAAAGCTACCTTGTCGTCATCCCAATTGCGGGGCACCCCCCAGTTGGACGTATCCTTATAAAAAATAATTTCCCATTGGTTTGTATCGGGTTGGGTGTAAAGCGCGTAGGTGCCCGCAGCTAGGGTTTCGTTGCCCAAATCTACAGGGTCCGAAAAAGTGATGGTCGTGTTTTCATTGGCACCGGTACGCCAACGTTTGCCATAGGGAATCATCTTGCCAAATACCTCACGGTCACGAACCGCAGGACGGTTATACTTGACAGTCACTTCGCTCAAACCTATGGTTTGTTTGACTTCAGACAAAGGACTCACTCTTGGAGATTGTAGTTGCGCATGGACTTGTACAGCAAAAATTGCCATGATTAGGGTGGGTATTGTTTTCATAATGGATGTAAAATTTTGGTTAAATTAAACATTGATTGTGTGAATAAGTGTTAATCAAAACCTAATTTTGAAAACCTATGAAGGTTACAAAATCAGCACTCTACGGAGAACTATTGGGAACATATGCCATGGTATTTTGTGGCACAGCAGCTATGGCGGTTAACGAAATCAATGGCAGTATCACCCATGTAGGCGTGGCCATCACTTGGGGACTCATCGTTATGGCCATGATTTACGCCTTTGGCGAGCTGTCGGGTGCGCACTTTAACCCAGCCGTTACAGTGGGTTTTGCAATGTCGGGCCATTTTGCTTGGAAAAATGTACCTGCATATGTCCTCATCCAAGTCATAGGCGCCCTATTGGCCAGCTTGACGGTGCGCTACCTGCTGCCTGAAAGCGACTTTATAGGTGCCACCATCCCTTCTATTGATGCGACGCGCGCTTTCGTGCTAGAATTTTTGCTTACGTTTATATTGATGGTGGTCATTATCCATATTTCAACAGGGAGCAAAGAAATTGGGCCCGTTGCCGGTCTGGCCGTGGGCGGTGTGATTCTGCTGGAAGCCATGTTTGCAGGACCCCTGACCCATGCTTCCATGAACCCAGCGCGTTCTTTAGGCCCGGCATTGGTTTCAGGTCATACCCAACCCCTGTGGATTTACCTCACAGCACCATTTCTGGGCGCCTCAATCGCAGTTATGCTTGCCAAGCGCATTTAATTTTGTTTAATCTTTTTTATTTTATCTTAAACATTATTGATACCTTTGTGGAAAAGGCATTCCATGTATCAATACAAAAGTGAACAAAACCTACCCATTGAGATGGAGGCGGCTTGGGATTTTTTATCCGACCCAAAAAACCTCAAGACCATCACCCCCGATTATATGGGCTTTGACATCCTATCCGGTGCCGATCGCAAGATGTTTTCTGGTCAGATTATTCAGTACATACTCACTCCCATCCTAGGGATTCCATTTCGTTGGGTTACTGAAATCACACACGTGGACCAAGGGCGGTATTTTGTGGACGAACAGCGTTTTGGTCCTTATACCTTTTGGCATCACAAGCATTTTATAGAACCTATCGAAGGGGGCGTAAAAATGACAGATATCGTTGATTACAAACTTCCACTGGGCCCATTGGGGAAATTGGCACATTGGCTATTTGTGTCCAAAAAGGTGAAAGAAATATTTAGTTACAGAACCCAAAAATTAAATGAATTGTTTGGGATTTATACTACAAAATCATGAAAAAGAACATTTTAATCATTGGAGGTTCTTCCGGTATTGGACTGGAAACCGTAAAGCATTTACACACAGACGCAAATGTATTTGTGGCATCGAGATCTTCCGAAAGTTTGGCAGGGCTTCAAGTCACACACATCCCTTTTGATGTGACTACTGACACTCTTGATACCACCCAATTGCCAGAGGAAATTTCAGGATTGGTATATTGTCCTGGCAGCATCAATCTGCGTCCATTTAAAGGATTAAAGCCTGAAGCATTTGAGGAGGACTTTCAAATCAATGTGATGGGACTGGTGCGAACCCTACAAGCAGTACTGCCCAAATTCACTGCGGGTTCTAGCGTCGTATTGTACAGCACGGTTGCTGTCAAAATGGGTATGCCGTTTCATGCAAGCGTGGCCACCGCCAAAGGAGCATTGGAAGGTCTGGGCAAGTCGTTGGCTGCAGAGTGGGCGCCCAAAATTCGAGTCAATATTATTGCGCCTTCCATCACAGACACCCCACTGGCCAACCGTTTTCTCAACAACGAGGCCAAAGTTGAAAAATCTGCACAGCGCCACCCCCTAAAAAGGATTGGAAGTGCCCAAGACATTGCAGAACTGACCTTGTTTTTACTCAGTGAAAAAAGCAGTTGGATGACCGGACAAGTCATCGGGATTGACGGAGGAATATCGGCTTTAAACACCCATTAAAAGTGAAACCCATAGCCGTTTTTTGGTTTCGTAGAGATTTGCGTTTAGACGACAATGCAGGTTTGTACGCTGCCCTAAACTCGGGATTAGAGGTGTTGCCTATTTTTATCTTTGACACACATATTCTTGACAAACTCCCCACAAATGACGCGCGCGTAGGCTTTATCCATAGTCAAATAAGTGGTATGAATGCGCATCTAAACCCCATGGATAAAAAAATCCATGTACTGCATGGAGATCCTCTACAAGAGATTGAAAAACTTACGGGGCAATACAACATAGCACAACTACACACCAATCGCGATTACGAGCCTTACGGGATTGCAAGAGACAAAAGCGTTCAGCAGTTGCTATCCTCCAAGAACATTGATTTTGTCACACACAAAGACCATGTGATCTTTGAAAAAGACGAAGTAGTGAAAGCTGACGGAACGCCCTACAAAGTCTACACGCCTTACTCAAACACTTGGCGCAAGATGTTTGAACAACAACCCTTAGCGCATTTTCCAAGCGAGACTCTTTTGTTAAATATTGTTGATTCTGACAAAACACAAAACCCATCGCTAGAAGACTTAGGATTTGAGAACAGTCCACAGTCCATCCCCTCTTACAGACTCAATGTTGAACTGATAGATAGCTATGAGCAACATAGAGATTTCCCAGCCATTGAAGGCACCTCAAAAATTGGCGTGCATCTTCGGTTTGGTAGCATCAGTGTGCGAAAAGCCGTTCGGTCGGCTTTATCATCTGACAATCCTACTTTTTTAAAGGAACTGATTTGGAGGGAGTTTTTTATGCAAATTCTATGGCATTATCCACATACACAAACCCAAAGTTTTAAACCCCAATACGATCGCATTCCATGGCGCAACGACCCTGCAGAGTTTGAACAGTGGTGTACTGGTAACACAGGGTTTCCTCTTGTTGATGCGGGGATGCGCGAGCTGAATCAGACTGGTTTTATGCACAACCGTGTGCGTATGTTGGTAGGAAGTTTTTTGTGCAAACACTTACTCATCGACTGGCGATGGGGAGAAGCCTATTTTGCTGAAAAATTATTGGACTATGAAGCGGCCAGCAACATTGGCAATTGGCAGTGGGTTGCGGGCTGTGGTGTAGATGCAGCTCCTTATTTCAGGATATTTAACCCCACCTCTCAAATCAAAAAATTTGACAAAGACCACAGCTATATCAATAAATGGGTACCTGAATACAGCTCATTGAGCTACACCAAGCCCATGGTCGATCACCCAGATGCACGTCAGCGATGTTTGGAGGTTTACAAATCAGCCATCAGCTGATGCGTGGGGTCAAAAAGACACATTTGCCCACCAAAATATGTTTGGTGTGTCAACGCCCATTTAGTTGGAGAAAAAAATGGGAAAAAAATTGGAATGAAGTTCGTTATTGTAGTAAAAAATGCAAAAGCCTAAAAAAACAGCTTTAGTTTGGTTTCGCAACAACCTGCGAATCACAGACAATGCCGCTTTGACAACAGCCATAAACAACCATGAAAAAGTGGTCGCTTATGTGGGGGTTCCCTTGTCAATGTTTGACTTACATCCGCTGGGGTTTAAAAAAACAGAACGCTACAGAGCCAAATTCTTACTTGAATCTATTTCCAATCTAAAACATGCCCTACAAAAGCTAAACATAAGCTTGCTCATAGGCATAAAAGGACCATCAGAGTTATCAAACATATGTGGGGATCTCAATGTGAGTGATGTGTATATGCAACACGAGTGGACGCGCGACGAAAAAGAAGAGGAAGCCCATTTGCCTCAATCTGTCACAACCCATCGTTTTTATGACCAGTTTTTGTTTCACCCCGATGACATTCCCATGTCTATTGAAAACCTACCCGAAATATTTACGGTATTCAGAAAGGCATGTGAAAAACAGACAAGCGTACGGCCTTGTGCGGCTACTCCCGATGCATTGCCCGTTGAAAATCTTTTAAAAAATGAAACCGCGATACCTACGTTGGAAACTTTGGGTTTTTCCGATTTTGATTTAGAACCCAATACGGCGTTTCCTTTCGAGGGAGGTGCTGTGGCTGCCAACCAACGATTGGAACACTATTTTTGGAAAACCAAGCGTCTTTCGTATTATAAAAAAACCCGCAACGGACTGATTGGGACTGACTACAGTTCCAAATTCTCTCCCTGGCTGGCCAATGGATCTCTGTCTGCCAAAGCCATTTATTGGGCAGTAAAAAACTATGAGAGAGAGGTCGAAAAAAACCAATCGACCTATTGGTTGATTTTTGAGCTGATTTGGCGAGACTATTTCAAGTTTCTATCTCTAAAGCACCAAAATCGGTTCTTTTTGATTGGTGGTATCAAAGAAAAATCCTATTCATGGAATAGAGATAAGGAAGATTTCACCTCTTGGATAGAAGGTACAACACCGGAACCTTTTGTCAACGCCAATATGATAGAGCTAAAAAAAACAGGTTTTATGAGCAACCGTGGCCGTCAAAATGTAGCGAGCTTTCTGACCAAACAGATGCAAATCGATTGGCGTTGGGGCGCCCAATATTTCGAGGCCATGCTTATCGACTATGACGTACATAGCAATTATGGGAATTGGATGTACAATTCCGGAGTGGGGAACGACCCACGAGATCGAGTGTTTAACGTGCGTTTCCAGGCCGAACGCTATGACCCCCACAACAAATACCAACAATTGTGGCTGCAAAACACCCTGTTCTGATGGAAGTAAGACTCATTCTTGGCGATCAATTAAACCCTGACCATAGCTGGTTTGCACAAGCAGACCCAAAGGTGTGTTATGTGTTGTATGAAATGCGTCAAGAGACCGACTATGTGCGTCACCACATTCAAAAAGTGGTGGCTTTCTTTGGTGCCATGCGTCGTTTTGCCAAACACTTGGAGTCGCGGGGCCACATGGTGCTTTACTACACCCTCGACGATGCGGAAAACGAACATCAACTCGACAAAAATCTTCTCAAAACCTTCAAGCTATTGAAGCCCACCTCTTTTGCCTATTTGTATCCCGACGAATACCGTCTGGACCAACAGCTACAAGCGTTTTGCAAGGATGTCTCCCTTCCAACAAAAGCTTGTGACACCGAGCATTTTTTGACCACACGCGATGAGTTGGCGCATTTTTTTAAGGGTAAAAAATCCTTGATTATGGAGTTTTTCTATCGCTACATGCGAAAAAAACACCACATTCTGATGCAAGGAGACCAACCCGAGGGTGGGGCTTGGAACTTTGACAAATACAACCGTAACAAATGGAAAGGCGCACACGCCGTGCCTCCACCCTACCAGCCGAAAGCCTCGGAAATAGAAACACTCCATGAGCTTATCGCAAATTCTGAGATAAAAACCTTGGGCACTTTTGACAAAGATCATTTTTTATACCCTTTGGATCGAGAAGAAGCTGAGGCACAACTTCGTTATTTTTGTGATCATTTATTGCTTCATTTTGGTACCTACCAAGATGCCATGCACACAGAGCAAATCAATCTGTTTCATGCGCGGATTTCATTTGCACTCAATGTAAAACTATTACACCCACTCGATGTAATTGAACAAGTCATCGGGAGCTATCGAGAAAACAAAGAAGAGATTGACTTGGCGCAAGTTGAGGGATTTGTACGCCAAATATTGGGATGGCGTGAGTACATGCGTGGACTGTACTGGAAAGAAATGCCAACATACAAGTCCATGAATGCCTTGGAAAACCACAACCCACTTCCTGATTTTTATTGGACAGGGAAAACAAAAATGAATTGTTTGGCCAATAGCATCAACAACAGTCTGGAGAACGCCTATGCGCACCACATCCAAAGACTGATGATTACTGGCAATTTTGCTCTGTTGGCACAATGCAATCCCGACGAAGTGGACAAGTGGTATTTGGGGATCTATGCCGATGCCATCGAATGGGTGCAACTGCCCAACACGCGCGGTATGAGTCAGTATGCCGATGGGGGCATTGTTGCGACCAAACCCTATGTTTCATCGGGCTCCTACATCAATAAAATGAGCAACTATTGCCAGTCGTGTGCCTACAACCAAAAGAAAAGAGTGGGGGAAGATGCGTGCCCTTTTAACAGCTTGTATTGGAATTTTTTGGATGACAAACGCGAACTACTCAAGTCAAACAACCGTATGGGAATGATGTTAAACCTACTTAAAAAAATACCACCCCCTGAGCTTACAGCCATCAAGGAGCGTGCTTATAAGATTTTGGAGAATCCTGAAAATTTTTAACAATTACTTAGTTGATTTTATATGAAACAATCAACACTTACAAATACTGAAATAGACAGAATTATCGAGATGGCTTGGGAAGACCGTACCCCTTTTGATGCCATTGAGTTTCAGTTTGGAGTTTCAGAACAACAGGTAATTACACTAATGCGAAACCAACTAAAACCTAGCAGCTTCCGATTGTGGCGTGCGCGCGTACAAGGGCGGGCTACCAAGCATAGCAAAAAAAGAAGCGATGACGTGCAAAGGTTTAAGTGTAGCAGACAAAAATCGATCAGCAACAACAAAGTCTCCAAAAGATAGTTTTTGTACCTTGTACAAAAATCCCCATGTCTAATAAAACCCAACCCACTAACACATCCGTAACATCCGTTTTGGAAAGTATCACTGATAATACTCAACGAAAGGATTGCCAACGATTGACACAACTGTTTAAAGAAACTCTTAATGAAAAACCTGTGGTATGGGGTCAGAATATCATCGGCTATGGCAGTTATGATTATAAATATAAAAGTGGCCGTAAAGGCACTTGGTTTTTGTCGGGTTTTGCACCCCGCAAACAAGCCATCACACTCTATCTGATGTGTGATTTAGAACACGAATGGCTACCCTTTGAAAACTTAGGTACTTACAAGAAAGGCAAAGGCTGTTTGTATATCAAAAAACTGGAAGATGTAGATTTGGGAAAACTCAAAAACCTTATCAAAACCGCTGCAGAACTGACTAAAAAAATGTGGACTATTGACGGGTGATTTTCGCACCCAAAGCACGCAATCGGCTGTCTATCTGCTCGTAGCCACGGTCGATTTGTTCAATATTGTGAATGGTGCTGGTTCCTTTGGCAGAGAGCGCAGCGATAAGCAGTGAAATACCAGCCCTGATATCAGGCGAAGTCATGGTAGTGGCTTTTAGGGAGGACTTAAAATCATGACCTATCACCGTGGCTCTGTGGGGATCACAAAGGATGATTTTTGCGCCCATATCAATGAGTTTGTCTACAAAAAACAGGCGGCTTTCAAACATTTTTTGATGAATCAGCACACTGCCTCTGGCTTGGGTGGCAACCACCAAAACAATACTTAACAAATCGGGGGTAAACCCGGGCCATGGTGCATCGGCAACCGTGAGTATAGAACCATCAATGTAGTCCTGTACTTCGTATCCGTTTTTGTGGGCAGGGATATACATATCATCACCACGTCGTTCGACTTGAATGCCCAGTTTTCGAAATACTGCCGGAATCTGACCCAAATATTCCCAAGCCACCCCTGTGATGGTGAGTTCACTTTTGGTCAATGCAGCCAAGCCCATCCAACTGCCAATTTCTATCATGTCGGGGAGGATCCGGTGTTGGGTACCCGAAAGACTTTCTACCCCTTCAATCGTGAGCATATTGGAGCCAATCCCCGAAATGCGAGCGCCCATGCGGTTGAGCATATTACACAACTGTTGTAAATAGGGTTCACAAGCGGCATTGTATAGGGTGGTTGTCCCTTCGGCCAGAGCAGCTGCCATAACGATGTTTGCGGTGCCAGTCACTGAAGCCTCATCCATTAAAATATAAGCACCTTGAAGGCGTTTGTCAGAAGTGACTCCGTAAAAATGAGCCTCACGATCGTATTGAAACTGTGCGCCCAGTTTTACCATTCCTTCAAAATGGGTATCGACCCGTCTGCGTCCAATTTTGTCCCCTCCCGGTTTGGGTATAAAACCTTTCCCAAAACGCGCCAAAAGTGGCCCCACTAGCATGATAGAGCCTCGAATACCACGACCGGCTGTTTTAAACGCATCGGAAGTGAGGTAATCCAAATCGACAGCATCTGCCTGAAAAACGTAACTGTTGGCAGAACGTTTCTCAATTTTTACACCTAACTGGGAAAGAATATCAATCAGTTTGTTGATATCAACAATGTCAGGCACATTAGAAATTTCAACGGGGTCAGAAGTGAGAAGCACAGCACACAATATCTGTAAAGCCTCATTTTTGGCACCTTGAGGTTGTATAGAACCGGATAAAGTATGCCCTCCATCAACTACAAATGTTCCCATAATTAATTACGGCGTTTAGAGCGGAATTTTTTGTTTTTATGTGTTTGAGGTTTTTGTCGGCCAAATCTTTTGTTGCTCAAACGAATGAGTTCGTCAGATTCAGTCAGCGTTTCATGGGCATTTCGAAGGTCAATTTGTCCATCAGAGAGTTCAAACAGGTGATCGAAAATCACCTTGTCTTCAACCGTGTCCTTGTTCCAGTTGAGAAATGATTTTTTCATGTGGTTTGCAATCACAAAAAACAAAGCCTCTTTTTCTTCACCTTCCTCAAACTTTAAGGCCGCTTCTATCATGGTTTTTATATTGTTGCCATAGAAACGGTATTTGGGGAAATTTTGTGGGTAGGACAAAGGCTCGGGACGTGCAGAGAGCACTTCTTTTAATGGGATGGGATAGGGAGAATCCACATCCAGCTCAAAATCAGACATGATAAAAAGCTGATCCCATAGTTTGTGTTGAAAATCGGGAACATCACGAAGGTGCGGGTTAAGGTTGCCCATCACGCCTATGATGGCACGTGCCATTTTGTTGCGTTCTTCACGGTTGGAAAGTTGCAAAGCTTGGTCCACCATTTTTTGGACATGACGCCCATATTCAGGAATGCGAAGGCGCGAACGCTCGGTGTTGTATTGGAGATTATCGTTCAAGGAAATGTTTTATCGGTTAAAAATACGAATTAATGTTATAATTGGATGATGCCTTCAATTTTAGCCGCCTTTTTATGAATGTCGATAATGGCCTCGGGCGTATCAAAAACGGAAGTTACCGATAGGCTTTGGTACTTATTACCCGACGAATTTTTGATAGTGATATCAGTCTCCATTCCTGAAAAAATAGCCAACAATGCCTTTTTTCGATTTTCATCAGTTGGGATGATGAATTTAAACAAATAAGTGGTGGGCCAATCGGTAGATTCGGACAACTGGGTGTGCAAACGCTGATAAAACGAGGCTTCTTGTGCTTGGCTTTTCATCGAATACAAAGATATCTATTTTGCTTTCAAAATCCTTAAATTGGCCCATGCAAATGCCAAAACTCAAACGATATGTGATTTCCGGAGCGCCAGGTAGTGGAAAAACCGCTTTGATCAATGCTTTTAATGCTGATGCGGTATGCTGTTTTGAGGAAATATCACGTTCGATAACGGCAGAAGCGCAGAATCATGGGAAAGAGCAACCTTTTCTGACAGACCCTGTGGCGTTTAGCAGCCAATTGTTCAAAGGTAGGCTTGCTCAATACAACCATCCCCAACAAGCAGCTTACCACCTCTATGACAGAGGCATACATGATGTGATTGCTTATCTTGAAGGTATTGGAGCCGACTATCCCCAGGACTATGTGACCCAAGCCCGGATATACACCTACGACAAAGTATTTTTACTTCCACCGTGGGAAGACATATACACCCAAGATGCGGAACGTTATGAAACTTTTGAGCAAGCCGTAGAAATTCACAAGCATTTGACAGCTGTATATAACAGGTTTGCAATGCCCATTATTGAAGTTCCCAAAACCACGGTTGATCAGCGCATTGAATTTATCAAATCACATTTTTAATGGAGCCCAAAGCCATCCTTAAAAAATTTTGGGGCTGGGATGTGTTTCGTCCAGGGCAAGAAGCTGCCATACAATCGGGCATAGCAGGTCGTGACACTTTGGTTATTTTGCCTACAGGGGGCGGCAAGTCGCTCTGTTATCAGTTGGTCGGACTACATCAAGAAAAAATGACTTTGGTCATCAGTCCGTTGGTAGCCTTGATGATGGATCAGGTGCAATCGCTCAAAGACAAGGGGATCAATGCAATCAGCATCAGTGGAAGTTTAAAAGAACACGAGCTAGTAGAGGTATTGGATCGTTGCCAGTATAGCAAACTAGATTTTTTATTTGTTTCTCCTGAGCGACTACTACATCCATTGCTCAGAGAACGCCTTCAAAGCCTGCCCATTGGATTGCTTGTCGTTGACGAGGCGCATTGTATCTCTCAATGGGGGCATGACTTTAGACCCGCCTATCGAAAAATACATGAAATTTTTCCTTTGATTCATCACCCTACAGTCATGGCACTTACGGCCACTGCCACAGCCAAAGTCCAAGATGACATCATGGGTTCTTTACAACTACGTGAACCCAATACTATACAAACCAGTTTTGACCGCCCCAACTTGCATTACAAAGTTGTGAATACTGACAACAAACTTGGCGTATTGTCTGAACTGTTACAGAAATCCGAAGGAAATAGTATTGTGTATTTGCGTACCAGAAAGCATTGCGAGACCTTGGCCGAACAGTTGCGAATGCAAGGCATACAAGCCAAGCATTTCCACGGAGGGAGTGATAACAAAGAGAAAATATTGGCACAATGGGCAACGGGACAAACGCCGGTGATGGTCGCCACCACTGCCTTTGGGATGGGAATAGACCAGTCCAATGTGCGGCTTGTGGTCCATGCTGCCCTGCCGGAAAGTATGGAAAGTTACTATCAAGAGGCCGGAAGGGCCGGACGTGACAATAAAAACGCTGAAGCAGTGGTCTTGGTAGGGAAAAGAGATCTTGAAAACCTACACAACCAGTTTTTAGCACCGATTCCAAGCTATGAGGAACTCAAATCGGTGTACTTAAAAATGTGTAGCTATTTGCAAGTGGCCTATGGAGAGAAGCCTGAGGAACAACTCGATTTTTCTTTTGAACAGTTTGCCAAAACCTATTCGTTATCTCCTACAAAAACCTACAAAAGCCTTCGACTGATGGACCAGTATGGACTCATTCAGTTGCAAAAAAATCACACAAAAAAATATTTTGTCAAAGTTTTGATCGACGGGAATGCACTGGCAACCTACAGTCAAAAGGACCACCCAAGCAGCCTTATTTTGGAATTGTTGGTTCGCCAATACGGCGGCATAGGACACCAGCAACAACATATCCATATGTCTTGGCTACAAAAAAGAACAGGAATCCAAGCCGAAACCATCGAACAACATCTTTTACAAATGGAGCATCAGGGTGTGATTGCACTCAAAAGCATCCGTTCCGATATGGGGATTTGGTTTTTGGAGCCCAGACAAGACGACTATAGTTTAAGTCGTGTTAAAAAACTACTTCGGCAAAAGGTAAAAACAACAAAAGAACAGCTTAAAAGTGTTGAAACCTATATAGCATGTCAGTCCTGTAAAAGGAATTTTATCCTAAATTATTTTGGAGAAAAGACTCGTGACGATTGTGGGCAATGCAGTTTTTGTGAAAAACCCGTCAGGCAAAATAGAATAAGTCAAGATATTTTGGGATTTTTACAACACGAACCCGCCACGGCAATAGCACTTGCCCAACAGTGCAACACGGACATAAACAAACTCAATGCGGCTCTGATGAGGCTATTGGATGAAGAAAAAATCATACACCAAAACAACAAATACAGTTTAAAGAAGTGAAATCACTACGCATCGCATATATGGGTACACCCCACTTTGCCATAGGCCCTTTGGAGGCCTTGACAAAATCAAAGCATGAGGTGGTGGTGGTGGTCACAGCTCCTGACAGAAAAGCAGGTCGGGGAAAAAAATTACAAGCATCCCCTGTAAAAACTTTTAGTGAAACCCACAGATTGCCCGTACTCCAACCCACCAACCTTAAAGACCCCGATTTTGTTGCGCAGCTAAAAGCATTTAAACCCGATTTGATAGTCGTGGTTGCTTTCCGTATGCTGCCCAAGTTGGTGTGGGCCTTACCACCATATGGCACCTTTAACCTTCATGCGTCTCTCCTACCCCAATACAGAGGGGCGGCACCCATTCACTGGGCGGTTATCAATGGGGAAAAGGAAACCGGCGTGACTACCTTTTTTATTGACCAACAAATAGATACTGGGGCAGTAATTGCGCAAAAAAAGACGGAGATACAAGCCCACGAAACCACAGGCTCGCTCAGTGATAGATTGCAATCTCTTGGCAGTGAATTGGTGGTTGAAACTGTTGAACTCATTGCGTCCGGCCAAGCCACACCCGTTCCTCAGGTTTTTTCAGATGATTTAAAACCTGCGCCTAAACTCTCCAGAGAAAACACACGTATTGACTGGTCCCAAAATGGCGAAGAGATTGAACGACGGGTAAGAGGACTGTGCCCGAACCCTTCGGCTTGGGCCCACTTGTCAACAAACGGGCAGCATCTGACTTGTAAGATCCATGATGCGGTTTTTGAACCTAAAGCACATCAAGAAGCCTGCGGTAAAATTTCCATTGAGAACAAACAAATCTTTGTCTATGTTGAGGGTGGCATACTCAATGTTCTCAACATACAATTGCCCAACAAAAAATCGCTTACTGCCAAAGAATTGCTCAACGGCTTTGTGTTTTCTGAGAACGCCCACTTTTCATAGGTCAGAAGTGTCAAAAAAACTGTATATTGTTGGGATGGAAAACCTCCTTTGTCCCGGCAAACTCTTGGCTGCTGACCCGTCCATTATTGGAGATGTGTCATTTACGCGCGCCGTCATTCTTTTGGTGGAATATGACAAGGGTGGAACCATAGGGTTTATTCTCAACAAACCCATTTTGTACGACCTCAACACTTTTGTTCCGGAAATCAGCGTGGCTTTTCCTGTCTTTCAAGGTGGGCCTGTCGAACAAGACCGCCTGTATTTCATCCATAAAAGACCCGACCTAATTCCCAATGCCAAAAAAGTAAGTGGTGGGTTTTATTGGGGCGGAAATTTCTCGACTGTAACAGCCAAAATCAATAGTGGGGAGCTAAAACCCAACGATATCAAATTTTTTCTAGGTTACACAGGTTGGGGAACAGACCAACTTGAAGAAGAAATCTCCAACAAAACTTGGGTGGTTTTTGACCAAACCAACGACAAAGAACTCACTTGTAGTGCAGATGCCTCTTATTGGAAATCAAAAATGAACACCTTGGGCGGGGACTACAAGCTATGGGCCAATGCCCCTAGCCATCCGCATTTGAATTAAATCTAGGCAATATGGGTGTTTAACAAATCCAATGCTTTTAGGGCTACTTGGTTTTGATAGGTTTTTCGGCGATAGCGCACCACGGGACTGATGCCCACAACCGTGTTGGTTACCCACAACTCATCTGCACGCTGCAATTCAAAAGGAGTAATCGCGCGCTCCTCAACTTTCAGAGACAACTTGTCTGAAAGTCTCATTAGCTGTTTTCGCATAATCCCGTCCAAACATCCAGAAGTTAGTGGTGGGGTGTGTAGGGCGTCACCGAAAAGAAGAAAAAGATTGCCATTGAGTGCTTCGGTAACCTCTTTGCGGTCATTGAGCAAAATACAGTTATCTAGTTCTTGGCGTTGGGCAAACACACTGCCCAATACCTGCAAAGCTTTGTTGTTGGACTTTAGGTTGGACAACATACTCGGCTGTACATAATGGTCTTTGTACAAATCCACTACATATTCATTGGCAGGCTGCGGATAGGTTGCTTGCTCCAAGGGCGTAGATTGAATCAAAAAACTTACTTGATGGGTTGTAGGAGTATACCTTCCACCATCATTTCGAAATACCGTAAGGCGGATGCGCCATGCGGGTGCAGCAGTAGATTGTCCTTTGATGGTGCGTAAAAATTCTTTCTCAAAAAAATCAGGGGTGTATTCCAAAGGGATTTCCATACCAAAAATGCGCATGGAAGCCATCAGGCGAAAATAGTGGTCTTCCCAATAGAGAGCCTGAGTGTTTGTATGTTTGAGCGTTTCAAAAACGGCATCTCCGTAAAGAAACCCACGATTGTTGGCTGTGAGGGCGGGTGGAGTTTCCGAAAGTAGTGTTCCGTTGAGGTTAATCATCGGGAGCCCAAAACCTGTTTGAGGTCAGAAATCTGGTTGTCCCAAAGAAGTTTGGCGTCCTCTTCCTCATCCTCATCACAAAAGTCAGTCACGATCAAAGAAACGTCTTTGGTGATTTCATCAACTTGGATGCGCATTTCAAAAAAGTAATCATCCTGATCATCCTCATCGTTGAGCCAACGAAATCGGACAAACTCGTTGGTCTTCTTTTTGAGTAACAAAGCTTCTTCTTCACTGTCATCCCAAAAAAACTGGTACTTATCCGACCTAGAATTTACATTGTCTGCAAACCATTCGGATAGGCCCGACGGGGTAAATAAATACTGGTATAGCAACTGAGGAGATGCTTGGACGACAAATTCGAGTTCAAATTGGGTTTTCACGTTGTTGTTTGCTTAAGGCTGACAATATAAGATGTTTTTTAATGGCACGAAAAAAAAACCCATAAATATAGTTTTGACAACTGCTTCAATTAGCTCTATATTTGCAGACTCAAAATGGCGAGGTAGCTCAGCCGGTTAGAGCGTCGGATTCATAACCCGGAGGTCGGGAGTTCAAGTCTCCCCCTCGCTACAATTTTTTCAGCATATGATTTTGGTAACCGGAGGTTTGGGTTTTATAGGGGCACACACTGCCACTGCCCTAATCGAAAAGGGATACAAAGTCTTGATTGTGGACGATTTGTCCAACAGCTCATTGGATGTGTTGGAAGGCATCGAAAAAGCCGCTGGAAAAAAACCACTTTTTGCAGAACTAGATCTTAAAGACAAAGTTCAAGTAGGCCAACTTTTTGAAAATCATCAAATCGATGGCATCATACATTTCGCAGCTTTTAAGGCAGTAGGCGAAAGTGTCCAAAAACCCATAGAATACTACGAAAACAACACCGTTCCACTTCTCAATCTGTTGCTTGAGATAAAAAAATCCGAGCGTAAAACCCCTTTTATCTTTAGCTCTTCTTGTACCGTTTACGGAGAAGCCCAGACCCTACCCATCACGGAAGACGAACCCATCAAACCGGCACAATCTCCCTATGGGAATACCAAACAAATCGGAGAAGAAATATTATTTGACGCCACTCAAGCTCTTACAAACCTACAGGTCATTTCGTTGAGGTATTTTAATCCAATTGGGGCGCATCCTTCCAACGAAATAGGAGAGCTTCCTTTGGGTACACCCCAAAACTTAGTCCCTTTTATCACCCAGACTGCAGCAGGCTTACACAAACAGCTAACTGTTTTTGGTGATGACTACCCCACACCCGACGGTACTTGCGTCAGAGACTATATCCATGTGGTCGATCTGGCAAATGCGCACATTGCTGCCTTGGAGAGACTTGAAAGCGAATCCAAAACAGCAGCCTATGAGGTTTTTAACCTCGGTACTGGTGCAGGAAGCTCGGTACTGGAGGTCATAAAAAGCTTTGAAAAAGTTTCTGGTGTTAAATTGAATTACACCATAGGTCCACGGAGAACCGGCGATGTGATAGCTGCCTATGCGGATACCCAAAAAGCCGAAAAGGTACTGGGTTGGAAAGCCGAGCAAACCCTCGACCAAGCCATCGCCTCTGCTTGGGCTTGGGAACAGAAAATCCGATCCTAAATCGGGAAATTCCTTGCATTCCCCTCATTTCTAAAATCAAAGTGTGTTTACAGATGGTTATAAAAAACTCATTTGACAAACATTTTTGTTTTATTTCCCTGTAAATTTTCGGAAATTATGGTTTGATCCCAATCAAAAAAATTGTGTCATGTCTGAAACCATACATGAGCGGTTGGTGCAAGTCATCAAACGAGAAAAAATGTCTGTTGCGGCTTTTGAACGTGCGTTGAATGTAGGCCGAAATTCGATTTCAACTTCTTTGCGAAAAAAAGCTGCTATCACCCATGATGTCATTCAAAAGATAGCCGAGCACTTCCCGCACTACTCCATTGAATGGTTGATTTTAGGAGAAAAAAGCGAAAAAACCATAGAGATCCAAAGACTGTCTGCTGAAGTTTTTCGAATTTTTGAGGCTTGGAAAGCAGACCGTGACAAAATTTCTTTACAAAAATAATTTGAGTCAAAAATCTCTACGACAACGAAGAAGCGTTTAAGGTCTCTATTGAAACAGTCTTTTGGGTACCTGAAGTCATGTCTTTTAAAAGACCCGCTCCGTTTTTCAGTTCCTCAGAACCTACCACCAACACATGGGGTATGCCCAGCTTGTCGGCATAGTTAAACTGTTTTTTGAGACGGGCAGCATCGGGATACACCATTACTTTAAGACCTTCTTGACGCAAGCGACTGACCAATGGCATAAGTTTGGCAATAATTGTTGGGTCAAACTGCACCACCATCAAGTCTACAGGTGCTGTCAGGTGTTTGGGGAACAATTGCATTTCTTCCAACACCAAATACAGGCGGTCCAAACCAAACGAAACCCCCATACCACTCATATCTGCCAAACCAAAGGTTCCGGTAAGATTGTCGTACCGACCTCCGGCGGCTATGGTACCTACTTTTACTTGTTGGGGGGGCGCCATTTCAAAAATAGCACCTGTATAATAGTCCAAGCCTCTGGCCAAGGTCCAATCAAAATCGATTTGTAGGGATGCCAGGGATGCGGATGAAAACAAAAAACGCATTTCATCAAAAGCCTCTTGGGCATTGCCATCAGGGTCGAGAAGTTCAGCCAAGCTGTCTATCTTTTGAAGTGATGACAAGGATATGTCTTCAAGAGATCGGAGTTTGTCAACCGCACTGGTAGAAAAACCTTCCTCTTGCAAACTTGTCAGCACTTTGTCCCAACCTATCTTATCGAGTTTGTCCAAAATGATTAAAAAGGGGGCTACTCGATCCCCGGCACCAGATTGATCTGCCAAAAGGCTCAATATTTTCCGATGGTTGATTCTTAAAGTACACCCTTTGAGACCCAAATCTGTAAAAACAGCATCGAAAAGCTGGACAAACTCCCACTCGATCATACGGCTGTCCGAGCCAATCACATCGGCATCACATTGAGTAAACTCTTGAAACCTACCGTGCTGTGGGCGGTCTGCCCTCCAAACAGACTGCACTTGGTAGCGCTTAAAGGGAAATTGAATATCGTTTTGGTGCTGGGCCACAAAGCGCGCCAAAGGCACCGTTAGGTCATAGCGAAGGGCTTTTTCAGCAAGTGAATTGGAAAACTGCGACAGTCGTCCTGCTGAAAGGGCTTCCAAATCGGCTTTTTTTACTTTTTCACCGGAGTTCAGCACCTTAAACACCAAACGATCACCTTCCTCACCATACTTACCCAACAATACCTCACGACGCTCCATAGCGGGCGTCTCTATGGGTAAAAAACCAACTCTTTCAAATTGGTTTTTGATTGTCTGTACAAGGTAGGAACGCTTGGCGACTTCGTGAGGAAGAAAGTCACGCATGCCCTTGGGTGTGCTTGGTTTTTGCGCCATGTGCCTAAATTTAATGCAAATATCTTGTTTTTACATAAAAAAAAGCCGCATCAGATGCGGCTTTTGTCGTTTGTAAGAAAAACTTGTTTATTCTTCAGCGGCTTTGACAACCTCAAAATCCAAGCTCGCACTCACTTCGCGGTGCAAGCGGATGCTGGCGGTGTATTTGCCTAGACGCTTCACCGTGCTACCTGCCAATTTGATGAACTTTTTGTCCACCTCATGACCGGCATCAGCCAAAGCAGCTGACAGATCGGCTGTGCCTACAGAACCAAAAAGCTTGTCTCCTGCACCTGCTTTGGCAGCGATTTTCACTTCCAGTGCAGCGAGTTTTTTGGCCAATGCTTGGGCATCGTCAACCATCTTTTTCTCCTTAAAAGCACGTTGCTTTAGGTTTTCAGCCAATACTTTTTTGGCAGAGGGTGTGGCCAAAATGGCCATGCCCTGAGGGATGAGATAATTGCGCCCATACCCGTTCTTGACTTTGACAACATCGTCTTTAAAGCCAAGGTTTTCTACATCTTGTTTTAGTATCAATTCCATAGCGCTCTTACTTTAAAAGGTCTCCGACATAAGGCATCAACGCTAGGTGACGCGCACGTTTGATCGCTACGGACAGTTTGCGCTGGTACTTTAAAGAAGTTCCGGTAAGTCTGCGAGGTAAAATCTTACCTTGCTCGTTGACAAACTTCAATAGGTAATCTGCGTCTTTGTAGTCGATATACTTGATACCCGCCTTTTTGAATCGGCAGTACTTTTTGGCGGACGTGGTATCGATGTTCAGGGGGGTCAAATAGCGTACTTCCCCTTGCTTACCGCCTTTACTTGCTTGTTCTAAAGTGGACATAATCTTAAGATTTTACAGTTTGACGTTCTCTACGTTTTTCGGCCCATGCTTCGGCATGCTTATCGAGTTTGACCGTAAGGTAGCGCATCACGCGCTCATCTCTCCTAAATTCCAGTTCGAAAGCATTGATGGCATCTGGGCTTATCTGAAAGTCAAAAAGGTGGTAGAACCCACTTTTTTTGTTTTGAATGGGGTAAGCAAATTTTTTCAGACCCCAGTCTTCTTGATGGACAAGCGTACCTCCGTTGGAGGTGATGAAATCAGCGTACTTCTGAACTGCTTCCTTTACCTGATCGTCAGATAAAACGGGATTTAAAATGAAAACAGTTTCGTAATGATTCATAATTCTAAATTGGGCAGCGAAATTATCATTTTTGTTTGTATTTCACAACCATACAACGCAAATGTTTTGACATACGGGGATTTTTATGTAAACCTATTAAAGAAACCTACTTGTCCCATCCCCGTCAGCATCACCAGGCGCAACCGTTTTTACCAAATCTTGGAAAATCACTGAATAGGGTCCACGTCTATCTGCAAACGAACCGCCCTGTAGGCAGCAATTTGCTCAAAGCGATGGGTCACCCGCATGATTTGCGCCTTGGGTGCTGCAGTAGATTTGTCAGCAGGGAGTTTTAACAACACATGCAATACATACTGGTTGCGGATGCGACCTACAGGAGGTGATTGTGGACCCAAAACGTCGGGGAAATTGGCGCGCAATGCTGAGGCAAACCATTGAGCGGCTTCTTGCAAGACTGCAAAGCTTTTGTGTTTAAACTCAAAACGCATCAAACGTTGAAAAGGAGGATACTTAAACTGACTCCGTTGCTGCAGTTGGGCAGTAAGCATGGCGTTGTAATCTGCATTTTGCAACTGAACCAAAATGGGGTGGTTGGTGTCGAAGGATTGCACCAATACCCTACCTTGCTGACCCGACCGACCGGCACGTCCCGCCACTTGTAATAACATCTGGAAAGCACGCTCATGCGCCCTAAAATTTGGGAAGTTGAGCAAACTGTCTGCCTGAACAACCCCAACGAGCGATACCCCCCCAAAATCCAATCCTTTGGTGAGCATCTGGGTGCCGACCAGAATGTCCAGTTCCCGATTCTGGAAGCGGTCAATCAACTGTTGGTGGCCATGTTTTCCTCGTGTGGTATCGGTGTCCATACGCGCCACGCCTGCCTGAGGAAACAACTTGACCACTTCCTCCTCGACCTGCTGGGTGCCCAGACCTATGCTACGCGGTTGGGCGGTGCCACAAGCCGTGCAATGGCTGTGAACAGGAGTGGCATAGTCACAATAATGACACTTGAGTTGCTGACTGTGGCTGTGGTAGGTCAGGCTGACATCACAGTTGGTGCACTGAGGTACATGCCCACAAGCCATACAACTGACAAAAGAGGCGTAGCCACGACGGTTTTGAAACAAGATGATTTGATCTCCCTTGGCCAGGGTTTCCGCAATGGCTTCCATCATAGCAGTGGAAAAGACCCCCTGCATTTGTTTTTTCTTTTGAGCGGTTTTTAAATCAATAAGTTCTATGGTGGGCAGTTGAAATCCTTTAAAACGCTGTGTGAGCGTGGTGAGTTGGTATTTGCCTTGAGTGGCGTTTTGATACGATTCTATGGAAGGGGATGCCGAACCCAAAACCACTGGTGCCTTGTGCATACGTCCCAATACCACCGCCGCGTCACGTGCGTGGTAGCGAGGTGCAGCTTCAAATTGCTTGTAGGCGTATTCATGCGATTCATCGACCACGATAAGTCCCAAATTCGAAAAGGGCAATAGCACAGCCGAGCGCGCCCCTACTATGAGTTGGACATGGGATTTGTTTTCCAACAAAGCGTTCCATACTTCTACCCGTTCGCTTTGTGAGTAGCGCGAGTGATAGACCGCCATTTTTTTTCCAAAATGCAAATGCAATCGCTGAATGAGTTGTGCGGTCAATGCAATTTCGGGCACCAAAAACAACACTTGCTTTCCGGCTTGAAGTGTTTCTGCAATGAGATGCATATAGACCTCCGTTTTGCCAGAAGCCGTTACGCCATACAACAAATGCGTTGTGGGGTTTTGTTTGTGGTGCTGAATTTGTTCAAAGGCGTGTTGTTGGGCCTGGGTCAAGGGAGACAAGGGTGATTCGGCCTCTGTTTTGATTGGCAAACGATCTACCTGATGGGTGGTGGCAATAAATACCCCTTTATTAAGCAAGGTCTGAACCGACGATTTGGACACACCCGCCAATTTGTAAAACGCCACACGCGATACCGGCAATTTTTGCTGTACCATTTGCAAAAGGGTCAGGCGCTGCGCTTCAAATTTCTCAAGGCTGTCCAACAAAGCCATAAGCCGCTCTTCTTTTCTCAAGTGTTGCGCCAATGACAGTCGCACTTCCTCTTTGGGTGCATAGCGACCATAGACCTCCTCACGCGTAGCGATGAGTTTGTGATCGAGCAATTCTTGAACCACCTTGTAAGGGTTTTGGGCAGTCACATAGTCCCCCACTTGTGCGAGGGGTATTTTTTCAATCGAAGCTAGTTTGTCCCACAACAGTCTGGCGTTGTCGCTGATACGCAAACTAGAAACGGGTGCTTGCAAATGGACCAATTCGGTTTCGCTTTCCAACAACAACATACTCGGGACTGCCGCCCGTAAGACCAAGCCCAAAGGACACATATAGTAATCTGCGATCCATTGCCAATGTTTGAATTGTTTTGGGGTCACCAAAGGATGCTCGTCAATGATATAAGCTATGGATTTTGCTTCATACGCAGGGACATGTGTATGGGTATCCACAGCCAAGGCGGCATACTTTTTCTTTTTGCCAAAAGGCACTACCAATCGAATGCCGGGGGTGATAAATGCATACTCCGCCTCTGTGATCTGATAGGTAAAAGGCTTGGGCAATGGCAAAGGCAGTATGACATCTACAAAAAAGGGCATTATTTGTTTTTATTGAATTTGTTAATGACCGCATTGAGCTCAAACCCCAATAACAAAATGATGGCATTGAGCCAGATGTAAAGCATCAGAATCAACAAGGCGCCAATCGAGCCGTAGAGCTTGTTGTAGGATGAAAAGTACTCGATATACAAACCGAACAAAAAAGTGGTTAGAACAATCAGCGCACAACTCATAAAGGCCCCGGGCGAAAAGAAACGCAAGGTATTGACCTCGGCAGTACCAAAGTAGTACAGACAGGCGCTTGAGATATAGGATATAAACACAAAAAACACATATTGAAGGGCAGGGACACTCAAGAAGGTGTGGTCAAACCTGCCTCCTGTAGCCGGACTCATGACATACACTTCAAAAAATAAAAATCCCGCTACGGCCAACAGTAAAATAAAGGCCAACAAAAGCCCTACGCCCAAGGCATAGAGGTATTGTTTGAAAAAATTTCGTGTCATCTCCACATGATAAGATTCTTCGAACCCACCGAAAATGGCATGTATGCCATTGCCCATAAAGACAATAGACAATAAAAAGGCCGAAGACAACAACCCGCCTCTTCTTTTGTCATAAACCCCTTCGTAGATCGAATCGAAAATAGGGAGGGACTCAGCAGGTAAAAGGGATTCCAAAAACAACCTAAAAGTTTCCTCAAAACCCGCAATTGGCACAAAAGGAATCAGATTGAGTACGAACAGCAGAAATGGAAACAGTGCCATAAAAAAACTAAACGCAATGCTACCCGCACGGGTGGTCAGGGCACCTTTAAAGATACCTACAACATACATTTCTATAAGATCATAGAGAGAAAAGTGATGGTTTCTGTGTAGATAAATCGACTTTAGCAGGGATAGCAAACGACGCAATAGGGGGATTTTATGAAATTCAAAAGTACTGCGTTCGTCCATGAGGGCTAATTTAAGAAATATGACTCTTGAAGCAGCCAAGAGGTCTTATCTTTGTCAACATGAAACATTCAAAACTTTGTCAGAATGTTCCATCTGACTTTTAAAAAATCATAAAAATAGGCAGATGAAAATCAAATTGTTGGCAGTTGGCAAAACCCATAGAGGCGATTTGGCCGAGTGGATAGACACTTACACCAAACGCATCGGACGCTATATGCCTTTTGAGTGGGTAGTGGTAAAAGACACTAAAAAAACCAACAAACCCAATTCTGAATTTGTAAAAAACCAAGAGGGAGCCCATATTCTCAATGCCATTAACCCTGACGATACCTTGATTTTGCTAGACGAGCGCGGCAAAACCTACACTTCTGTTGCTTTTGCAAAATTTATTGAACAAAAAACACTTCAGTCTACCAAGAGTTTGGTGTTCTGCATCGGAGGTGCCTATGGATTTTCTGAGGAAGTTAGAGCTCGGGCAAACGGAATGATTTCTTTTTCAGATATGACTTTTTCACATCAGATGATACGTATTTTTGCTGTTGAGCAAATCTACAGGGCGATGACCATCATCAAAAACGAACCCTATCACCACGCATGAACGACTTTATTTTTGCTACCCACAATGCCCACAAAGCCCAAGAGTTGCAGGCCATGCTGCCTGAGATTCGCGTCCAAACATTGTCCGACCTGGGTCACATTGATGAGATTCCTGAAACAGCAAAAACCCTGGAAGGGAATGCCCTCCTCAAAGCAAAAGCCACACACCAACTGTTTGGAGGTCTGGTAGTTGCAGACGACACTGGACTGGAAGTGGAAGCCTTGAATGGCGCTCCCGGAGTCCGATCGGCTCGATATGCAGGCGAACCAAGAGATGACACAAAAAACCTCAAAAAACTCCTCCATGAACTTCACGCAAAAGACAACCGCCGTGCACAATTCAGAACGGTAATATGCCTGTTTGGGCAAGAAAAACCGCTGTATTTTGAGGGAATTGTCAAAGGGACTATTTCGAAAATACCCAAAGGAGCGGGTGGTTTTGGCTATGACCCCGTTTTTGTACCTGAGGGTTACACACAGACTTTTGCTGAACTGCCTATGAAAGTCAAAAACCGCATCAGCCACCGTGGGTTGGCAGTGCAAAAGCTCGTAGAACACTTCAAAAATGACAGTTGAAATTGTTAAAAATTTCGCAAAATGGTTTGGGGATGCAAAAGAATGGGTTTAGTTTGTACTTTTGACTGGCATAGCATGACTGGCATTTCAAGATATTTGGCAATGGGTTTGTTTTTGGCTGTGATGCCCTTGGCGGCGCAGGAAGTGGTCGGCGTGGTACAAAACGACGAAAACGACAAACCCATTCCTACGGTACACGTACTCAACCTAAATCAAGTAAAGATGAGTATTACTGACAGCAACGGGGTGTTTGTCATCCCCGCCACTGTCAACGACACCTTGCTATTGAGTTATCTCGGTTTTAAAAGCCTTAAAGTCAAAGTCACCAACGACCTTATCAAATACCCCAAGACCGTTTTTAAGCTAACCCAGCTGGCCTTGGCCCTAGAGGAAGTCATCGTCCGGCCCTATCAGCTTACAGGTTATTTGGATATTGATGCCAAAAATGTACCCATCAACCGCAACCAACGTTACAGCATACCGGGACTACCTACACGAGGTTATGAGGCAGGCTCACGGGGTCCTTCTGCCTTTTCGAAAGTGGTGGGCTCCATTTTCAATCCCTTTGACTTTCTACACAATTTGTTTGGTAAAAAACCCAACCAAATGCGTAAACTGAAAATGATGCAAGAAAGCAATGAACTTCGCGATTTGCTCGCTGTCAAATACGACAGAGAAACCTTGGAAGAGGTATTGCAACTGGAACGGGTAGACATAGACGAAATACTGAGAAACTGTAACTTTTCAGAAGGTTTTATCAAATCTGCCAATGACCTTCAAATATTGGAAGCCATCAGCGGATGCTATGAAGAATACAAGGTACTTAGAAGGCGTTAATACAGCATAAAATACTACCTTTGCCGTTGATAAGATTCCTATGCTGCTCAACACCTTGAATGCCATCTCACCCATAGACGGGAGGTACCGCAAAAAAACCAAATCCTTACACCCCTATTTCTCCGAACAAGGACTCATCAAATACAGGGTTCAAGTAGAGATCGAATATTTTATTGCCTTGTGTGAGCGCCCGCTACCCCAGCTCAATGATTTTAAAAGGAGTTTGTTTGAGGATCTACGCGCCATTTACATCCATTTTTCTGCCGATGATGCCAAAGCCATCAAAAACATTGAAAAAACCACCAACCACGATGTCAAAGCGGTAGAATATTTTATCAAAAACGAATTTGACCGTCTCGATCTCGGTGCTTTCAAAGAGTTTATTCACTTTGGGCTTACCTCTCAAGACATCAACAATACGGCTGTTCCGCTGTCTGTCAAAGATGCTCTCGAAGCGGTTTTGATTCCTAAATTAGAGGAAGTAAAAGCCTCATTAACTGATTTGGCACAACAAAACCATGAAGTGCCCATGCTGGCAAGAACCCACGGACAACCGGCCTCCCCTACCCGACTCGGTAAAGAAATACAGGTGTTTGTAGTGCGTTTGGAGGAACAAATCAACTTGCTTCAACAAATACCCATGGCCGCCAAGTTTGGAGGTGCCACAGGAAACTTTAACGCGCACAAAGTGGCCTATCCTGACATTGACTGGAAGGTCTTTGGGCAGAAATTTGTGGAAGAAAACTTGGGGCTAAAGCACTCATTTCCGACCACACAAATAGAGCATTACGACCATTTGGCAGCGCTTTGCGATGGGCTTAAACGCATCAACAACATTCTAATAGACTTTAGTCGAGATGTGTGGACCTATATCTCTATGGAGTATTTCAAGCAGAAAATCAAAGAAAATGAAGTAGGTTCCTCTGCCATGCCACATAAAGTAAACCCGATCGACTTTGAAAATGCGGAAGGCAATCTGGGCATGGCCAACGCTATGTTTGAATTTTTGGCAGGAAAACTACCGATTTCCAGATTGCAACGTGACCTGACAGACAGTACTGTTTTGAGAAACATCGGCGTTCCTATGGGGCACACGCTTATTGGTTTTGAGTCTATCCTCAAGGGCATCGGGAAGCTAGAAGTCAATAAAGCGGCCATAGAAAAAGACCTTGAGCAAAACTGGGCTGTAGTGGCCGAGGCCATTCAAACCATATTGCGTCGTGAAGGCTACAAAAATCCATATGAGGCATTGAAGGCACTCACACGTACCCACGGGGTTATCAATGCAGAAGCCATCAAGTCATTTATTGACCAGCTTGATGTTGATGAGAAAATCAAAGACGAGCTTTACAAGATCAACCCTCAAAACTATACCGGTATTTAAAAGAAGTTTTGCAAACCCGCAAACACTTCTGGATCCACATTTTCCTCTTGGATAAGGCTAGTAAATTGTGCGACCTTTTTGGTGGTCATTTGATCACCTAATACACGTGCCAGTACAAATCCGGCTTGAGGAGACTGCCCAAAAAACACCACTTCCTCGAGGTCAGTGTCCTTGCCGACAACAATCACCTTTCCTGAGAGACGTCTGTCTTTGACAGCCATTAGTTCTTCGTAGGGTGGGATGTTGATGATAGATCGTATGGTAAGGAGCTCTTGCTCCATAAACTCTGGTTTGTTGGGGTCAGCCTTGTAGGCAAGAATGTTGAGTTTGTGAAAACTCTCCAACACCTCCACGTCCGATTCACTCAAGTTTTCTTTGGCAATTCCCAAAGCAGAGGCAGGTATGTTGACAATCAAGAAGTTGCCATCCTCGGCTTTGGACACAAAATACTCTTGCAAGCTTGCTTTTGGGGAACATCCCAAAAGGAATAACACGAAAAAAAGCGGAGCAATTCTATTCATTTTTGTCTTTCTTTTTGAGTTTTTTCAGCTCATCAGAACCCGGCAGGTCCATTTTCTTGGTCAGTGCAGAGATGCGTTCCAAATCGATGTCTCCTTTGATAACCATCAAAACCGTCTGTGGTTTGATATCCACATCTACATCCGGAATTTGGGCATCACAAACAAACATCAGCAATTCTTCTACCCGCTCGGCATCTTTGCCGGATTTGATATAAAAATTGACTTTGCTACCACCGTCTCGGACTCGCATCAGTTCCTCGAGTTTTTTGGCAGATGTGTGTTGATCGACCCAAACGGTGAATTCTTTTGAAATCTGGTCGTCATCAGTGCGCAACAGTTTGAATGAATTGATATTGTTCACCAATTCGAAAAATTCTTGCGCCTCGGGATCAGAGTCGTCGATGTTCATACTGGCCATCATCTGAAACAGACGTGGACTGATAGAGACATAAGACACCGATTCGTGGCTTTCGAACTTTTCAAAAATGGATTGTGCCATCAGCATAGGCGCAATCAAAAGCAACAGGAAGGTAATTTTCTTTTTCATCATTATTCGTATTTTAAATAGGCTTTGGGTTTGTCGTAAAGGTGGTTGATATAGGCAACATCTTGCTCGGCTCTGTTGAGCTGATGGGCCATAAAAAACATATTTTCTTTAAACGCAGCATAGGCCAATTCTTCTTCTGATGGCGCGTCAAAGGTAGGCACAGAAAGCCAAACAATGGCCATACCCGCCGCAGCGACCGCCGCCACACGCTTCACCCAAGTCAAGGCAAGGGGTTTTCTGTGCAGACGCATCTGTTTGTTCAGAGAAACCGATTGGGCCGTCTGAACATTGGCAAAGTAGGCTTGGTAGGCTACAAAAGCCTCCGCTACCTCCTCTTGTTGGAAATAGGCTTTGAGCATGCGCTCCTCTTTGAGGGTGGTTTGCCCCTCAAAAAACCTATCTAACAGTATTTGAACCTGTTTTGATTCCATAGTTGTGTATTTCAATCATTTGTTTTCGTATGGTTTTTCGCGCCCTTGAGAGCGCTACACGAACCGCACCTGGGCTCATGTCCATGATCTCAGCGATTTCATCAAAATCATAGGATTCTATATCTCTGAGCTGAAGGATCATTTGCTGTTGTTGCGGCAGTTTTTCGGTCAGTTTTCGCACCCAGTCCAAGCTGTCTCTGTTGTCGATGGTTTTGTTGAGTGTGTTGTGGTCACCCGTTTCTGCCCTGTGCACCAATCGCAAGGTGGCAGCTTGTTTGGATTTTAACCGATCCAAACAGTAGTTTCGAGCCATACGCATGGCATATCCCTCAAAATTATCAAGGCTGGTAACTCGCTGTATGTGGGCATACATTTTTAACATGACTTCTTGTACTGCGTCTTGTGCTTCTTCATTCGAAATCAAATAACGACGGGACAACCGATAGAGTTTGTCTTCGATGGGGCGCATTCGGTTTAAAAAATCTACGTCGGTCATTTGGGTTTCGGTATGACTTTTGCACGTCAATCACATAACGACTTGTCATTTATTTTGTTACACTTTACAACAAACTTACTACTTTTAAAGTCTCAACTGATTTTTATGAAACACATAGGCTATCTCTTTTTGGCGCTTGCATTCTTACTATCATGTAGTGATGACGATGACAACATCCGATCGGTTGAAAACGATTTGGAGGTTGAAGATTTTGTTTGGGAAGCACTCAATACTTTTTACTACTGGCAATCCGAAATAGCGGATTTGGATGACAACCGCTTTTCTTCCAATAAAGAGTATGCGACTTTTCTAAGTGGTTTTGGCGGTGCCCCTGACGCATTGTTCAACCATTTGTTGTCTCCTGAGGATCGTTTTAGCTTTGTCACAGACGATTACGTAGCCTTGGAAAACCTATTGAATCGTGTCAGCAAAACCAGTGGTATGAAATACGGATTGGCAGAGGTTGCCCCTGGCTCTGAAGAAATTATTGGTTTTGTTCGGTATGTACTCCCCGGAACCGACGCTGACAGCAAAGGACTCAAGCGCGGGGATCTGTTTTGGGGTATAGACGGTACCCAACTCACAAAAACGAATTACAGAGAATTGTTAAGTAGTGAAAGCAATGGATACACCCTCAACTTTGCTTCTGACACAAGCGGTGCGCCAAGCGGAGTATCTCTGACACTCACCACAGCCGTCGTGCAAGAAAATCCAGTGCATGTGGAAGAAGTCATTGAGATAAATGGACAGAAAGTGGGGTATTTGATGTATACTGCTTTTTTATCGTCTCGAGAAACAGAATTGGAAAATGCATTCCAAACATTTCAAAGTGCCAACATTGACCACCTGGTCTTGGATTTTCGCTATAATCCCGGGGGTTCCGTGGATACAGCCATCAAAATGGCGAGCATGATCACAGGCCAATTTGACGGGGAAGTATTGGCTCAAACCCAACACAACGAAAAACTCGGCAGTTGGAATGAGTCATTTTTGTTTGAAAACCTCGCGTCGGAACTAAATATGAGTAAAATCTATGTCATCGTAAGCCGACAAACTGCCTCGGCAAGTGAGCTGGTCATCAACGGACTTAGAGCACATATAGATGTTGTATTGATAGGGGAAACGACCGTAGGAAAAAATGTAGGCTCATACAGTGTTTATGATTGGATTAACAACGATGGAGACAGAAACCCCAATCACACTTGGGCCATGCAGCCCATAGCCTTCAAAATCACCGATAAAAACGGAAATGCCGACTTTGCCGACGGTCTCAGTCCCGATGTGAGCCAAACAGAAAGTATTGGGAATTTGGGTGTTTTGGGTGATCCCAATGAGCCCTTGCTCAATCGCACCCTTCAACAGATGGGGCTGTTGCCTCAAAAAATCCCGGGGCAGCAAAAACTTTCGCAATCTCTGCCACACGGGCAATTCATCAATACAGAAGCACCTATGTTGGTTCAGTTCCTTTCAGAAGACAAACGATCTAAAACGGAAGTTCGACACCTATTCGAAGATTACGGCCCAAAGTGGTAAAGCCGCTGATCTCTTCATAGTGTTCATCAAGAATGTTGTTTAGAGAAAGTTGCAGTCTCAAATCCGTCTTTGGAAAACTGTAGCGAGCCGTTACATCCCATAACTGGTAGGAATCCAGACTTACAGTGTTTCCAGAAACCAAATCGTTTCGAGTTCCGGTGTATTGATAGCTTGACACTAATTGCATATTGTCCAAAGCCTGATAGCGAAGCGATAGGTTGGCTTTGTGTTTGGGGATACGCAACGCGACTTGGTCTTTATTCTCAGTAAAAGTATAATTAATGTCGAGTACCAACTTGGAAGACAAAGGGGCGTTGAACACAAACTCTAAACCGTGTACACGAAAATCTTCGGGGGAGTTTCGGTACCTGAAGGTGGTCATGTCATAGGCTACAAAATTTTCTTCATGTCTGTTAAAATAGACCAAGCCGAATTGGATGTCATTATGAAACAAAAAATCTGTTCCCAATTCCAAAGAGGTGTTGGTTTCAGGCAACAAGTCTTCGTTTCCAGAATAGATATCAAATAGCTTAAACAAAGAGGGTGCTATAAAGGCGGTGCTGGCTCCGGCATACAATCGCAAATCAAAATTGTTTCCCTCAAACAAAAAAGAGGGGTTGATGTGATAGGTCCATTGGCTACCATAAAGGCTGTGGTCGTTCAGGCGTGCGCCAACTTGTGCCTGAAAAGCACCATTTCCTTCGTAGAGTATATTGACAAAAGGATCAAAAAGATCGATACGAGAAAGCCCTTGGGAATCTTGTCGTTGGTGATGAAGCCCCAGCAATGCTTGAAAATCTTTGGTCAACTCGGTTGTGTAAACCAGTTCCATAGTGCGGTTGTTGGCTTCTTTTTGAGAAGGGTATTCAGATTCAAATTCACGTTCTGACTTGGTCCATGAGATAGATGCTGTAAGGGTTCCTTTGTTGAGCTGCCACTCGGGGCGGATGCCCAAGGTTTGGAAACGACTTGTAAAATGATTGTCAGCATCGGCCAAGGCAGGAAAAGTATCATCGTAACCCGTTTCAAAATAGGATCGTTGTGCTAGGGCGCTGACACGTAGTTTGGGGGTCAACTGCGATGACAAATAGCCGTTAAAGTTTAATCTGTTGACCGGGTCCTCTTCTGTACCCACGACTGCTGACATGTCTTCTACGCGGTGACGAGATAAGGAGATGTCAAATTGGGTTTTTGTGCCTCCTCCTTTGAGTTGCAATTGATGCAAAACATCATCGGCCGAGCGGATGGACTCGTTTTGGGCATTGTTGGTCGCGAAATAAGAACGCCAATGGCCTTCAAAAGGTGTGTTTTGTTCGCGGTTCGTGGTAATTTTAATGACAGCTGTGGCTGCTGAACTTCCATAGAGACTGCTTGAAGCACCTTTCAAAATCTCAACTGAAGCGACAGAAGAAAGGTCAATAAGTCGAAAATCAAAATCATTCTCGATCTGAGAGGGGTCAGACACAGGGAACCCGTCGATAATAACCAAGACTTGGCGGTTGTTTCCACCCCTAATAAAATAGCCCAAATTGTTACCCGGATGAGTGTTCGCGCCATTGATGTGAATTCCAGCCTGATGAGAGAGCAAATCGGCCAAAGTTCCGCCCAAAAATGGAGCAATGTCTTTTTGGGTGAGCTTGACAACCGATCGCCCAGAACGTTCTTTGGGTCGTTCAAAACGTGAATCGGTTACGATGACTTCATTGAGTTTTTGGGGTTGTTGGGCAATAGCTAGGTTGGAAGCAACAATAGCCAACGCCAAAACGCAGTAGGTTTTAGTACGCATAAAAAAAATTAAAATGTTAATAAATACTATTTTGCTATTGCCTTATCCCGAAGCTTTAGCAATCTATCCGTTTGGGCAGGTCTCCTGACTCGCACCTACTTTGTGGCCTTCCCGGAAAATCCAGTGGCATGAAGCAAAGCGTTGGCGGTGCTTACAGTTGCGGGAACAGTTTCGGAATTGCACCGAATTCCCTTTTCATTCGTTGTGGACGATCGCCCACAGCAAAACCCAATCGGATGGGCAAGATACAAATAAGAAGCTATGTATTTTGAAAAAGACAAAAAAAGAGTAGCTTTGACCTAAATTGCTATTATGCCTACAATTACATTCTCCAAAAAAGAAAAAGTTTTGGCCAGCTTTATACTGGTAGCCGCCCTCACGCGTTTGTTGCCACACCCGCCCAATTTTGCACCCATTACTGCTATGGCGCTTTTTTCGGGTGTGTTTTTTGATAAAAAAGCCTTAGGGTTTTTGGTCCCTCTCTTGGCTATGGCACTTTCCGATATATTTTTAGGCTTTTATACCATATCACTGTTTGTGTACCTGTCCTTTTTCTTTATCACTCTTTTAGGACGTTGGATGAAAAAAGTACATGTAGGCAGTGTGCTCATAGGCAGCACTTTGTTTTTTGTGGTGTCTAATTTGGGTGTTTGGGTGTTGCACTACCCACCCACGGTTGAAGGCTTAGTCACCTGCTTTACGTTGGCCATTCCCTTCTTTGGAACAGCCTTGCTGGGCGATGTTTTCTATAGTGTTGTGCTTGTTTATGGGTTTAAGGCAGCCGAAAAACGATTACAACTGGCTTAACTTTCTTCTTGTTGATGCGGACGTTCTAGGAGGTTGGCCTCGTAGGCTAGCCCTTGTTCACCAGAGGTGATTTTGACAATGTCTTTATCAATTTTACGAAATGCACCACTAGTGGCATTGTAGTGACTCACAGCGGTACCCAAGGTTTTGCCGAGCTTCTCGTGGTAGCTTTGATAAGCATTTAGGTGTTGAGTGAGTTTTTCTACATTGTTAAGTATGTCTTGAATAGACTTTTCAATCTTCAAATTGTTAAGTGCTTTTACAGTGATCTGTAACATGGGAAACAAACTCATGGGCGAGACTATCATCACCTTTTTAGAATAGGCATAGTTTACCAAATCACG
>CAXRDP010000029.1:0-29823 GCA_964229545.1 Flavobacteriaceae bacterium | reverse complement strand
ACCCCCAGCTTCCATGGCTTGACGGGCGGTGTGTACAAGGCCCGGGAACGTATTCACCGGATCATGGCTGATATCCGATTACTAGCGATTCCAGCTTCACGCAGTCGAGTTGCAGACTGCGATCCGAACTGAGACCGGCTTTATAGATTCGCGCCCCCTCGCGGGGTGGCTGCTCTCTGTACCGGCCATTGTAGCACGTGTGTAGCCCAGGACGTAAGGGCCGTGATGATTTGACGTCGTCCCCACCTTCCTCTCGGTTTGCACCGGCAGTCTCGCTAGAGTACCCGGCTTGACCCGCTGGCAACTAACAATAGGGGTTGCGCTCGTTATAGGACTTAACCTGACACCTCACGGCACGAGCTGACGACAACCATGCAGCACCTTGTAAGTAGTCCGAAGAAAGGACCATCTCTGATCCATGCAACTTACATTTAAGCCCTGGTAAGGTTCCTCGCGTATCATCGAATTAAACCACATGCTCCACCGCTTGTGCGGGCCCCCGTCAATTCCTTTGAGTTTCACTCTTGCGAGCGTACTCCCCAGGTGGGATACTTATCACTTTCGCTTGACCACTCAACCCGAAGGTCGAACAGTTAGTATCCATCGTTTACGGCGTGGACTACCGGGGTATCTAATCCCGTTCGCTCCCCACGCTTTCGTCCATGAGCGTCAGTACATTGTTAGTGATCTGCCTTCGCAATGGGTATTCTGTGTGATATCTAAGCATTTCACCGCTACACCACACATTCTAACCACTTCACAATGACTCAAGTCTTTCAGTATCAAAGGCCGTTCTACAGTTGAGCTGTAGGCTTTCACCTCTGACTTAAAAAACCGCCTGCGGACCCTTTAAACCCAATGATTCCGGATAACGCTTGGATCCTCCGTATTACCGCGGCTGCTGGCACGGAGTTAGCCGATCCTTATTCGTACAGTACCGTCAAGCCCCCACACGTGGGAGTGTTTCTTCCTGTATAAAAGCAGTTTACAACCCATAGGGCAGTCATCCTGCACGCGGCATGGCTGGATCAGACTTTCGTCCATTGTCCAATATTCCTCACTGCTGCCTCCCGTAGGAGTCTGGTCCGTGTCTCAGTACCAGTGTGGGGGATCTCCCTCTCAGGACCCCTATCTATCGTAGCCTAGGTGAGCCGTTACCTCACCTACTAGCTAATAGAACGCATGCCCATCCCTTACCGCCGAAACTTTAATCTTAATCCCATGAAGGAAAAAGATATTATGGAGGATTAATCCAAATTTCTCTGGGCTATACTCCAGTAAGAGGTAGGTTGCATACGCGTTACGCACCCGTGCGCCGGTCGTCAGCGGATTGCAAGCAATCCCTGTTACCCCTCGACTTGCATGTGTTAGGCCTGCCGCTAGCGTTCATCCTGAGCCAGGATCAAACTCTTCATTGTCAAATTTTAAAAAAGGTTGACATCGAAATTGATTTAAGAGCTGTACTCATGATGGTTTTACTTCATTCTGTAGAGTTGCATAAAGCAACTCTTACGCGCTGTCATTCTCAATAATTCAATGAACTTGTAAATTCGTTTTGCTTTGGTGTTTTTCCAAAAGCGGTTGCAAATTTACGCTTCTTTTCTAATCCCACAAGCATTTAAAAACTTTTTTTTTAAATGTTGTTAACTATGGTCCAAAGAGCGTTTTGCGGGTGCAAATATAGACCCCTTTTTCAACGGAGCAACCCCATGCATCAAGTTTTTTTCAAAATATATTCCCGTAAACGAGATTTTGTTTTGTAAGTGCTTGTTGGATAAGCCATTAAATATAAGAAAAAAATTGATTTTTTTTTGTTAGTTAGCTTTGCTGAGGCCCGATCGATACAAAATATCGTTAATCCAGCGATCCTCCTCTACTTCATTAGGCTTGAATTCAGTCTTTAAATCGATATCAAACATCTTGGCAGTGGTCTGATAGATGAATGCGCGCCAACCACTGCGCAGTTCTTTAACCAGTGCGTGGGTTGTTACACCTGTTTCTCTATGAATGAGTTTTACTAAGATTCGACCCTCAGATCGTGTGAGTTTTTTAAGTTCATCTGTAAATTCCCCCTGAAGGTATTTTTCTACTTGCTTTGTGTAACGTTTTTTTTTGCGTTTTCCTTTCATAGCTCCTAAACGATCACGTAAGGTGGTTAGACGTTCGGAAGCCAGTTGTGCATAAGGGTACACCTTAAGTGTACGGCGCCTTAGCAAAGCATATCGCTTGAGCGCTTCATAATCTGTAAATCGAATGGGCTGATACACGACAACCTCTTTTAAATCCATAAATTCCTTAGGAATGGAATCACCCGGGAATATCAGCATCGGTCCCTCTGTGTCTTGCGCCGTCACAAAAGCGCTTATCAATACCAATATATATAAGGTTGTTTTTTTCACGTTTCAAAAATACACAATGCATCGCTACTTGAAGTGAATGTTGTATTTTCGCATGAAATATTTTTTACATGAAAAAGACCGACGTACTTAACAAAAAATCCATGGCTTTTTTGGAAGCCTACCTAAACAATCCCTCACCCACAGGCTATGAATGGGAAGGACAAAAGATTTGGATGGATTATCTCAAACCATATGTGGACACCTTTATCACTGATACTTATGGGACTGCGGTAGGGGTTATCAATCCCGAAGCGGAATTTAAAGTGGTTATTGAAGCGCATTCAGACGAGATTTCATGGTACGTCAATTACATAACCGACAATGGTCTCATTCATGTCATAAGAAATGGAGGCTCCGACCATATGATTGCGCCTTCCAAATGGGTGAATATCCACACCAAAAACGGAATCGTAAAAGGTGTTTTCGGTTGGCCTGCGATTCATACACGCATGGCCGGGAAGGAGGACACACCCAAAATAGAGAACATCACCATAGATGTGGGTGCCAAAGACAAAGAAGAGGTTGAAAAAATGGGTATACATGTAGGTTGTGTGATCACCTACCCAGACAGCTTCCACGTACTCAATGACAATAAGTTTGTTTGTCGTGCGCTAGACAACCGTGTGGGTGGGTTTATGATTGCCGAAGTAGCGCGTTTGCTTCACGAAAACAAAGTAAAGTTGCCATTTGGTCTTTATGTAACCAACTCGGTTCAAGAAGAAATTGGGTTGCGGGGTGCAGAGATGATCACACAGCGCATCAAGCCCAATGTGGCCATCGTAACAGATGTCTGCCATGACACCACAACCCCAATGATCGACAAGAAAAAACAGGGTGACAATGCGTTGGGCAAAGGTCCCGTGGTGTCCTATGCGCCTGCCATCCAACAAAAATTGCGTGATCGTATTATTGAAACTGCCGAAACCAAAGAAATTCCATTTCAGCGACATGCCTCCTCACGCTACACAGGTACAGACACCGATGCTTTTGCTTACAGCAATGGCGGGGTGGCTTCAGCACTAATCTCTCTTCCGTTGCGCTATATGCACACCACTGTGGAAATGGTGCAAAAAGAGGACGTTGAAAACGTGATTCGTTTGATTTACGAAACCCTACAAACGATTAAAAACGGAGAGACGTTTAGTTATTTTGACTCCTAATCTCCTCCACCACTTCGGGATTCAGTAGGGTGGATATATCCCCAAGATTTTTGTCATCCCCGGCAGCCAACTTGCGCAAGATACGTCGCATGATTTTTCCGCTACGTGTTTTGGGCAGGCCACTGACCACCAACACCCTATCGGGTTTGGCAATGGGACCAATGGTTTTGGCAACCACCTCTCGTACCTGGGAAATGATTTCGTTGTTTTTCTTGGCATGATCATGAACAATCACATAGGCACACAAGGCATTCCCTTTGATATCATGAGGGAATCCTACCACGGCACTTTCGACGACATCGGGATGTTCGTTGATGGCGTTTTCTATTGGGGCCGTTCCTAGGTTATGCCCTGAAACAATGACCACATCGTCTACCCTACCGGTGATGCGATAGTTTCCACCAGCGTCGCGTAATGCACCATCGCCAGGGAAATAATAACCAGGATAGGCACTGAAATAAACTTGTTTGTAACGCTCATGATCCCCATAGATGGTACGCGCTATGGAAGGCCAAGGATATTTAATGGCTAAAATTCCTTCATTCTCGCCGGCCAACTCATGACCCTCATTGTCGAGCAAAACCGCTTGCACACCTGGCATTGGGAGCGTGGCATAGGTCGGTTTTTGAGGAGTCACCCCACCTAAGGAACTGATGAGAATACCTCCTGTTTCTGTTTGCCACCAAGTATCTACAATGGGACATTTGTTTTTTCCGACATGGTCATCATACCAATGCCATGCTTCCGCGTTGATGGGCTCACCTACAGAGCCGAGCACCTTTAGCGACGACAAGTCGTATTTATTGACTAATTCAACTGGGTGTTTTTCTAAAGCACGGATGGCCGTTGGCGCTGTGTAAAACTGATTGACTTGGTGTTTCTCACAAACCTGCCAAAAACGACCAAAGTCCGGATAAGAAGGTACTCCTTCAAACATCAGGGTCGTGGCACCTACAGCCAAGGGTCCATAGACTATATATGAGTGTCCGGTAATCCAACCTATATCGGCCGTACACCAGTAGGTGTCACCGGGACGATACTGAAATACATTTTGAAAGGAAAAGGCAGTGTAGACCATATAGCCTCCACAAGTGTGTACCATCCCTTTGGGTTTCCCAGTTGAACCAGAGGTATAGAGAATAAACAATGGATCTTCACTGTCCATCACCTCGGCAGGGCAATGCGCATCTACTTTTGCGATTTCATCGTGCCACCAGCGGTCTATGGAATTCCAAGCCACCTCTTGGTGGGTGCGTTTGAGCACAATACTTCTTTGCACACTGGGGCAAGAAGGCAGCGCCTCATCTGCAATGTCTTTCAGTGCGATGGTTTTAGGGCCACGAAATCCGCCATCTGCCGTAAGCAACATGCTACATGAAGCATCATTGATACGTGCAGCCAAAGCCGATGCAGAAAAACCAGCAAACACCACCGAGTGGATTGCTCCAATACGAGCACATGCCAACACAGCAATGGCCAATTCGGGTACCATAGGCATATAAATACATATGCGGTCCCCTTTTTTGGCACCATTGGCTTTTAGCATATTAGCCGCTCGACACACGCGTTCGTGTAATTCTTTATAAGACAAACGCTGTACTTCTTCATCGGAATCGTTGGGCTCAAAAATTATGGCCGTTTGGTCGGGTTGGGTTTTGAGATGTCTGTCCAGACAGTTTTCCGTAATGTTGAGCTTTCCACCCAAAAACCATTTGACTTCAGGTTTGTGAAAGTCATACTCAAGAACTTTATCCCACTTTTGGTGCCAATCAAAGGTTTCTGCGATTTGCGACCAAAACAGTTCTGGATTTTCAATAGCTTTTTCTTTGGCTTGGGTGTAGGCTTCCGACGAGCGGAGAGCGAAATTTATCATTTTGTTGTTGTTTGGTCAAAACTAATAAATTGTGCGTCTAATTTTAAATAAAACAACATCATAATGACAATAAATGTTAAAAATTCATATTTATTTTAAATCAAATCATTTTGAGGGTTGTCTAATGTCATCTGCCATAATTAACACTATGTTAGGTGTGGGGTTGTCGGACTGGCAAGAAACCAACAACCCCACACCCACTGATAGGCTACATAAAATTCCAATCCTGGTTGACAATTTCATAAGTGCGGTTTTTTAGGTATCATCTACAGACCAACTATACACCAAAGTGGCGTCTCCACTAAAATCTTTCTTGCGGTCGATTTCATATTGATCTTCAAACTCAGAACCAAAGCGCTCAAAAGCACTCATAAACCCAAAATCTCTGTCAGGTATTTTGGTCAATATTTTTCCGATAAGCGGCACTGCCTTTTTGGCAATCACCAACCACGGAACAGCCGTTGTCCCGACAATGTCATCCACGATTCCAAAAGCATCACCTCCGATGCCGTTTTCAACATCAGACAAAATTTCACCCAAGTCTCTGGTAGATTTTCGTGTGTGTCTTAGGTAAATATGCGCATTGAGTTCTCGGTCATCGGGCAGGTCTCGGCTTAGCACAAACAAACCTTCGGCGCCAATATCATCTGTATCGAACTGAAAACTGTTTTGGTGGCGTTTGCTCAATTTGAAAGGATCTTGGGGCAAAGTGGTTACGATCATTTTGTCTTCCTCAGTGGGATGCTCAGCAACAATGACAAAATATAGCTTCCATCTTTTTTTGGGACGATAAATTTGTACTTCATCGATTTCTAATCTTACACGTGTCATGATAAAAAGATTTGGGATGTAAAAAATGAATAAAGGTCTTCAAGCCCAGGGTTTGTTCCATAAAATCAAGGATATCATCCATCCACCATACGCACAGGGAGATGGCCAAACGACGTTGATAGAATAAAATAAAACAAGGCTTGTATAGGCGGCTCATAAGGGGGCAGATTTGGGTTTCTACACCTCTAAGGTATACATTATTTCTTATACCCAATGCAATGCACAAACTATTTTTACATCAGAGCGATTTTTATACCCAATGCAACCAATAATCCACCCAGAGATTTGTTAAAAACACCCTGATAGCGCTCAAAGGTCTGACGGATTCTTTTTTGGGTCATAATCACCGCCACCAGCGAAAACCACAATACGGTGATCCCAATGAGAATGATGCTAATGACAGTCATTTCAAATACGCTCACCTCGGGCCCGACAACCATGGTGAAAAGACTGAGAAAAAAAAGAGTTGCTTTGGGGTTGAGTACATTGGTGATAAATCCCATACGGATAGCTACCAAGGGAGAAATTTCTTTTTGTTTGGAAACGACATCAGGCTCAAGTGTTTTGGTTTTTGATAAAAAAGACTGTACACCAATAAAAATCAAATAGGCGGCACCGAGGTATTTGATGACACTAAATAAAATCACAGATTGTGCGACCACCCAAGCCAATCCAAACAATGCATAGCTGATGTGTACGGCTATACCCAGACCAAAACCTACGGCTGTCCAAATACCGGTTTTGCGCGAATACAACAAAGCGTTGCGGCAGGCCATCACAAAATCGGGACCTGGGCTGATGACTGCCAGCAAATGCACCAAGGTAACCGCGCCGATAAGGGTGATTGAGTCCATACGTGATGTGAAATTAAAAAAAGTGCCCTAGGATGGCAAACCCAACAAAGTTTTGTTGATACGCTTTACAGCCGCTGGGCCTTCATAAATAAAGCCTGTGTAGAGTTGAACCAAGCTGGCTCCTGCCTCCAATTTTTCCATTGCGTCCTCAGGGCTGTGAATGCCACCCACACCCACAATTGGAATTTTTCCATCGCTGTGTTGGTGTAAAAAACGAATCACTTCTGTACTGCGCTTGGACAAGGGTTTTCCGCTCAATCCGCCCTGTTCGGCACAAAGCTGTTGCTCGCTCGATAGGCCTTCACGAGATAAAGTGGTGTTGGTGGCTATGAGACCGTCGATTTGTGTTGTACGTACGATGTCTATAATGTCTAGCAATTGGTTGTCTGACAAATCGGGAGCGATTTTTAGCAAAATGGGTTTGCGTGCCGACTTTTCCGCATTTCGATCTTGAAGGGTGTTGAGCAAAGCGGTTAAGGGTTCTTTCTCTTGTAGGTCACGCAAGTTGGGGGTGTTGGGCGAACTAACATTGACGACAAAATAATCTACGTAATCAAAAAGTGCATCAAAACAGTGTAGATAATCAGCGGTAGCCTCTTCGTTGGGAGTGATTTTATTTTTGCCAATATTCCCACCAATAATCAGGCCTTTGTTGCGCTTCAATCGCTGAACCGCTGCCTCAACGCCTTCGTTATTGAATCCCATTCGGTTGATAATGGCTTGGTCGGACTTTAAGCGAAACAATCTCTTTTTTGGATTTCCCGACTGTGGTTTGGGTGTAACGGTTCCGATTTCAATAAACCCAAATCCAAAATTAGAAAGGGGTTTAAAGAGTTTGGCATTCTTATCAAACCCTGCTGCTAGCCCTACAGGGTTGGGGAAACGTATTCCAAACAATTCTCTCTCCAGTCTAGGATGCTTGACAGCATAGGTCCGTCGAAGTATCCCTCCAACAAATGGGATACAATGAAGTAAGCGAATCGCTGCAAATGAAAAATGGTGTACACTTTCTGCATCAAAAAGAAACAATATGGGTCTTATGAGGAATTTGTACACGTTTTTATCTATAAAAAAAGCGCCCGAGGCGCTTAAAATTATTTTTTAGAAGCGGTCGGATTGAGTTTCTGGCTCATCTCCATGGATATAAAACTACGCTCCATTTTGAGCTTTCCTGCCATGGTCTCAATCACACAGCTGTCATTGCTGTCATTGACTTCAATCACCTTGCCATGGACACCACTTTTGGTGATCACACGGTCTCCTTTTTGAAGGTTGTTTTTAAAGTTTTTCTCTTTTTTAGCCCGACGTTGCTGGGGCAAAATCATAAAAAAGAAGATGATGGCGAACATCATCAATAAAAAGGGCAATTGGCCCGAAAATGCTTCCATGTGTTATTTGTTTTGGTTTTGACGGGCTTGTATGGCTTTGCGGCGCTCTTCCCGTTGTTTTTCTTTAACCGGATCGGGAGTTACAAAAGTTTTGATACGAATCACCTCACGTCCGTTGGCGGTGTTGGTGGTAAATGTAACAGTCCGGTTGTTGTTGTTAGGCTTGTTGTTTGAGTCAAATTTTACTTTAACATCCGCAGACTCACCCGGTGCTATGGGAGTGTTTTGGGGATAGTCGGGCACTGTGCAACCACAACTGCCGCGTGCGTTGAGAATCATCAAATCGCGTGTGCCTGTATTGGTAAAACTGAAAGTGGTTTCCACAACGTCACCTTCTTTGATAGTGCCGAAATCATGTTCGACTTTATTAAAGGTCATCACAGGAACTGTGTCCTGAACTACCGTTGCTTGGCTTGCTTCGGTGCTGTTTACTTTTTTGGATGGGGATGTGTTACAACTCGCCATAAGCGCGGCGACACAAAAAAAGATTACAAATCTCATATCATTTAATTTTGGATGCTAATTTAGTACTTTAAGACAAGCCTTTCAAGTTTTTGTTAAGCTCGTTGGATTGGCTGTATTCTTTGACCAATACATCCAAAATCCCATTGATAAACACACTGCTTTTAGGCGTGGCATACTCTTTGGCAATTTCTAAATATTCGTTGATGGTCACTTTGGATGGAATTTCAGGAAAATACAGCAGTTCAGCTATGGCCATTTTGAGTATGATCATATCCAACACAGCGATGCGGTCTTGTTCCCAATTGGGTGTGCGACCCTCCAGCTCTGCAGAAAGTTTACTGTCATTGAGCATCACCTTTCTGAACAATGTTGTGGCAAAATCGGCATCGTCGGGATCCTTATAAGCTTGTGTAAGCACCAAATTGGACTGAGGATGGTCTTTGATATGGGTAAGTGTGTTGCGCACAATGGTGTTGACCAAAGGCAAATCGTCTATCCATGTGGGTTTGATTTCTTCAATAAACTCGTACAATCGATCATAAGGAGCAATCACTTCGGTAAACAAGTTTACCAAAAAAGATTTGTCTTGGTCAAAACCATTGGTTTCTGTAGCCAAATAATCCGAATATACATCACTCTCACTTGCATGGTCCCAAACCAACCGCACATATTCATCGTGTTGTGCCCAATAGTTAAGTTTGTGTTTTGTAAGCTGAAGTTGTAGGATTTTATTATTGGCCAATTGAGCCAATGCCAAGTTGTTAAAAAACTTAGGGTTGAGGGCTTTGTCACTCGCTTTTATGTATTGATTTTTATTTTTTTCATGCAACTCTCGACCACAAGATTGGATTTCAATAAGGAGTGACAGTAGGGTCAGATAGAGTTGGTAAAAACCAAGGCTACTCTGATTCAGATGTTTCTCAGCACTGGTTAAGTTGTCATTTTGGGTAAGGGTACATGCATAAATTTCCTGCATGACTTTAATACGGAGGTGTCTGCGTGTGAGCATCTCAAAGAACGATTTTGTCTCTGCAAAAATACGTTTATTCATTATTCTACCCACATACAGAAGCAAATTAAGTTGCACATACTATCTTTGAGGTCAAATCAGGCTTGTGCGCGCACTACAGTACCTCAACAAATATCTTTACAAATACAGGGTTCGCCTTCTATTGGGATTGTTTTTTACGGTTTCCGCCAAGATTTTTGCAGTGGTAGCGCCCAGTTTGGTGGGGGATTCCATTACCCAAGTGAGCAATTATTTGACGGGAGGCACAACCGATCTACCCACACTCAAAAAAGTATTGTTACAGAACATAGGGATGATTATTGGGGCCGCTTTGATTTCGGGTGGATTTACTTTTACCATGCGACAAACCATTATCAACGTTTCTCGATTTATTGAGTTTGATCTCAAAAACGAAATCTACCAACACTACCAAAAGCTTTCGCTTAATTTCTACAAGCAAAACCGCACCGGCGACCTGATGAATCGCATCAGCGAAGATGTTTCCAAAGTACGAATGTATTTCGGGCCTGCCATCATGTACAGCATCAACACAGCGGCGCTTTTTGTGATTGTGATTTCGTATATGGTCAGTGTCGCGCCCATGCTTACACTCTACGCCCTAGCGCCGCTCCCCTTTCTGTCATTTGCCATATACAGATTGAGCCGTGCCATACACAAACGCAGTACGGTTGTACAAGAGTATTTGTCCAAATTGTCTGCTTTCGCTCAAGAGATGTTTAGCGGTATAGGCGTGGTAAAAGCCAATGCCATCGAAGGTACTGCAAACCATAAAATGGCCGTTCTTGCTGGAACGAGCCAAGCCAAAAATATGCACTTGGTACAAGTTCAGTCGTGGTTTTTTCCGCTCATGATTCTGTTGATAGGTTTTAGCAATATACTGGTCATTTTTATCGGAGGCAATCAATACATCAACGGGCTTATCGAGCTGGGGGTGTTGGCAGAGTTTATCATCTATGTCAATATGCTGACATGGCCCGTGGCAACCGTAGGTTGGGTCACATCCATTGTACAGCAAGCCGAAGCCTCCCAGCAAAGAATCAACGAATTTCTAGGACAAGAACCCGAAGTAGAAAACCCTTCAGAGAACAAACCAATTAAAGACCATAGTATTTGTTTTAGGGATGTTCATTTTCAATATGATGATGCACTGCAACCTGCGCTACAAAACATCGATTTCTGTTTAGAACCTGGAAAAACATTGGCCTTGCTAGGCCGGGTAGGTTCCGGAAAAACCACATTGATCAACCTGATTGGTCGTTTGTATGACACAAGTTCCGGCAAGGTAACTGTGGGCGGTGTTGATGTAAGACAGGTCGATTTGTCCGACCTTCGGCAAGTCATCGCCTATGTGCCTCAAGAAGCCTTTTTGTTTTCGGATACTTTGACCAACAACATCAAGTTTGGAGATAGTAAAGCATCACAAGAAGAAGTAGAAACCGTGGCACGTTGGGCAGCCGTACACGACAATATTGTGGAATTTAAAGATGGTTATGAGACCATTATTGGCGAGCGTGGTGTATCGCTGTCTGGCGGACAAAAACAACGTATTTCCATAGCGCGTGCTTTGATCAAAAAACCCAAGATTCTTTTGTTAGACGATGCCCTTTCGGCTGTAGATACAGAAACAGAAGAAACCATTTTGGAGAAACTCAAACAAAACAATCAAGGGGTAACCACCATCATTGTATGTCACAGAATTTCTTCTGCTAAAAATGCAGACTATATCATGGTACTAGACGGGGGCAAAATAGCGCAATTTGGCACACACAAAGAGCTGGTCAATACAAAAGGATATTATGCTGACCTATACGGCAAACAACAAATTGACAAAACAGCAATAGAAACCTGATGTTTGCACATTTTTTGTATGTTTAACCTCCTAAATCTTACATATGAACCCAAATCAAGAAAACCGATACGTGAATGTGACGCATCGTAAGTTTAAAAGTGGCAGTCGCACCTATTTTTTTGACGTATTAGAGACCCAGTCCGGGGACTATTATTTAACCATTACTGAAAGTAGACGCAGGTACAATCCCGATCAAAATACTGCCCGTTACCAAAGGCAAAAAATTTATCTGTACAAAGAGAACTTTGAAGCCTTTGCCAACTGCCTGAACGAACTCATGACGTTTGTGATTGACAAAAAGGGAGAAGAAATCATTCACAAGGATGACAAATACACAAAGGAAACATCTGATTTAGAAGATGTTTTCGATGACCTGACGAGCGAGTGAATTTAGTATGTTTGTAAAAAAATCAAATGGCACGTACTCCATCCAATATGCTCCCCCTCGGAACCCTTGCACCCGCGTTTTCACTACCAGATACAGTCAGCGGAAATACCCTCAACCTACAGGATATTCAAGGGGAAAAGGCCACGGTTGTAATGTTTATCTGTAACCACTGCCCTTTTGTCAAACATGTATTTGAGGGAATTGTGGATCTGGCGCACGATTTTCAAAATCGCGGAGTCGGTTTTGTAGCCATTTCTAGCAATGATGTGGAAAATTATCCAGATGATGCACCCGATAAAATGACGGAAGTAGCCAAAAAAGAAAGATTTACATTTCCCTATCTATACGACGAAACACAAGAAGTAGCCAAAGCGTACGATGCGGCTTGTACCCCTGATTTCTACCTATTTGATGCAGATTTAAAGCTTAGCTATCGTGGCCAGTTAGACGATTCACGTCCCGAAAATGGCATCCCTGTGACAGGAAAAGACATGAGAGCCGCACTGGAAAGCATCCTTAACAATGAAACCGTACCAGGTCTTCAAAAACCAAGTATCGGGTGTAATATCAAATGGAAAGCCTAGCCGACGCTTACCAATTCAACGTCAAAAATTAGGGTTGCATCTGGTGGAATAACACCGCCTGCGCCACTCGATCCATAGGCCAAATCTGATGGAATTACAAAACGGGCTTTGTCACCCACTTGGAGAAGTGAAATTCCTTCATCCCAACCCGGAATCACCTGACCCACACCCAAAGTAAAACCAATCGGTTGGTTTCTTTTATAGGAAGAATCAAAAACAGTACCGTCGGGAAGTTGTCCCTTGTAATGGACTTCTACTTTGTTGCCTTTGGCGGCTTGTGCGCCCGATCCTTTTTGTATGATCTGATAGCGAAGCCCGCTATCGGTTTTGTCAAAGCCTTTGGAAAGTTTGTCTAACTCCTCTTCACGTTGCTTGGCAGCCTCTTCCAAGCGGCGAGCACGGCTCCCTTCAAAAGTGCGAAATGCCTCAATCGCATTCCATGCTTGAGCCTGTGCGCCGACTCTTAGAATTTCTACTTTTTCAATAAGATCGGTTTGAGCCACAGCATCTACCACATCTTGCCCTTCAACCACATGACCAAAAACGGTGTGTTTTCCGTCTAGCCATGGGGTGGGCACATGGGTGATAAAAAACTGACTTCCATTGGTGCCAGGACCTGCATTGGCCATGGACAAAACACCGGGACGGTCGTGGCGCAACTCCGGATGGATCTCATCATCAAATTGATAGCCGGGGCCTCCTACGCCTGTGCCTTGGGGACAGCCACCTTGAATCATGAAATCAGGGATGACTCTGTGAAAATTCAAACCATCATAGTAGGGTTTACCTTGGGGGCGAACTTCATTTTCGAGATTTCCTTCTGCCAAAGCGACAAAATTGCCCACGGTTCCAGGGGTTTGTTCGTAAGTAAGCGAAAGGGTGATGGTTCCTTTTTGGGTGTGTAGGGTTGCGTATAAGCCGTCGTTCATCGTGTTTTATTTGCCGGCAAATATAGGCTAATTGGCTACTTCATTCATAAAACGAATACGAAACAAACGTAAATCCTCCTCCTCAAAGTCTCCGTCAAATTCCTCAAAGGCAGTGTCTATGTCATCCGTTTCAGCTTCCATAAAGTATTCGTATAATTCCTCCTGCTGATCTTCGTCAAACAAGTTATCGATCTCGTATTGGATATTGAGTTTGGTTCCCGAAAACATAATGGTTTCCAATTCTTTGATAAAAGCATCCATATCCATGCCTTTGGCTCCTGCTATATCGGACAAAGGAAGTTTACGGTCTATGCTTTGAATGATATAAAGCTTTAGAGCCGAGTTAGCACCTGTACTTTTGAAAACAATATCCTGTGGCCGAATGACATCGTTTTCCTCACAATATTTTTGAATGAATTCCACAAAGGGCTTGCCAAATTTTTGGGCTTTTCCCTCTCCCACTCCATGGATGTTTTTCATCTCATCGATCGTGGTGGGATATTTCAAAAGCATGTCCTCAATAGAAGGCTCTTGAAATACCGCATAAGGGGGAACCTCGTATTTATCTGCTACTTTTTTTCGCAATTGTATCAACGCATCATACAATTTTTTATCAAAAGTAGATGCCTTACCATAACCCCCTGACGATGCAGTCGGACCGCTGCTATCATAGTCGTGATTTTCGGTCATCATATATGAGCTTGGGGAAGACAAAAATTCTTTTCCTAGTTCTGTAAGTTTGATTACCCCATAGGTTTCAATTTCTTTGTGTAGGTGTTTTGACACCAACAACTGGCGGATAAGCGCACGCCAATAGGACGGATTTTCGCCTTTTCCTTGACCAAAAAAATCTTTGTGAATCACATTGTGAGAGCTCAGCGTAGCATTTTTAACACCCACTAAAATATTGACCAATTCTTTAAAGCGATATTGCTCAGCTGTCTGTTGTACAACATTTAATAGCAAAGCAACTTGCTTTTGGGCCTCTTTTTTGGGTTTTGGATTGTGTGTATTGTCATCCATTTCCCAGCCGGGTCCCTTTTTATCATCAAATTCCTCACCAAAGTAGTGCAGGATAAATTTGCGTCGAGACATAGAAGTTTCCGCATAGGCCACCATTTCCTGTAGGAGCGCATAACCAATTTCTTGCTCGGCTACAGGTTTTCCCGACATAAACTTTTCTAATTTTTCAATGTCTTTATAGGCGTAAAAGGCCAAGCAATGCCCTTCCCCACCATCACGTCCCGCGCGTCCGGTTTCTTGGTAGTAGCTTTCTATACTTTTTGGAATATCATGGTGAATAACAAAGCGCACATCGGGCTTGTCTATCCCCATACCAAAGGCGATTGTTGCTACCACTACGTCGGTTTCCTCCATCAAAAACATATCTTGATTACGAACACGTTGTTTGGTATCCAAACCGGCATGATAAGGCACGGCTTTGATGCCATTGACCTGAAGTACTTCAGCCAATTCCTCAACTCTTTTGCGCGATAGACAATACACAATACCGGACTTGCCTTCATTCTGTTTGACAAATGCAATGATGTCATGATCGACCTGCGCGGTTTTGGGACGCACCTCGTAATATAAGTTGGGTCTGTTAAAGGACGCTTTAAAAGTTTTGGCATCGTTGATATTGAGGTTTTTCAGTATGTCCTCTTGAACTTTGGGTGTGGCTGTGGCCGTAAGACCAATAATGGGTATATCATCTCCAATGCGATCAATAATGCTCCTCAAGTTTCTGTATTCCGGTCTAAAATCGTGCCCCCATTCTGAAATACAATGCGCTTCATCAACAGCCAAAAAACTGATGGTTACTGACCTGAGAAACTGCACGTACTCATCTTTTGTCAATGATTCAGGCGCCACATACAAGAGTTTGGTCACACCGTTTTTGATATCGTCCATCACCCTGTTGATTTGAGACTTGCTCAAAGAAGAGTTCAGCACGTGAGCGACACCTTCATTTTCTGAAATACCACGAATGGCATCAACCTGATTTTTCATCAGTGCGATCAGGGGAGACACCACTATGGCGGTTCCATCTAACAACAAAGCTGGGAGTTGATAACATAGCGATTTACCCCCACCTGTGGGCATAATCACGAAAGTATGCTGACCCGATAACAAACTTTGAATGACAGGCTCTTGAAGGCCGCGAAATTCAGAAAAACCAAAAAATTGTTTAAGAGAAGATTTGAGGTCTACACCAATTATGTTTTTATCCACCTTTACATAGCTATTTTGTACATTTGCTTTCTAAATATACGCTTAATTTTTAAAAAGTATAACCTTTAGTTTACATTTTGAATACAAACTCAAAAAACCATAAGCGAAACCTAAGCTACTTTCCTAATCAAAGTGTTTTCCTTATAAAAATGAGTAGTTTTTTGTTGAAGGGCTTTTTTTCTGCGCTCATAATATTTTTTTTTAGGATTACTGACTTTCACAAATATCAATTGAAAAAATTATAAAAATGGCAGAAAAGGAAATGTCTTTTTTGGATCATTTGGAAGATTTACGCTGGCATCTTTTGCGTGCCATAGTAGCCATTGTTCTTGCTGGGTTTGCAGCTTTTTTGGCCAAAGATTTTGTTTTTGACACCCTCCTTTTTGGACCCAAAAAAAGTGACTTTCCTACCTATAAAATACTTTGCAGCATCTCAAAATTTGTTGGTTTGGATGATAGTTTTTGTGTGGGAGACTTGCCTTTTAGGATTCAAAGCCGCACCATGGCGGGGCAATTTTCTGCTCATATTTGGACATCAATCACATTGGGGTTTGTAGCAGCCTTCCCCTATGTGGTCTATCAATTCTGGCGTTTTATCAGCCCGGGTATGTACAGCCACGAACGAAAAACCGCACGTGGATTTATTGGCGTTTCTTCATTGTTGTTTTTTTTGGGAGTGCTTTTCGGATACTATGTGGTAACGCCTTTGTCCATACGATTTTTGGGGACTTATACGGTCAGCGGTGAAGTGTTTAATGACTTTGATTTGAGTAGTTATACAGCTTTGGTACGCGCATCTGTAATTGCATCTGGATTGATTTTTGAATTGCCCATTTTGGTGTACTTCTTGACTAAAATCGGATTGGTCACTCCTGAATTGATGCGTAAATACAGAAAAATATCATTGGTATTGGTGTTGCTATTATCAGCCATCATCACTCCGCCCGATATTGCCAGCCAAATTATTGTAGCCATTCCGGTGTTGGTTTTGTATGAGCTGAGTATATTTATATCCCGAAAGGTGGTTCGTAACATGGAAAAATCGAGAACCTAGTTTCCAAATAGATGAAATTAAGCGCGCAACATATCACCAAATCCTACCGAAGCCGAAAGGTTGTCGATCAGGTATCTATTGAAGTAAATCAGGGGGAAATTGTAGGACTTCTTGGACCCAACGGAGCCGGGAAAACCACCTCGTTCTATATGATTGTGGGTCTGATCAAACCCAACAGCGGGCAGATTTTTTTGGATAATACCGACATCACCAAATTTCCCATGTACCAACGTGCTCAGAACGGTATCGGCTATTTGGCGCAAGAAGCCTCTGTTTTTCGCAAACTCAGCGTGGAAGACAACATCCGTTGTGTTTTACAATTGACCAACCTCAGCCCCAAAGAACAAGCCGAAAAAACAGAAGCCCTTTTAGAAGAATTTGGATTGACACACATTCGCAACAACAGAGGAGATTTGCTTTCGGGTGGAGAACGGAGACGCACCGAAATTGCGCGTGCTTTGGCGACCGATCCCAAGTTTGTCCTCCTCGATGAGCCATTTGCCGGAGTAGATCCGGTGGCGGTGGAAGACATTCAAAAGATTGTTGCCCATCTCAAAAGCAAAAATATCGGCATACTCATCACAGATCACAATGTGCAAGAAACCTTGGCCATCACGGACCAAACCTATCTTATGTTTGAAGGACGCATCCTAAAAGCTGGGAAACCCGAAGAACTTGCCAACGACGAAATGGTTCGCAAGGTGTACTTAGGTCAAAACTTTGAATTGCGAAAAAAGAAGCTCAGCTTCTGAGCTTTGTGAAAATTGTGTACAATACTGAGACCGCAACATAGCCTATCAATACAGGGCTCAAGGCGCCCCATCCAAATATTGTAAACAGCACAATCGTACCCACCGTAGCCAACAAAAGCCCGGCGTTTGCACCTATACTTTTTCGTATCCTGAGTCGTAAAAAAATCAGTTGACTGTTCAGTAAATAAGTACTTATCAACACCAAAACGAGCAAATGCCAAGAAGCAAAATCCACAGGAAGGAGTGGCAATCCCAACCAAAACAAAGCATTGGCAGGGGTGGGCAATCCTTTAAAATAAGCCGCTTTTTCGGTGAGTGTGTTAAACTTGGCCAACCGATAGACAGAACCTATGGTGATTGCAAAACCAACCAATGAATAGACAGCATCAAAACCCGAAAAGGACAAAGAAACCACGGCAACCGCCCCCGGCACCACCCCGAAAGTAATGAGATCTGCCAAAGAATCTAACTGTACACCCAAAGGGCCGGCAACACCAAGACGACGCGCCAACAATCCGTCAAAGAGATCAAAAGAAGCACCCAACAACACAAAAAACATGGCGGTTTCGATATCCAAATTCCCTACAAAATAAAGGGCCACACAGCCAGAAGCCGCGTTGAGGAGTGTCAAAAGATTGGGCAGGTGTTTCATTCCTGCTAAGATACAACTAATCCTTATCAGACACCACAAATTATCTATCTTTGAAGCAGATGAAATCACAGCTAATCAAAAGTTTGTTGAGTGGTGTTTTGCTCGCCTTGTCCTGGCCCGTTGATGGTTTTCCCATTCTGATTTTTATCGCCTTTGTACCCCTACTCCATCTGATTTTTATAAAACCACCCAATAACAAACTAGCGCTATTGGGATACATCTATCTCACTTTTTTGATATGGAACAGCGCTACCACATGGTGGCTTTGGAATGCCACCGCCTTTGGAATGTTTTTTGCCATACTGGTCAACAGTCTTTTGATGACAACTGTTTTTGGATTGGCTTTATTTGTAGACCACAAACTCCCCAGAAAAATAAGTGTAACCTTTCTGGTTGCCCTGTGGCTTAGTTTTGAATGGTTGCACCTACAATGGGACTTCTCATGGCCTTGGCTGCAATTGGGAAATGTGTTTTCAGAGCATATTTATTGGATTCAATGGTATGAATACACCGGCGTATTTGGAGGCAGTCTATGGGTTTGGATAATCAACCTGATTGTTTTTAAAGGCATTCAACAGCTTCAAAACCCAAAGCGGCAATTGGCTTTGGCTGTGCTGGGCATCTCAATTCCTATCATACTTTCATTGTTGATTTACAACCAATACGAAGCCGAAGAAACAACCAAAATTCATGTGGCGGTCACCCAGCCCAATGTAGATCCTTACAACGAAAAATATGCATCTTCTGATGCAGAGCAGTGTACAGCATTATTTGAATTACTCAGCGATGTTTCAGACCCTATCGATCTGATTGTCGCCCCTGAGACCTATTTTTCTGAGGGGCCAGGGTCCTATCTACCACAATTCAAAAGCAGTCCTTTATACGCCCAAATCACAAGTCAGCTGGAAAAACACGATTCCGCACAACTGTTGAGCGGCATACAATTCTTTAATACCTACACAGACAAGAACAAAACCCCTACAGCCAACCAAGTAAACAACGATATTTGGGTAGATTTTTACAACAGCTCATTCTTGACTTCTCAAAATGAGGTACAAACCTATCACAAATCCAAACTTGTGGTAGGCATAGAAACACTGCCTTACAGAGACATTATAGAACCCATTTTGGGCAATGTGATGATTGACTTAGGAGGCACCGTTTTGAGTAGGGCAACCCAAGCCAAAAGGACAACCATGGAATTGGATTCGGGCGTCAGGGTGGGGCCTGTGATATGTTATGAATCCGTTTATGGCGCTTTTGTCACTGAGTACGTCCGTGCAGGCGCTCAGTTTTTGGCCGTCATGACCAATGATGCATGGTGGGGAAACACACCCGGGCACAAACAACTGTTGAGCTACACCCGTTTGCGTGCCATAGAAACCCGCCGCCCCATCGCTAGATCGGCCAATACGGGCATCTCGGCTTTTATTAACCCTTTAGGTGAAATTGAAAAAACACTTCCATATGAGCAACGTGGAGTCTTGCTGGGCAGCATACAGCCCCAAAACAAACGCACCTATTATGTGCGTTCGGGTGACTACATTGCAAGATTGGCATCGGGAATTGCTGGTTTTCTATTTTTGTTTGCCATTGCACGCAAAAAATATTGATTATTAGGAAGTTATAACATAAATCTTCCTTACTTTAGCCAAAAATTTCCAGTCGCTGCTATAGATTGGATGGCTATAAAGAAAAATGAAAATCTACACCAAAACCGGTGATCAAGGCATGACCTCTTTGTATGGAGGTGAACGCGTTTCCAAAAGTCATTTACGTATAGAAACCTACGGCACTGTCGATGAAGTCAATGCGTGGTTGGGTGTGATTGCAACTTCCATTGATGACACCACTACACAATCTGATTTGGAGAACATTCAGAATCATATGTTTGTTGTGGGTGCCATGTTGGCTGTGGATACAGAACTTACAGAACTCCCCTTAAAAAAAATCGGTCAAGAAGAAGTACAATGGATAGAGCGTCAAATAGACAAAACAGTGGCTACGCTTCCTCCCATGACCCACTTTATCTTGCCCGGAGGCAACCCAATGGCGGCCCATTGCCATGTAGCAAGATGTGTGTGTCGTAGGGCGGAACGCCTGGCGGTTACTCTCAGTAAAAATGCTTTTGTGGACGACATTGTCATCATTTACCTCAATCGTTTGTCGGACTATTTGTTTTGTTTGGCGCGAAAATTCTGTAAAGATTCTGGTAATCAGGAAGTTAAGTGGATTCCGCAATCCTAAAATTTTTCTTGCACAATTTCCCGAAAAATTTATTTTTGCAAATCTAAAACCCCAGTGATATGTATTGGACATTAGAATTGGCTTCTTATTTGAGTGATGCACCTTGGCCTGCCAATAAAGACGAACTGATCGACTTTGCCATCCGAACCGGTGCGCCCTTAGAAGTGGTAGAAAACCTTCAATCTATGGAAGAAGAAGGTGGAGAAATCTATGAATCCATAGACGAAATCTGGCCCGACTACCCCACCGATGAGGATTACTTGTGGAACGAAGACGAGTATTAGACACAAAACTTATTTAGAGAAGGCTCATTTGAGCCTTTTTTTTTGCTTATTTTTGAAGCTTTAGTCCGAAACAATCGATGAGCTTACTCAACAACATCTTAAAAGTTTTTGTAGGAGACAAATCCAAAAAAGACATAGGTGCTGTGCGCCCCCTTGTGGATATTATTCTGCAAGAAGAAAATAAACTTGAAGCACTCTCCCACGATGACCTACGCCAGAAAACTTCTGACTTCAAGTCCCAGATCGCCGAAGTGCGTGCCCCTTTTAACGACCAAATTCAAGCCTTAAACCAAGAAATTGAATCTCTGGAAGATATAGACGAAAAAGACCGTCTCTATCAGCAGATTGACTCCTTGGAAAAAGACAGCCAACAAGCCGTTTCAACACTCTTGGATCAACTATTGCCTCTGGCATTTGCTGTGGTCAAAGAAACTGCCAAGCGCTTTGCCAATAATACGACCCTAGAAGTTCAAGCCACAGCCTTTGACCGTGAACTCTCTGCGCAAAACGATTTTGTCTCTATCCAAGGAGACACCGCCAAGTGGTCCAACTCTTGGGATGCAGCAGGCAAACAAGTCACTTGGGACATGGTGCATTACGATGTCCAACTCATAGGTGGAATTGTGCTCCATCAGGGTAAAATTGGGGAAATGCAAACTGGAGAGGGAAAAACTCTAGTGGCAACTCTACCCGTATATTTGAATGCACTCACCGGAAATGGTGTCCATTTGGTTACTGTCAACGACTACCTTGCCAAACGCGACAGCGCATGGATGGGACCTTTGTTTCAGTTTCATGGCCTTACCGTAGATTGTATCGACCACCACCCACCCAATTCTGCAGCACGAAGAAAAGCCTATGCAGCAGACATTACCTATGGCACCAACAACGAATTTGGGTTTGACTACCTGAGGGACAACATGGCCCATGCCAGCGATGATTTGGTACAGCGCCCCCACAACTTTGCCATCGTAGATGAGGTAGACTCTGTATTGATAGACGATGCACGGACCCCGCTGATTATCTCCGGACCTGTTCCCGAGGGAGACCGTCACGAGTTTAACGAGTTAAAGCCCAAAGTCGCACAACTGGTTCAAGAACAACGACAAAACATCACTTCCATATTGGCAGAAGCCAAAAAACTCATTGCCGCTGGCGATACCAAAGACGGTGGATTCTTACTCCTCCGCGCCTTTAGAGGTTTGCCCAAAAACAAAGCCTTGATTAAGTTTTTAAGCCAAGAAGGGGTGCGCCAGTTGCTGCAGAAAACAGAGGCTCACTACATGCAGGACAACAACAGAGAAATGCCCAAGGTAGACGAGGCTTTGTTGTTTGTGATTGACGAAAAAAACAACCAAATCGAGTTGACCGACAGAGGAGTTGAAATGATTTCAAAAGGTTCTGAGGCATCTGACTTTTTTGTACTCCCGGACATAGGTGCAGAAATTGCCAAAATTGAGAGTAAAGAGCTTGAAATCGAAGCAGAGGCGCAAGAAAAAGAACAGCTTTTTAAAGACTTTAGCGTAAAAAGTGAGCGTATACACACCATGAACCAGTTGCTCAAAGCCTATACCCTCTTTGAAAAGGATGTGGCTTATGTGGTTATGGAAAATCAGGTGAAAATTGTGGATGAGCAAACAGGTCGTATCATGGACGGACGCCGCTATTCCGACGGACTCCACCAAGCCATAGAAGCCAAGGAAAATGTAAAAATCGAAGCGGCGACTCAAACTTTTGCCACCATCACCCTACAGAACTATTTCAGGATGTACAACAAACTCGCGGGGATGACAGGAACTGCCATTACTGAAGCGGGTGAGTTTTGGGAGATATACGAGTTGGATGTGGTCGAGATCCCTACCAACCGACCCATTGCACGTAATGACGAAAACGACCTGATTTATAAAACCAAGCGTGAAAAATACAATGCTGTCATAGAAGAGGTAACACGCCTTTCCAATGAAGGAAGACCTGTGCTTATTGGTACAACCTCGGTTGAAATCTCAGAGCTGTTGAGTCGTATGTTGCAACGACAAAATATCAAACACAACGTACTCAACGCCAAACTCCATAAAAAAGAGGCCGACGTGGTGGCAGAAGCCGGCCATGCGGGTGTGGTAACCATCGCTACCAATATGGCGGGTCGAGGTACGGATATCAAAATCAATGAGGCAGTCAAAACAGCGGGTGGTTTGGCCATCATAGGCACGGAGCGTCATGACTCCCGTCGTGTGGACAGACAGCTACGCGGTCGTTCTGGCCGTCAGGGTGACCCAGGAAGTTCGCAGTTCTATGTGTCTTTGGAGGACAACCTGATGCGCTTGTTTGGTTCCGAAAGAGTGGCCAAAATGATGGATCGCATGGGACTTAAAGAAGGAGAAGTCATCCAACACTCTATGATGACCAAATCCATTGAAAGGGCGCAAAAGAAAGTAGAAGAAAACAACTTTGGTATACGCAAACGTTTGTTGGAATACGACGATGTGATGAATGCCCAGCGTGAGGTCGTTTACAAAAGACGTAAACACGCACTCAAAGGGCAACGCCTCAAGGTCGATATTGCAAATATGATTTACGACACGGCGGAAACCATCGTTCAGACCAACAAAGAAGCCAAAGACTTTAAGAATTTTGAGTTTGAACTGATTCGCTATTTCTCGATAAGTTCACCTGTTTCCGCAGAAGCCTTTGAAGGCCAAGACCCAAACGCGTTAGTGGATGAAGTTTATAAGGCTGCTTATGAGCGTTTTCAACAAAAAATGCAACAAAGCGCCCAACAGGTATTTCCCGTGGTTAAGGACGTGTATGAAAACCCCAGCAACAAGTTTGAGCGCATTGTGGTTCCGTTTACAGATGGTGTAAAAACACTCAATGTGGTGACCAATCTGAAAAACGCTTACGAATCGGAAGGCAAACAACTGATTGATGATTTTGAGAAAAACATCAGTTTGGCCATCATAGACGAGTCTTGGAAAGAACACTTGCGCAAGATGGACGAACTCAAACAGTCTGTCCAATTGGCTGTCCACGAACAAAAAGACCCCTTGTTGATCTACAAATTCGAAGCCTTTGAGCTGTTTAGAGAATTGATGGACAAAGTCAATCGTGAGATTATCTCTTTCTTGTTTAAAGGGGAACTTCCTGCGCGTGAGGCCAATCCCATCCGCGAAGCGCGGAGCGTACGGCGCAAACAAAAGGTAGAAACTTCCAAAGAGGAGGTACTCAACAGCGACGAAATGGCCATGCGCAACCGACAAGTGGGTGCGGGTGCCAGCAGAGCGCCACAAACCGTGGAAACGGTGGTGCGTGACACCCGTAAAATCGGGCGAAACGAACGGGTGGAGATTCTACACGTGGTTTCTGGAGAGCGTAAAACTGTAAAATTCAAACAGGCCGAGCCTTTGTTAGCCAAAGGTGAATGGGTGCTGGCCGATCCGTCATGATCGTCATTGTCGGACCCGCATATCCTTACCGAGGCGGCATCGCTGATACCAACGAAGCCCTCGCACAAGCTTTGATGGATATGGGCAAAGAAGTCCGCATGGTGAGTTTTGAAGTCCTCTACCCTCAATTTTTGTTTCCCGGAAAGACACAGTTTGTAGATGGACCCCGACCCGGGGGGCTTTCTATAGAACGCCGACTGCACAGCCTCAACCCCGTAAGTTGGTACAAAACCGCTCAATACATCAAATCTCTTAAACCAGAATGGGTGCTTTTTAGGTATTGGACACCTTTTTTAGCACCATGTTTGGGAACTGTCGCACGTGCTTTGGGCAAGGGCATAAAAAAATTGACATTGGTAGACAATACCCGTGGGCATGAATCAACATGGTTTGATTCGGGGGTTATGTCTTTGTTTTTAAAAGAAGTAGATGGTGTGGTTTGCCTTTCCGATCAGGTTAAAAATCAGTTGGATAAGCAAGTCCAAAAACCCGGAATTGTATGCCCCCACCCCATCAACCCCAAGCTACCCAAACCCATAGACCAAAAAACTGCACGCCAAGCCTTGGGATTGGACCCCGAAGCACCTGTACTTTTGTTTTTTGGACTCATCAGAAAATACAAAGGCGTGGATTTGTTGTTGGAAAGCATCCCTGCCCTAAAAAAACAGCATCCTAACATCAAAGTCTTGGTTGTAGGAGAACCCTATATTCCCATAAAACCTTTGTTGAAGCGCTGCCACGAATTGGAAATCACTGACCAAGTGAGCTTTCACCCCCATTTTGTACCCAACAACGACCTGCCTACTTGGTTTGGGGCTTGCGATTGGGTGGTTCAGCCCTATCGAACTGCCAGCCAAAGTGGCATCAGTCCGATGGCCATGCATTTTGAACGCCCGACCTTGGTGACCCAAGTCGGCGGATTGGCAGAAGGCCTAGGAAAACCCTTTGCACATATTGTTGAACCCACAAGCAAAGCCATAACCAATGGAATTCTTAGCTGCTTGTCATGGAAAAAACCCAGCTCAGAAGCATTTTCGGAGCTTAAAAAAACCAGAACATGGTCTGGGTTTGGGGCCAAGTTGGTCGGTTTCGCACAATCTTTGTAGATTAGTGAAAAATTGACCCCATGAAGAAGATTGTCATCCTTTGTTTTGCCATTCTTGGCACCCTATCCACATCGGCATGCCAGTTGGCACCCCCCAAGCCTGTGGACAACCCAAACCCTGTAGGAAGTCCAACCGACAGTGCATTGCAAGCATACCAAACTGCCTATTTTGCATCAGGGTGTTTTTGGTGTGTGGAAGCTGTGTTTGAAAGTGTTCGAGGCGTCCAAGAGGCCGTTTCAGGCTATGCAGGAGGATCAACAAAAAACCCTAATTACCAACAAATCGGTACGGGGCGAACGGGCCATGCCGAAACCGTTCAGGTGTTTTATGACCCCAAAGTGGTCGATTTTAAAACCTTGGTAGAGGTGTTTTTCGGTTCCCACGACCCCACCACCCCAAACCGCCAAGGCCCCGACTATGGCACCCAATACCGTTCGATTGCGTTTTATCAAAATGAAGACGAAAAAACCATCATCAAAAACTATATCAAACAACTGACTGCCGACAAAGTGTACCCAAAACCCATCGTGACTGAAGTCAGTCCGTTTGAGAAATTTTATGTCGCTGAAGACTACCATCAAGATTACGAAAAAAGAAATCCCAATCACCCCTACGTGCAAGCGGTGTCCATTCCAAGAATCAACCGCTTTAAAGCGCGCTTTCCTGAACTACTAAAATAAAACACGCCATCATGCAAAAATATTTTCTTACCCTCGTTGCCTTTCTTTGGGCTTACAACAGCATCGGACAAGACCTGTCCAAAGTGACGTTGGATCGCATCTACACCACCAGCGATTTTAGAGAAGAGCGCCTTACCCCCGTTCAGTGGATGGCCAACGGTGTGGAATATGTGCAAGTAGAACGCAACCGATACGGAAAGCAGTTTGTCATCAAACACCATATGGAAACCGGCGCCCAAGAAACCCTCTTAACACCCGAACTGCTGACCCCTAAAGGTGCATCGGAGCCCTTGTACGTGGAGCAGTTTAGCTTTTCCAAAGACGAATCCAAGATGCTGCTTTTCACCAACAGCGCGCGTGTGTGGCGTGCCAACACAAGAGGCGATTATTGGGTCTATGACCTCGCATCGCAAAGCCTCACCCAAATAGGCGCACAATTTCCAGAATCCACCCTGATGTTTGCCAAGTTTTCGGACGACAATACCCAAGTGGCCTATGTGCAAGACCTAAACCTCTATGTGGAAAACCTCAATAACGGAAACACCACCCAACTCACCACCAGCGGAGGTGGCGACATCATCAATGGTACCTTTGACTGGGCCTACGAGGAAGAATTTAACTGTCGCGATGGATTTCGGTGGAACCCCAACGGCACTGCCATTGCCTATTGGCACATAGACGCCAGTAGCATTGGCACCTTTTATATGATCAACAACACCGACGATATCTATTCCCGCCCCATTCCCTTGCGCTACCCCAAAGCGGGGGATGACCCTTCTGCTGCCAAAGTGGGAGTTGTGGATATCAACACCCAACAAACCCATTGGATAGCCGTTCCGGGAGATGCGGTGCAAAACTACCTACCCGGCATGCAATGGATCGACGAAAATCAACTGTTGATTCAGCAAATCAACCGCCACCAAAACCACTTAAAAATATATGTCTACAACACCCAAAACAAAAAACTCCGATTGGTCTATGAGGAGCATGAGGACACTTGGATAGACATCAAAGTACCTGACGCCTCCTCGCGTGAACGCAAGGAAAACTTGGTCTATGTGGTCGATGAGGGCAAGGCTTTTTTGCGCCTCAACGAAACAGATGGCTGGAGGCATGTGTATAAGGTTGCGCTTAAAAACGGTAAAAAAACCTTGTTGACTCCCGGCGACTACGATGTAGCCTCTTTGATAGGTACAAGTGATACCCATATGTATTATCATGCGTCTCCGAGCAACAGCACCCAACGCTTTTTGTACAGGGTGTCTTTGGATGGAAAAGGAAAAGCAGAACGCCTTACCCCCGAGGGCATGGACGGACTCAACCGCTACAGCATTGCACCCAAGGGCAACTATGCTTTGCATTTTCACAACGCTGTCCTGCAACCCATGACCGTGGATTTGGTACGCCTGCCCGACCACCAAACACTCAAAAACTTGGTGTCTAACGAAGGTTTTTCAGCCACTTTGGAAAACCTAGATCTGCCTGAGGTGTCGTTTGTAGAAGTAAATACGCCCTCTGGACAAAACATTGACATCCGCATTGTCAAACCCACTGATTTTGACCCAGACAAAAAATACCCTGTGGTGTTTCATGTCTATGGCGAACCTTGGAGTCAGATGGCCACTGATACCTTTATCGGAATGTGGAACATCATGTTGGCCCAAATGGGCTATGTGGTGGTCGATTTGGACAACCGTGGCACGCCATGCCTAAAGGGAAGTGAATGGCGCAAAAGCATCTATCGCAAAGTAGGTGTGCTCAATATTTTAGACCAAGCAGAAGCCGCAAAAGAAGTTTTAAAAATTCCATATATGGACGCTGAGCGCACCGCGGTATGGGGCTGGAGTGGCGGCGGTAGTTCCACCCTCAACCTGATGTTCCAATACCCAGAGGTGTTTGGTACAGGCATGGCTGTAGCGCCTGTGTCGGATTTTCGCATCTATGACAATATCTATCAGGAACGCTATATGGGGCTGCCTCAAGAAAACCCAGAAGACTACGAGGCCGGTGCCGCGGTGACCCATGCCAAAAACTTGGAAGGCAACCTGCTGATTGTACACGGAACCGGAGATGACAATGTCCACTACCAAAGTTTGGAACTGGTGGCCAATGAGCTGATCAAACACAACAAACCTTTTGACATGATGGCCTATCCCAACCGCTCGCACGGAATTTATGAAGGCAAAAACACCCGACGACATTTATATACCCTGATGACACGCTATCTGACAGAACATGTGCCGGTGAACCCTTAACAGACCAAACCGCCTGTTTGTCAAATATTTAGTAACTTAGTCGAAACCCAAATAGTGAACCCTAACCTATGCCCCACGCAATCGCAACTGTTGGTAATTTGAGATTTTAACAGACCCGTCCTTTTTGCCGGACATGGTGTAGGGTTCCTCTTGTGCCTAAAGGAACTGCTATGGGGTATGGAATCAGCGATAATGCCCAACTCTTGGCCCTCCTACACAAAGGAGACAGCCTGGCTTTTGACGCGCTTTTCCGTTTGTACCACAACAAAATATTGGTGTTTGCCACCCACTATGTAGGACGGGAAGCCGATGCCAAAGACATCACACAAGAAGTCCTCTATACCATTTGGGAACGCAGAGACCAAATCACCCATATCAACGGCTATATTTTTAGGGTGGCGCGCAATGCCTGTTTGGATTATTTACAGAAAAAAAAGCAGTTGTTAAGCCTCGATGATGACTATGTGCAAAAACAGGCTTGGATTCAATATGTTTCTTTGGCAGACGATACGGCGGCATCCGTGATCGAAAAAGAGCTGGAGGCCCAGATAGAAAAATCCATAGACCAACTACCTGAAAAATGCCGACGGGTTTTTATCCTGAGCCGAATTGAGGGATACCAACAAAGCGAAATCGCCAACAAAATGGACATTTCCCTAAAAACCGTAGAAGCCCATATGACCAAAGCCCTCAAGCATTTACGCAAACAGCTAAAAGAGTTTTTGGGGTTGTTTTAAAAAAAACCAAGATACCGACTAAGGGTAAAGGGTGTTTTTTCAGTCTTATTAATAAAGGAAGCTTTGTGAAAGACCGTCAAATAGACCAGTATATCCAAAAAGGAGGCGACAAACAATCGCAAGACCGTTTGTACAAATGGCTGCGTAAAAGCCCCAAAAACACCCGCTATTACAGCCTTAAAAAAGCGCAATATGTGGTCGAGGCCTTGCAAAAAGTTTCGGTATCCAAGACCGATATGCGCCATGTGGTGCCTCGCTATAAAAAGTTTAAACAGACTTTGGTGGGTGCTTTGGCAGTGGCCTGTGTCATACTGTTGTGGGTCAGCGTACCCAAAGAGCCGGTGTCCTATGTTGAGTTTCAGGCCGGAATCGGCCACCGCCACCATCTGATATTGCCCGACAGCAGCAGTGTGATTCTCAATGCCGGAAGTCGGTTGCGCTACCCCAAAGACTTTGGCGTAGAAACCCGCAATGTGCAGTTGGTGGGCGAAGCGGTGTTTGATGTCTATCACGACCCCAACAAGCCTTTTACGGTCAGTACCAACGAACTAAAAGTTCAGGTGCTGGGCACACGCTTTAACCTACGTGCCTACCCCAAAGACAAGACGGTAGAAACCACCTTGATTCATGG
>CAXRDP010000028.1:0-20789 GCA_964229545.1 Flavobacteriaceae bacterium | reverse complement strand
AATCCAACAACCCGATATGGGGGCAGGCTTAGCGTGCATCGATCCAGCGTGTAAGGGTGTGTCCATATTCAGAACCTTCATATTGTTGGGCAAGTTTCGCAAGGGCTGTTTTTGAAATCAATCCACTTTTGTAGGCCGCCAATTCGGGCGATCCCACAAGCACCCCTTGTCGGCTTTGAAGCGCCTCCACAAAGGCATGGGCGTTGGACAAACTGCTCACTGTGCCGGTGTCCAACCAAGCCGTTCCCGATTCTAATACCCGTACCTCCAGCGCACCGGCCTTCCAATAGGCCTTGTGGATGTCTGTGATTTCGAGTTCTCCTCGGGCACTTGGACGTACGTTTTTCGCTTTCTCAACGACCGTAGCGTCAAAAAAATACAAGCCCGGAATGGCCAAGTTCGATTTTGGGTTTTTGGGTTTTTCTTCGATAGAAGCGATGGTTCCGTCGGCATGGAGCGCTACGATGCCATAGCGTTCCGGGTGCTGCACATGAGCCCCTAAAATCAGACCGCCGGAAAAGTTTTTTGTAGTGGGGGCAAGGGTGTCTATGGCAGAACCATAAAAAAGATTGTCTCCCAGTATGAGCGCCACAGGCTCTTGTCCGATAAACGATTCGCCTATCAAAAAAGCCTCGGCCAACCCATTGGGTGCCGATTGGGTGGCGTAGGCAAACGAACAGCCCAGCGCACTTCCGTCTCCCAACAGGTCTTGAAATGCCGCCAAATCACGCGGGGTGGTAATGATTAATATCTCAGAAATCCCCAATTGTATCAAAGTGGATAGTGGATAAAAAACCATGGGCTTGTCGTAGATGGGCAACAATTGCTTGCTCACGGTCTTTGTCATCGGATAAAGACGCGAACCTGTGCCGCCAGCAAGTAAGATTCCTTTCATCAATTGTTTTTCAAGTACCAGTTTAGTGTGGTCTCCAGACCCGCCTCCCAAGGCGTTTGTGCTTGCCATCCCAAACGGTCTTCCAGCAAGCTGGGGTCTATGGCATACCGATGGTCGTGCCCGGGTCGGTCCTCCACAAAAGTAATCAACTTTCGGGCGGTACCCGCGGGCTGTCCCATTTTGCGGTCATAAGCGTCACACACACTTTGGGCAACCTCAAGATTGGTTTTTTCACACTGCCCCCCAATGAGGTAGGTTTGGCCGCTTTCTCCCTTATGGAAAATCACATCCATGGCTGTCACATGATCCGCTACAAAAAGCCAATCGCGCACATGGCTACCATCTCCATATATCGGCAGGGGCTTGTTGTGTTTTAAATGATCGATAAGAAGTGGAATCAGTTTTTCCCTATGCTGCCCTGGACCGTAATTGTTGCTACAGTTCGAGATGATATAGGGTAATCCATAGGTTGTGCCATAGGCACGTACCAAATGGTCGGCCGCCGCTTTGGATGCCGAATAAGGCGAATGTGGGTCATAGGGACTATCGACGCTGAAAACACCTTCTGCCCCTAGTGCGCCATAGACCTCATCGGTGCTGATGTGATAAAACAAATGTTTTTTGTCATTTTGCCATGTGTTTCTACATGCTTCCAACAAGTGCAGTGTCCCCATAATATTGCTTTGCCCAAAAACCAAAGGGCCTGAAATGGATCGGTCCACATGCGATTCTGCAGCTAGGTGAATTACGGCTTCTATTTTGTATTCTAAAACGATTTTTTGAACCGCTTCAAAATCTGTCAGATCAGCCTCTACAAATCGATAATTGGGTGCATCTGCGACCTCAACAAGGCGATTCAAATCGGCCGCATATGTCAAGGCATCCAAATTAACGATACGGTATTGGGGGTATTTTTGGACCATATGTCTTACCAAATGTGCCCCAATAAAGCCAGCGCCGCCTGTGATCAATAGGTTCATGGTTCTTTTTTGTGCGGATCGCATCAAAAATACAAATCTTTTTTCCGCCTGTCAGGGGCTTGTTTTTCCCAAAGCCTTCAAATGAAGTATCTTCGCAATCACAACCTATGAAAAACACCGCCACGCATATGGCCCTTAAGCGCTTATTTGATGTATTATTTTCCCTGGCACTACTCTTTTTTGTGTTGTCGTGGTTGGTGCCGCTATTGTGGGTTTTAACCAAACTCGACTCCAAAGGGCCCTTGTTTTTTGTCCAAGAAAGAGAGGGGATAAACGGGGTTCCGTTTTCTTGTTACAAGTTTCGCACCCTTCCCACAGATGCGCCTCCCCATGTGCCCGGCAAGGCACTGGAAGCCGCTGTCAGCCGATTGGGAAGAATACTGCGCAATTCCGGAATCGACGAACTCCCACAAGCGCTCAACATCCTAAAGGGTGAGATGTCGGTCGTAGGGCCCAGACCCCATTTGGCTGCTGACAACACTTTTTTTTCGGCGACAGTTGGGGCGGATGCCATGCAAAAACGGCAATCGGTGCTGCCCGGACTGACGGGCTGGGCGCAGGTGCAAGGCCACAAAGGTGCTGCGCTCACAAGCGAAGACATACAAAAACGCATCCAAGCCGATTTGGCTTATATCGATCAGCAAAATTTCTGGCTTGACACCCGCATCGTAGCCACTTCCTTTTTGATGCTGGTACGTGCGGCAGTCAGCAAACTCTTGGCCAAAAGCGCGGCCATGATGTATGTCTAAATCCTTTCGAACAAATCCCTATTTTTGTCAAAATTTTTTCAATGAATATATTGGTACTGGGTAGTGGCGGACGTGAATACACCTTTTGTTGGAAACTCGCCCAAAGCCCTCAAAACCCCAAACTGTTTATTGCCCCTGGCAATGCAGGTACCACGCAGTTTGGCACCAACTTGGCTGTTTCTCCCACCGACTTTCCAGCACTCAAGCAAGCCGCTTTGGACCACAAAATCGACTTGGTCATTGTAGGTCCTGAAGACCCTTTGGTGCAGGGGGTTCACGATTTCTTTTTGGACGATGCCGAACTAAATCACATTCCCGTCATTGGGCCGCGCCAAGAAGCCGCCCAACTCGAGGGTAGTAAAGAATACGCCAAAGCTTTTATGGAAAGGCACAACATCCCCACGGCCGCCTATCGCAGTTTTACGAAAGACGAACTCACAGAAGGCTTGGCCTATTTGGAGACCATTGCGCCTCCTTATGTGCTGAAAGCAGACGGCTTAGCCGCAGGCAAAGGCGTGCTTATACTCAATGATCTACAAGAAGCCCAAAAAGAACTCACCGCCATGTTGGCCGATGCCAAGTTTGGTGCTGCCAGTCAAAAAGTGGTGATTGAAGCCTTTTTGGACGGCATTGAACTTTCTTGCTTTGTGCTTACAGACGGCAAGTCTTATAAAATACTGCCCATGGCCAAAGACTACAAACGCATAGGTGAGGGAGACACCGGCCTAAACACAGGGGGTATGGGAGCCGTTTCTCCTGTGCCATTTGCGGACGATGTTTTTGTAGATAAGATCAAAAAACGCATCGTGGAACCCACCATTCAAGGTTTGCAATCTGACGGCATTCCTTATGTAGGCTTTGTGTTTATTGGACTCATTAAAGTTGGAGACGAGCCTTTGGTGATCGAATACAACGTACGTATGGGCGACCCAGAGACCCAAGTGGTATTGCCACGTGTGCAAAACGATTGGGCGGCGCTGATGCAATCCACCGCCAACCAACAACTAGACAAAATAGATTTGAAAATCGACGCAAGGGCAGCCACCACAGTGGTGGCAGTTTCGGGAGGCTATCCGGAAGCTTATGAAAAAGGGAAAGTTATCTCGGGCATAGACCCATCCGACCTGATTGTGCATGCGGGAACCCAAATCCAAGGCACAGACGTGGTGACCAGTGGAGGCCGTGTGTTGGCATCTACCGCCTTTGGCGCAAGCCACGATGAGGCACTGAGCCACAGCTATGCAGCCTTAGAGAAAATCGATTTTGACGGGATATACTACCGAAAAGATATCGGCTTTGACCTATAAGAAAGAATGGGCAGAAGGGTCTTTGTCCTCTTCGCCATTGTCATTAAACTTTTTGAGTTGAAGCACCCAATACACGCCAGCTGCCATACCAACAGCCAAAAAGCCCCAGTTAATGACATTGGCCAATACCCAGCTACTGAGTTCAAGTGTGCGTAAAGCCTCTAGGGGCAGAAATAGAATTTCTTCAAATAAAAAAGCGATGGCTTCAAAAAAGGCTTTCATAAATACTATCTTTAGTACGCAAAAATAGGGCAAAACAAATATGTTGACAAGCTTTTTTTCGACGACCAAAAACCCCCAACGTCTGGTTTTGTTGGTGTTATTATTAACGCCATTATTTTTTATTGAACAACCATTTATCGTTGGCATTGGGTCCTTGGTGGGATTTTTTTTGACCGCCTTGTTACTCGAGTTTTTGTCCCTCCGATTTGGCGCCTTGACCCGCACCAATGGCTTGTATTGGCTCTTAGCAGGGGCTTGTTTTTATGGAGGTTCATGGGCACAGTATGATTTTCAAGTATGGCTAGAAACGGCTTTAATGGCATCATATATAGGAGGGCTGCTTCACTTAAGTGCCAACGGAAGCCGCAGAGACCCTGTTTTTGTCACTGCTTTTTTGGGGATGGCTGTGGTGTATGTGATTCCCCACGGTTGGATGCTGCTCTTATTGATCCCACTGGCCATGTTGCAATGGCAAGAGCGCGACCTTAGGAAATGGTGGCTTATGCTGGTAGGCATGGGGGCCTTTACTTTTTTGTTTTGGACGGTCAGTGAAGTATTTCCTTGGCACAATAGTGTTTGGGCACCAGCACCCAGACCCTTACACGATTGGTATTTCACTTTAAGTGTTTTGGGAATTGGCCTTGTTGTGTTGGGTTTGCGTTTTGGATTGTGGCCCAACAAATGGGTGCCCACCGAGAACCGCCGTGTGCGTACCATGTTAGGGGCACTGTTGATGGTTGGTGTTTCTTCTTTGGTTTTAAACCCCAATACCCCCCATATGTGGGTGTGTACCGCCTATCTTTTTTGGGTATGGATGCCTGTAGTTGTCCAACAAATCCCTAAAAAAGTGTGGGCAGACTTGGTTTTGTTGTTTCTACTGGCAATGCTAATGGCGCACAGGTTGGTATAGAAAAAATAGCTGCCCTGCAAAATAGGATTCAAAAAAAGAAAGAAGCCAATCAGCTTTTGAGAGTCAATCTATACCAGAAGGAGGTGTCAGACGTCGTCAAAGTCGATTTCCAACATATCGCTTGTACAGCTCGCTTGACAGCTCAACACCAAGCCTTCTTCTACCTCCGCATCTGTCAAGATTTGGTTGTTGGCCATCTGTACGCTTCCAGATTTCACACGACCGATACAGCTACCACAAACACCTCCCTGACAAGAGTAGGGTGCTTCCAGTCCGGCAGCCAAAGCGGCATCTAAAACAGATTTTTGGGCATCTGCCGTAAACTGATGTGATTCGTCGTCTAGCAAAACGGTGTAGCGCACAGTTCCTTCCTGATCAGAAGCAACCGAGGCAGCGCCACTGCCAAAGTGCTCTACATGAATTTTTTGGCTTTCAACACCGACATCGGTCAACACTTGCGTACAGCTGTCTATCATACCGCCGGGACCACATATATAAAAATCGTCAAAACGGGTTTGGTTGTACAGCGTATTGAGCACATAGTTGATGTTCGCCGTATCGATTCGGCCAAACAAAGCACCCTCCCCCCGTGCCCTGCTGTATACGTTGATAACAGCAAACTGATCGGGGTAGTTTTGTGCAATGCTTTGAATTTCGTCCGCAAACATGCTGCTTTCGGGATTTCGGTTTCCATAGACCAATACGACTTGGTGGCCGGTACTGTCATTGAGCGCCGCTTTGGCAATCGAAAGCATGGGTGTGATACCACTACCGGCAGCAAATAGCATGATTTTTTTTTGGCTTGTGGAAGGGCTATACACAAAGCGTCCTTCGGGAGCACCTACATGAAGAATGTCTCCTTCATGGATTTGGGCATTGGCATAGGTTGAAAACACCCCTTTCGGCAAGGCTTTGATGCCCACTCGAAGCCGATCTTCGTGGGGGGCACTGCAAATCGAATAAGACCGACGCACTTCTGTGCCGTCAATTTGGGCAGAGAGTGTCAAATACTGACCTGCCTGAAACCTAAAATTTTTGGAAAGGGACGAAGGAACCTCAAAAGTAAGCGCCACGGCATCTTCGGTGAGGCGCTCCACAACCGAAACCTGTAGCTGATGCAATCCGCTCATAGCAATTTTTTACAAACATATAAAAAAATGATACCTTTGAAACAGATAGTTTCTACGATGTTCCAACGCTTTATTTTCCTTCAGTGGCGCGCTTTTCGGCGGTCTCCAGCTTTCGGTTCGAGTGTGTTGTATAAGATACTCTCCGTTTTCGGCATACTTTACTTTACGGCTGTCTTTGGCCTGCTAGGCGTCGGCGCTTTCTATTTGGTGGAAGAAGAATTGGGCGTAGACCCTTTGCCCTTTGTCAATGACTATTTGATTTATGGCACCTCTTTTTGGGTGGTGATGCGTTATTTTTTACAAAAAATGCCGATACTCAACATCCAACCTCTGATGCTATTGCCCATCAAAAGCAGTCGGATTGTACATTATGTGTTGGGCCGTACCATGTTTTCTTTTTTTAATATTGGAAACGCATTCTTTTTTATCCCATTCTCCTTGGTGCTCCTCAACGAGGGCTATCCGATATTACAAGTACTCAGCTGGCATGTGGCTTTGATTGCGATTGTATATTGCACCAACTTCATCAACATCATGGTCAATGACCGGGACACATGGTTTTATGGATTTGCAGGGGTTTTGGTAACGCTGGCAGCACTTCAGCGATTCGAAATTTTTGACATTACCCAATGGACAGGTCCTGTTTTTTATGCTTTTTTTGAGCAACCCCTTTTGGCTTTGATTCCGTGGGCGTTGCTGTTGGTATTGTACCGCTACACTTACAGCTACTTTGCCCGCCGAATGTATTTGGATGCCGCCATGCAAATCCCCAAGTCAGAGGCGCAGTATGTACGACTCGATTGGCTCAATCGATTGGGGCGTACGGCTATTTTTATGAAAAACGACATCAAACTTATCATGCGAAACAAACGCTCCAAAACCACGGTTATCATGTCGGTAGTTTTTTTGTTTTATGGGCTTTTGTTTTTCACAGGTGCTGCCTATGAGAGTCCGGCCTGGAAAATCTTTGCGGGCATCTTTGTCAGTGGTGGCTTTTTGTTCACTTTTGGCCAATACGTACCCAGTTGGGACAGCGCCTATTATCCGCTTATGATGAGCCAAAACATTTCTTACAGAGAGTATTTGGAAGCCAAGTGGACCCTGATAGTGGTTGCCACTTTTGTCAGCACCATACTCTCTTCCTTTTATCTTTTCTTTGGTTGGGAGGCCTACGCGGCAGTGTTGGCAGGGGCGGTGTACAATATGGGTGTCAACGCACATCTGGTATTACTCTCAGGAGCCTATATCAAAACACCCATAGACCTGGCTTCCAATAACAAACCTTTTGGAGACAAACAATCTTTCAATGTCAAAACACTGATGCTTTCTTTGCCCAAGTTAGTGTTGCCCATGTTGGTGTTCGCGCTCGGCCATTGGCTTGTGGGTGCGTGGGCAGGCTATGTGTCGGTGGCTTTTGTTGGGCTATTGGGCTACTTTCTAAAAGACAAAGTATTTCATCAGATTGAGCGGCTTTACAAATCCGAAAAGTACAGCACGCTCAACGCATACAACCAAAAAACATGATACAGATACAACATTTGGTCAAACGCTATGGCGACAAAACGGTTTTGGAATTGCCCCAATTGGAAATACCTGATGGGCAAATTTTCGGATTGGTCGGTAATAACGGTGCTGGCAAAACCACCCTTTTCAGTCTGTTGCTCGACTTGATTCAAGCCACAGAGGGAGCTGTAAAAATCGATGAGATTGCAGTCCACGAATCTGAGGATTGGAAAACCAAAACAGCCGCCTTTTTGGACGAGACCTTCCTTATTGGCTACCTAACCCCCGAAGAATATTTTTATTTTATCGGAGATCTACGCGGGGTTTCCAAAAGCGATGTGGACGCTATGATGGCAGGGTTTTCTGATTTTTTTAGTGGTGAGATTTTAAATCAAAAAAAGTATATACGCGATTTGTCTAAAGGAAATCAGAAGAAGGTGGGCATTGTCGCTACTTTTATAGGCGACCCCAAACTGCTGGTTTTGGATGAGCCTTTTGCCAATCTTGACCCGACGACCCAAATACGCCTCAAAGAACTGCTCAAGGAAAAGTCTCAAGTCCATGGTCGTACGGTTCTAATCTCTAGCCATGATTTGCAACACGTTACGGAGGTTTGCGAACGGATAGCTGTTTTGGAAAAAGGCCAATTGGTACAAGACATTGTCAAAACGCCACAAACCCTAAAAGATTTAGAGGCATTTTTTGCCAAGCAAATCTAAAACTTCACTATCTATGCATACGAAACAAGCTGTTTTTCAGTTTATGCTATATAGTATGCGCACAGCGGTAGTTGCTTGGATGGGATTATTAGTGTTGGCGGGATGTTCCACCCGTAAGGATGGCTTTGTCAATAGAGCCTACCACCAAACAACCACCCAATACAACGTTTTGTTTAACGGCAATGAAGCCCTTACCCAAGGCATAGAATCACAAACAGAAACCCATCAGCCCAATTTTTGGACCCTTCTTCCCGTAGACCCATTCCCGCTGCCCGACATATATGAAACAGATGCACCGCCCAATCCCAATTATTCGCGTGCAGAAACCAAGGCTGTGGCAGCAGTACAAAAACACAGCATGCTTATCGGCGGAGCGCAGCGCAACAAAAAAATCGATGAGGCCTATATGCTACTAGGAAAAGCACGCTTTTACAACGGCCGCTACCTCCAGGCCATAGAGGCTTTTAACTACATCATTGACCAGCTCAGAGACTCAAACAGCATTTATGCCGCCCAATTGTGGCGCGCCAAGGCATTGTTGCAGCTCAAACAAGAGGAGCGCGCCGCCAATGAACTCTATAATCTAATCAATAACGGCGCACTTTCCGTAGAAGAAACCGCACAGGCTTATGCTGCCTTTGCCAACGCCTTGTTGGCCTTAGACAAACCCAACGAGGCGACAACTCCGCTGCAAAAGGCATTGCAACTAGAGAAAGACAAGCACCTTGTGGCACGATATGCTTATGTTTTGGGACAGCTATATGACCAATTGGGGCATAGCGATTCGGCAACTGTGGCCTACCAGAAAGTCATTGATTTCAACAGAAAAATCCCGCGGACATATTGGATTCATGCCACGCTCAACCAACTCAATGCCGGTTTGTTGTCTGAAACCGCAACCAAAACCGCGTATGACAAATTGACCAAAAACGAGGAAAACAAAAATTTCCTGGACAAAATTCATTACAGCCATGCGGTCTTTCAAATGGGTCTTGGTGACACGCTTACCACCGAAAGCCTGTTGAACAAGAGTTTACGCACACCTACCCAAGACAATTACCTTAAAGCCATGGCTTATGAAACCTTGGCCGACATGCATTTTGACAGGGCTTTGTTCTTAGATTCCGGGGCCTATTTGGACAGCACCATGAGTGTAACCGATGTGAAGTCTCGAAAATTCAGAAAGGTCAAACGCAAGCGCGACAAGTTACAAGACATCATCACCTACGAAAACGACATTCAGATCAATGACAGTATTTTAGGGCTGATGGACAAATCACCCCAAGAACGCCAAAGCTTTTTTGTAGACTATGTGGCCCAAATCAAACGCTCAGATTCCTTGCAAAAGGCACAAGAACAACAACAGTTGGCTGCGAATGTTTCCTTTTTTGGAAGTGACTTTTATTTTTACAATCGCACCCAGTTGGCCAGAGGCAAAAGCGATTTTTTACGGATTTGGGGTGACATAGCCCTGGAAGACAATTGGCGCTATGCCAAACCCAAGGCCCTACAAACTCCAGCTGAGCGCATGCTTGCCGACAGCCTATCTTCCGAAAAAGCTGTTGAAGAACCACGCTATATGGTTGAGACCTACCTCGTTCAAATCCCAAAAGAGGAAGCCAGAGATAGTTTGACCCAAGTGCGCAACACAGCCCTTTTCCAAGCAGGTCTTGCCTACAAAGAACAATTCTTGGTGTACGATTTGGCCATAGAGCGACTCAACAGGCTTTTGTCTACCTCCTCTGATTATACATTGCCTACCCTCTATCATTTATATCAACTAGAACAGGAGTCTGGCGGAGAAAAAACAACCTATTACAAAGATCGTCTGTTGGCAGAATTCCCCGACTCTCAATATGCCAAAATCATAGCAAACCCAACACAAGTCCTGGAGGGAGAATTTGAGGCACATTTCAGAGAGGTTCAACAGTTGTTTGCTCAACAAAAATTTGAATCTGTTATTGACCAAGCGTCCAACGCCATTTTGGGGATACAAGACCAAGACTTGCGGGCACGATTTGCATTGTTGCGCGCAGAAGCCCTCGGCAGACTCGACGGGATAGACATATATAAAAATGCCCTGAAAGAAGTAACGAATTCCTACCCCAAACAAAACGCAGGTATCGACGCCAAAACTCGACTGGAAGCGCTTGAACAAATCGCCAAAACCCAATCTGTCTCAGGGAGCTACAAATTGCTTTATGTGAGAAACAGAGACCAACATGAACAAACCCAACAACTGATGCAAAACTGTACAGACTGGATTAAAGCACAATCTTTGGATGGGGTTTTAAGCACATCGATCGATGTGTACAACCGAGAATTAGAACTGTTAGTGGTGCATGGGTTTAAGGCCGCTTCGTCTGCACAAGATTTTGGTGTTCAAATCCAAAAAGAAATGAAGGAACTGGGATCGAATAAAAATTTTGTAGTTTTGACATCCCAATTTAGAGACGCACTGATTTTTAAGGACTTAGCTATAGCATCACCCAAAATTTAATTCCCATGGACAATTCAAGAAACAATGTTAAGATCAACTTTATAGAGCCCAACACCAAAGTCATCGGAGAGATTCACTCTCAGTCTGATTTCCGTATCGACGGAACTTTGGAGGGCAGTATCCAAACCACGGGCCGTGTGGTCATAGGCAAAGAAGGCATAGTCAACGGAAAGATATCCTGCACCAACTCGGATATCATGGGGCGTTTTAATGGCCACATAGAAGTTTCGAACTTACTTTCAATTAAATCGGAGGGATTGGTTGAAGGAGAAGTTACCACCGGAAAATTGTCTGTGGAAGTAGGCGCCATGCTCAATGCCCAATGTGTGATGAAAAAGGCCGTGAAATCCTTACAGCCTACTCATGGAAAAGCCGCAGAAAAAACCGCATAAACCCCCCTTGGCCCGCTGGGCGATGTTTACGGGCTATGGGTTACAGCTTGGACTCACCTTATATCTGTCGGCACGTTTGGGGCGTTGGTTGGATGACACCTACGCTAGCGGTGACAACACATACACATTAATAAGTGTGATGGCAGGTTTGTTTTTATCAATCTATGTGCTTATACGTCAACTCAACCGTATCAACCCATGACATTGCGAATCCTGCGGCTGGCTTTTGTGTTGTTGATTTCCCTTTTGGGAGCTTGGTTTCTACACCAACAGCATTTTATTTCAAACAACGACAATTCTCACAATCTTTTAACGCCCGCCTACTGGGTGAATTACCTTTTGGGACTTGGCGTTTTTAGTGCCGTATTGTTGGCCCACCGCCACCATCCTATGATTGCCGGCTATGTGTTTTTGGGAGGAAGCCTGCTCAAATTCCTTGTTTTCTTTTTGTTTTTTTACCCATTTTTCAACAATGATGGCGACCTTTCACGAGGTGAATTTGCCATTTTTTTTATTCCCTACATCGTAACGTTAAGCACCACAGTCATTGCGGCAGCTCGTGCGCTCAACGCGGACTGATTTGACCCACATTTATATTTGAAAAAGGGTTTTAATATTTTGGTTGAATGCCTTACATTTGCAGCCATAATTTCGCATGAAGAAGAAACTATTTATTCCAGCGATTTTTTTGATCTTAATCGGGACATTCGGATTTGCATCTGAGGCACCCGAAAAAGAAAAGAGCGGCGACCTCAGATCTGAGATTAAGGCCTACATACGCCACCACCTCGAAGACACACATGATTTTTCCATTGGGTCCTATACCACAGAAGAAGGAAAAAAGAAATACATCGGCTTTTCTTTGCCTGTGATTTTGTGGGACAATGGCCTTGTTACATTTTCATCTGGCAAGCTCAAGCACGGCAAAGCGGTTGTAGAAGCCAATGGAGCACACTACAAGCTTTACCACGGAAAGATTTATAAAACCGATGCCGAAGGAACCATTACGTACGACGACCAACATCACCCCACCAACAATAAGCCACTGGACTTGTCTCTTACCAAAAGCGTGGTCACCATGTTGGCAACAGCCTTGCTGATGTTTTTGCTGTTCCGAGGGTTGGCCCGTTCTTATGCCCGTAATGGCAGTATTGCCGCAGGGGTAGGGCGCTTTTTTGAACCCATCATATTGTACATACGCGACGAAATTGCCATTCCCAACATTGGAGAGAAGCACCACAAAAGATATATGAGCTATTTGCTTACCATATTCTTCTTCATTTGGTTTTTAAACATATTGGGGCTAACCCCCCTAGGGATCAATGTGACCGGAAACATTGCGGTGACTTTTGGATTGGCCCTTCTCACCTTTTTGATTACCAACCTGACAGCCAATAAAAACTATTGGGCGCACATTTTTTGGATGCCTGGAGTTCCGGTATTGATGAAAATTGTATTGGCACCGATTGAGTTGTTGGGGGTTATCATCAAGCCGTTTTCACTTCTCATACGTTTGTATGCCAACATTCAAGCAGGGCACATCGTTTTGATGAGTTTGATCGGGCTGATGTTTATATTTCACAATTGGTTGGGTAGCAGCCTGTCTTTTGTGTTGGCTTTTGCCATTTCAATCATAGAATTGTTGGTGGCGTTGTTACAGGCCTATATATTTACCATGCTGTCGGCCCTGTATTTCGGGTTTGCAGTTGAAGAACATCATGACGAAGCACATTAAAAATATTATAACAACTAAAAATTAAATTAGATTTATTATGGAAATTCCAGTAATTGTAGGCGCAGGCCTAGTTGTCATCGGAGTAGGAATGGGAATTGGTAGAATCGGTGGTTCAGCCATGGAAGCGATTGCCCGTCAGCCCGAAGCTTATGGAAAGATTCAAACCGCAATGTTGATTGCAGCCGCCCTTATCGAGGGAATCGGATTTGCCGCTTTGTTCGCAGTATAAGGAATATGCCTTTGGGCAGTGCTTTGCCGTACTGCCCTATGAGGTTTAAACACAAATACTATGGAGAAGCTATTAGGTGAATTTTCGTTTGGACTTTTTATTTGGCAGACCTTCATTTTTGTCGGTTTGGTGTTGTTGTTACGCAAGTTCGCGTGGAAACCCATCCTCACCGCCATCAATGATCGTGAAGAAGGCATCAAAAATGCCCTTCAGTCTGCTGAGGCCGCACGTGCTGAAATGCAACATTTGCAAGCCGACAACGAGCGGATTCTTAAAGAAGCTCGTGCAGAACGCGAGGCATTGCTTAAAGAAGCCCGTGAGCTCAAGCAAAAAATGATTGATGACGCCAAAGACGAGGCCAAAGCCCAAGCCGCTCAAATCATGACGCAAGCCCAGGCCGCTATCGAAAGTGAAAAACAAGCTGCTGTTGCCGAACTCAAGAATCAGGTGGCAGAACTTTCTATCGGCATTGCGGAAAAGGTAACCAAAGAGGTATTGTCTGAAGACAAAAAGCAAGCGCAGTTGGTTCAAGAACTCCTTAAAGACGTCAGTATTAAATAGTTATGAAAGGATCACGAGTTGCCATACGCTATGCCAAAGCCCTGTTGGCCACCGCCCAAGAAAAAAAGGCGGTCGATCAGGTAGCGGCTGACATGGAAGTCATTTATGCCACACTTGAAAACAGTGAGGATTTGGCTGCCGTATTGCGCAGTCCGGTGATTAGTGCATCTCTTAAAGCCAACACCCTTCAAGCGGTATTTGGGAATTCGTCTGAGCTAGTAAAAACCTTTTTGGCACTCGTGGCAGAGAACAACCGTTCGGCTCATCTGGACGGCATGGCTCTAAAGTTCAAACAACTCTACAACGAACATTTGGGCAAACAAGAAGCCCTTGTAACAACCGCTGTTCCCTTGAGCCCTGCATTGCAAGAAGAGGTAATGGCCAAAATAAAAACCTTGACCGACAAAAAAGTAGATTTGGTCAACAAGGTTGATAAAGATATTTTGGGTGGATTCGTGTTGCGCTTAGACGACTTGCAGTACGACGCAAGTGTGTCGAGCCAACTACAATCACTCAAGCAGAAGTTAAGCAATAGAAAAGCAATAGCATAAAGATATGGCAGAGGTAAAAGCAGCGGAAGTATCCGCAATCTTAAAGCAACAATTGACCGGATTTGAAGCCGGAGTCTCACTCGATGAGGTGGGAAGCGTTCTTCAAGTAGGTGACGGTATTGCCCGTGTGTATGGATTGTCCAACGCACAGTATGGTGAGTTGGTCACTTTTGACTCCGGATTGGAAGGCATCGTACTCAACTTGGAAGAAGACAATGTTGGGGTGGTACTTTTGGGCCCCTCTAAGGGGATCAAAGAAGGCGACACCGTAAAGCGTACCCAGCGCATTGCTTCGATCAATGTAGGTGAGGGCGTAGTTGGCCGCGTGGTAGATGCGCTTGGTAACCCTATTGATGGAAAAGGTCCATTGGGCGGTGATTTGTATGAAATGCCATTAGAGCGCAAAGCGCCCGGGGTTATTTACCGCCAACCAGTAAATGAGCCACTCCAAACGGGTATCAAGTCTATTGATGCTATGATTCCCATCGGAAGGGGTCAGCGTGAATTGGTTATCGGAGACCGTCAGACTGGTAAAACAACGGTTTGTATCGATACCATCCTCAACCAAAAAGAATTTTACGATGCGGGAGAGCCCGTGTATTGTATTTATGTAGCGGTAGGTCAAAAAGCCTCTACAGTAGCTGCCATTGCCAAAGTACTCGAAGACAAAGGCGCATTGGCCTATACGACCATCGTTGCCGCAAACGCTTCTGACCCTGCGCCGATGCAGGTATACGCTCCTTTCGCCGGAGCTGCTATTGGAGAGTATTTCCGCGACACAGGCCGTCCGGCTTTGATTATCTATGATGATTTGTCAAAGCAAGCGGTGGCTTACCGTGAGGTGTCTTTGTTGTTGCGTCGACCACCGGGGCGTGAAGCTTATCCGGGGGACGTGTTTTACTTGCACTCGCGTCTTTTGGAGCGTGCGGCCAAGGTGATTGCTGATGACGACATCGCCAAGAACATGAATGACCTTCCGGAATCTCTCAAACCCTTAGTTAAAGGAGGAGGTTCGCTTACGGCATTGCCCATCATCGAAACCCAAGCGGGTGATGTATCAGCCTATATCCCAACCAACGTGATTTCGATTACGGACGGTCAAATCTTTTTGGAGTCAGACCTGTTCAACTCTGGGGTACGACCTGCGATCAACGTAGGTATTTCGGTATCGCGTGTGGGAGGTTCGGCACAGATCAAAGCGATGAAAAAGGTAGCCGGAACACTCAAACTAGACCAAGCCCAGTTCCGTGAGCTGGAAGCCTTTGCTAAGTTTGGTTCTGACTTAGATGCTGCCACGCTCAACGTGATTGAAAAAGGGCGTCGCAACGTGGAAATCCTTAAACAAGCCCAAAACGATCCCTTCACAGTGGAGGATCAGGTGGCTATCATTTTTGCAGGTTCCAAAAACTTGTTGCGTCAGGTGCCTGTGGAGAAGGTAAAAGATTTTGAGCGTAGCTATTTGGACTTGTTAAACACCAAACACCGCAAAGTGTTGGATACCATCAAGTCGGGTCAGTTGACAGATGAGGTTGTTGACACCCTGACTAAGGTCGCCCAAGACGTAGCTGCAAACTATCAATAAAAGCATACGCTAAGAACCAATGGCCAACCTAAAAGAGATTCGGAATCGCATTGCATCGGTATCATCTACCATGCAAATCACAAGCGCCATGAAAATGGTATCCGCCGCCAAACTCAAAAAGGCCCAAGACGCCATTACGGCCATGCGTCCTTATGCCGACACGCTCACACAATTGTTGCAAAACCTCAGCGCTTCTATTGAGGATGCTTCGGGGAGTGCCTATGCGACGGAGCGTCCTGTTGAAAAAGTACTTTTGGTGGCCATCACATCGAACCGTGGTTTGTGTGGAGGATTTAACTCGAGTATCATTAAAGAAGTGCAAGCCCAAACCCAAGGCAAATATGCCGGCAAAACAGTCGATGTGTATGCCGTCGGCAAAAAGGGGAATGACATTTTGAGCAAAGAGCTTAACGTAGTGGCCAATCGCAGTGATGTTTTTGACCAGCTTACTTTTGAACAGGTGTCTGCTGTTGCCGAGAATATCATGGAGTTGTTTGTATCGGGTGCTTATGACCGCATCGATTTGGTATACAACCGTTTTAAAAACGCTGCTACACAGTTGGTGACAGCCGAGCAGTTTTTGCCTATTGTACCTCTTCAATCTGAAGACACCCCAACAGCCGACTACATTTACGAACCGGCTCAATCCGAAATCGTAAACATCCTGATTCCAAAAGCCTTAAAAACCCAGTTGTTTAAAGCCATTCGTGATTCTTTCGCCAGCGAACACGGTGCGCGCATGACGGCTATGCACAAAGCTACCGACAACGCAACTGAGCTCAGAAATCAACTGAAACTCACTTACAACAAAGCACGCCAAGCCGCCATTACCAACGAAATCCTTGAGATTGTCGGCGGCGCCGAGGCCTTGAATGGCTAACCTTTGGCACCATAGTTGATTCTATTTGCTAAATTGGCAGCAATGAAAACCCCTTTTTTTCTGTTCCTGACCATCCTTGTTTTTGCGGGCTGTGGCTCCACCCAAACGCAAGACTCCACACCCATTTTGGACAACACCCCCCCCTTTGAAGTAATGTTGGCTACTGCTAGCCCTTGGGCAGCGGGCGTACGCGGAGGAGGTTCGGGTATTATTATCGAAATACAGCTCAACCAAAACTACGATGCGCTACAGCACGTGTATTATCAGGGTCAAAAAGCCCCTGTCGACTATAAAAAGACCGACGCCCAAAAGAAGCTGTATCGTGCCTATATAAACACACCCGCCAACACTCCCAAAGAGTTGGTGCTTCACAAAGACCCTAAAAAAGAGTTTGGAAACAAACCGCCAACCTTCGGATTGAAAAAAGACCAATTGGCCATTATTTACACCAAAAAAAAGAAGTCCTACTACACTATTGTGCCCAATGTTCAGCGCAAGCCTTCTGTAAATTATATGTAATCTTGTGATTGCTCCCGATTCGTTGTACCTTAGAAAACAAATCAGCATCCTTGTTTAACCCAAGACAATTCATCAAAGAGACTTTTGTATATGGGTTGTCGACCGTAGTTCCACGTGTCCTAAACTTTTTGTTGGTTCCCCTACACACCCAGACACTCCCCGTTGAGGGATACGCAGAAAACACAGCTTTTTATGTCTATGCTGCTTTCTTCAACATCTTGCTGACCTATGGGATGGAGACCAGTTTTTTCAGGTTTTTTAGCCAATCGCAGAATTCGGATCGAGTGGTCAGCACAGCCACCATCACACTGGTGGTTACGACCCTATTGATTTTTGGCGGGCTTTTTTTACAAGCCGACAACATCGCTCGGTTGTTGGGGATGGCTCCCCATCACTTTTACCTTTTGTTGGGTGTGTTGCTTTGTGATACTTTGGTGGTGTTGCCCTTTGCCTATCTAAGAGCCACTCGCAAAGCGTCAAAATTCACCTTTCTTAAATTGCTCAACGTAGGTGTCTATGTCACGCTCAATGTATTGTTCTTGTGGTGGCTACCACATCAGGGCACATCACTTCCTTGGGGCACGGACACAGTGCAATATGTCTTTATTGCCAACTTATGTGCCTCTGCGCTTGTCCTATTGATTTTAGCACCCTTTTATTTTCGCCTTTCATGGGTTTGGCATGCCAGTTTGTTGCAGAAGATGTTGCGTTATGGCGCCCCCATTATGTTGGCCGGAATCGCCTTTGTGGTCAATGAAAACCTGGACAAACTTTTGATACGGTATTTTATCGATGACGCCACCATGGGCGCTTATAGTGGATGTTACAAACTGGCGGTCTTTATGACACTCTTTGTACAAGCTTTTAGGCTGGGTGCAGAGCCTTTTTTCTTTAACTATGCCAAACAGCAAGACGCACCTGAAGTTTATGCGCTTATCATGAAATATTTTGTGCTCGTTGGGGGGTTATTGTTGTTGGTTGTGGGGGTGAGCATAGAACCTTTGAAAGAAGCCTTTATCCGCCGTCCCGAATATTGGATAGCTATAGACATTGTACCGATTGTATTGTTGGCCAATTTGTTTTTGGGGATCTATCACAACCTTTCGGTTTGGTACAAACTCACCGACCGTACTTCCTTTGGTATGTATATTTCTCTAGTGGCAGCTTTGGCAACTATCGTTCTAAACATAGGGCTGATTCCTCGTATAGGTTTTATAGGAGCCGCTTGGGCCACCCTTTTCGCCTACGGCGGGATGGCTTTGGCCTCTTATGTATTGGGCAGGAAATATTATCCGATTCCCTATGCCTTGGGGCGTATTTTAGGTTATCTTCTTTTGAGCATCGGTCTTTGTGCGACTCATTGGACGCTATTCCCCGGCCAATGGAGCGTAGGAGCGCTGTTCGTTTTTGTATTTTTGTCCATAAGCTTCCTGATGGAGCAACGTGAACTCAAACAATTGTTTCGCTTATGAAGATTCGTATCATCAACCAGTCTGATCATCCATTGCCTCACTATGAAACCACCGCCTCTGCAGGCATGGATTTGCGAGCGAACATAGATGGACCCGTTGTTCTGGCACCCTTGGAAAGGACGCTGATCAAAACCGGACTGTTTATAGAACTCCCCATAGGAGTCGAAGCTCAAGTACGCCCACGCAGCGGCTTGGCAATCAAAAAAGGGATTACGGTACTCAACGCACCCGGCACCATCGACGCAGACTATAGAGGTGAAATCGGCGTTATACTAATCAACCTATCAAAAGAGGATTTCATTATCGAGCATGGCACTCGGATTGCCCAGTTGGTCATTGCCAAGCATGAACAAATCAGTTGGGAATTGACAGAATCCCTGAGCGATTCAGAACGAGGCGCCGGAGGATTTGGAAGCACAGGACTAAAATGAACATATGAAGATTATTGTACCCATGGCAGGACGCGGCTCACGACTGCGCCCTCACACGCTCACCACACCCAAGCCCCTGATTCCTGTGGCCGGCATGCCTATTGTCGAACGCTTGGTTCGTGATATTGCTGCGTTGCTTGAACAGCCTATTAGCGATATCGGTTTTGTTTTGGGAGACCCGGCTTTTTTTGGTGATGATGTGGTCGAAAAATTGTCAGCTTTGGCAGAGGATCTAGGCGCTACCCCCCATATTTTTAGACAAAACAACCCCTTGGGAACAGGTCATGCCATTATGTGTGCCGAACCCATATTGTCCGGCCCTGCGGTCGTGGCCTATGCCGACACCCTGATTCGTGCCGATTTTGATTTGGACCCAGAAGCAGACGCGGCCATTTGGGTCAAACAAGTTGACAACCCCCAAGCCTATGGGGTTGTACAACTCGATGATCATGGAGATATTCAAGGAATGGTAGAAAAACCCCAGGAGTTTGTATCCGATTTGGCGGCCATTGGGATTTATTATTTTAAAGACATTGCCCAACTCAAAAACGAACTGCAAGGCATTATTGATGCGCAACTCACCCGCGGGGGCGAGTATCAAATCAATGACGGCATCTTGCGCATGATACAACAAGGAAAACGCTTTGTTCCCAACGCGGTTGCCGAATGGATGGACTGCGGCAACCCTGAAATCACCATTCAGACCAACCAAAGTATGTTGGAGTTTTTGCAGGACGAAGGGGAGACTCTGGTTGCGCCTCACAGCAACCAGAACAGCACCATCATCCCCCCGTGCTACATAGGCGAAGGCGTCAAATTGACAAATTCCACCGTGGGGCCTTATGTGGCTTTAGGTGCAGGCACCCAAGTGGAAAATTGCACTATCGAAAACAGTATTGTCCAGAACCAGACATATTTGGCCAACGCCCACATCAAAAACGCTATGATAGGCAACCATGTGCATTTTGATGGCAACTTTACCTCGATAAGTCTAGGGGATTATTCAAAACTAAGCTGATAGAGATGAGGCGCTTGTGGTTTGTTGGACTGTTGTTGTTGGGGGCTTGTAAGCCCCTCAAAACAGATACCGGTGCCACGACTGCCAACAGCACTACTGAGCTACTTGGCAAGGCAGATGCTACTCATGTGCCATGGAACACCTTGAATTTCAGAGGGCATGTGGTGGCACAGACAGGAGACACACGACAGCGCATTAGCACCAACATTCGTATTCAATCCCAAAAACAGATTTGGATCAATGCCTCTATGATTGTGCCTTTGGGCAGGGCAAAAATAGATACGACGGGGGTGTCTTTTTATGAGACCATTGGTAAGTCTTATTTCCAAGGGGATTTTACAGCCATTGAAAAACTGCTAGGCATTCGTTTGGGCTATCAGGCACTGGAAAACGGCCTGTTGGGGCGTCCTTTGTTGCCGGAGTTATTGGCCAACGCCCGTCTGAACAAACGTGATGGCGGATATCAACTCAAAGCAAGACGAGGCAAATTGGAGTTTGTTTGTA
>CAXRDP010000027.1:0-6863 GCA_964229545.1 Flavobacteriaceae bacterium | reverse complement strand
TGGATTCTTATCCTTGTTGAATGGAGATATGAAACACGACCTACCAGTTTATTTTGATACATATGCTGGCGAGGACTACAAAGGCTATGACGTACAGTCCGTGATGGATTACAACCAGCAAGACAGCCTTTTGCGTATGCCGTACGGACAAGGAAGTTTTGATAGAATCGTAGCAGACACCATCACTAACAAAGGATTGAAAACCCTCATCAAACAACTCAACCAATCGGCATCTTCCTTTTACAAAGACCCCATGGAGGTCTATCAATTGGATGCCATATTGTCTATAAACAATTATTATGCTGCTTATGCCGCAGCAGCATTCTATCCTTGCCTAACGGTGCCTATGGGATATTCTGAAGCCGGTGAACCGGCCAATCTCACTTTTGTAGCGCCTGGCTTTCAAGAAGCAAGACTCTTTCAGTTGGCAGCGGCCTTTGAATCGATTACCAAACACAGAAAACTTCCGAAAGGGTACGAATAATACCATATGCGAACCAGATCCCTAAAAAAGAATAAAATCAATGTAGTCACTTTGGGTTGTTCCAAGAACGTCTATGATTCCGAAGTACTGATGGGGCAACTCAAGGCCAACAACAAAACTGTGGCGCACGAGGAGGAAGGCAATATTGTTGTGATCAACACCTGCGGCTTTATCGATAACGCCAAAGAAGAATCCATAAATACCATATTGACCTATGCCCAAAAAAAAGAAGAGGGTTTGGTCGACAAGGTTTTTGTCACAGGCTGTTTGAGTGAGCGTTACAAACCCGATCTAGAGGCCGAAATACCCAATGTGGATCAGTATTTCGGGACCACAGACCTTCCGCTGCTCCTTAAAGCTTTGGGCGCTGATTACAAACACGAACTCATTGGGGAGCGATTGACCACCACACCCAAACATTATGCGTACCTAAAAATTTCAGAGGGCTGTGACCGCCCTTGTTCCTTTTGTGCCATCCCTTTGATGCGGGGCAAACACCGCTCAAAACCTATTGAAGAATTGGTTGTAGAGGCTCAAAAACTTGCCAAAGAGGGTGTCCGAGAACTGATTTTAATTGCCCAAGACCTTACTTACTACGGACTTGATTTGTACAAAGACCGAAAGTTGGCCGATTTGCTTCGGGCTTTGGTGGAAGTGGAGGGCATCGAATGGATACGTCTGCACTATGCATTTCCTACGGGATTTCCAGAGGATGTGTTGGATGTCATCCGAGAGGAACCCAAAATATGCAATTACATAGACATTCCTTTGCAGCATATTTCTGATCGTGTGCTCAAGTCCATGCGTCGAGGAACGACCTATGAAAAAACCAATGCTTTGCTAAAAAAGTTTCGCGAGCAAGTGCCTCAAATGGCCATACGAACGACGCTGATTGTGGGCTATCCGGGAGAGACGGAAGCAGATTTCATGCTTTTAAAAAACTGGGTTCGTGATATGCGTTTTGACAGATTGGGTTGCTTTGCATACAGTCATGAAGAAAACACCCATGCCTATAAACTTGAAGATGATGTACCCCCAGAAGTCAAACAGCAAAGAGCCAATGAAATCATGGAGTTTCAATCACAAATTTCATGGGAAAAAAATCAAGAAAGAATAGGGCAGAGTCTCCGGTGTTTGGTTGACCGTAAGGAGGGCGACTACTTTATCGGCCGTACAGAGTTTGACTCTCCCGACGTGGACAATGAAGTTCACATAGACGCCCGGAAATACTATGTCAAAACAGGTGATTTCGTCGATGTAAAAATTACCGGCGCTGGGGACTTTGACTTAGAAGGGGTGCCTTTGTCCAATCTTTGAGACAATTCTCAAAGGCTTCTTTTATCTTTGCAACATGCGAAAATCTGGGCTTGGTCATGAATTATTGGGGCGATTGCCTGATTTGGCATTGCGCGTGGTTCAGTCCGATTCAAATTTGCAGGGCTTTTATAGGCCTTTTGAAAAAAACCCAGATGTTTCTTTTTTGGAAGCCAAGCAAAAGGGTTTTTCAAGAGACAAAAGAGATGTTCTTGTAAAGGTCATTCGCGACCAATACAAAGACCTGAAAGACATTCCTGCATCCATAGACACATTGGCTGATGAGCGATGTTTGACGGTGACCACTGGGCACCAGCTCAATCTCTTTACGGGCCCGATCTTTTCATGGTACAAAATCATTGATATAATCAAAATCGCCCAGATGTGGAATCAAAGTGTGAAGGATTACAGCTTTGTTCCTGTTTTTTGGATGGCATCCGAGGATCATGATTTTGAAGAAATCAACCATTTTTATGCGAAGGGCCAACAAATACATTGGCCTGCTGACAGCAGGGGTGCTGTAGGTAGAATGTCTACACAAGGTTTAGATGAAGTTCTTGCAACTTGGTCTGCACATTTGGGCAACAGTCCCGAGGCGGATCAGCTGAAAGAGTGGTTTCAAGAAGCCTACCTGAACCATAAAACCCTTGCCGATGCTACGCGGTGTTTGCTCCATCGCTTGTTTGGAAAACACGGCTTGATCGTATTGGATGCGGACCATCCTTCACTCAAAAAACTATTTGCACCTTCAATTATTAAAGAGCTAAAACATCAGACACTTTCTGAAAAAGCTCAAAAAACACATACAGCCCTGCAAAAAGCTTTGAAGAAAAAGTTTTCACCCCAAGTGACTCCCAGGCCCATCAATCTGTTTTATCTACAGCCCCAATCCAGAAACCGAATTGATGTAAAGGGAGCGGACTATGTTGTTGTCGACTTCGATCAAAAATTTTCTAAAAAAGAAATCATCGACTTGGCCAACAACTCACCCGAATGTTTTTCGCCCAACGCACTCATGCGCCCCCTTTACCAAGAAACCATACTGCCCAACGTGGCCTATGTGGGTGGTGGCGCTGAACTCGCTTACTGGTTGCAGCTTAAAGACAGTTTTGATGCTTTTGGGCTAATCTTGCCCATGCTGAAATTACGCAGTTCGGTGCTGCTTAAGACTGAAAAGCAAGAAAAAAAAGCCCAACGTTTGGAGCTTACAGACCAAGACCTCTTTCTGGAGCCCAATGCGCTTATCAATTTGCGGGTACGCCAAATCAGCAACATTGATATCGATTTGAGTTCTTTAAAAAATCAGTTGGATACGCAATTCAAGAACCTGTACGATTTGGCCCAAAAGACAGACGCTTCTTTTTTGGGTGCTGTGGCTGCACAAGAAAAAAAACAAAAAAAAGGGATCGATAAGTTAGAGCAACGATTGCTAAAGGCCCAGCGTCGAAAGCTTGTCGATCAGATAGAAAGGGCAGTCGATTTGCAACGCGCGTTGTTTCCTATGGGGCAATTGCAAGAACGATTTTCCAATTTTTCGGAATTTTATCTCACCTATGGCGATTCTTTTTTACCCATGCTGATGGAAGCCATAGACCCCATAGACGCGCGCTTTTTGTCTGTGACATTATAGTGTTGACAAAAAGTGATTTTTGAATCGAGGCAAACCCCGTATAAATTGTATTTTTGTGCATGCAAAACAAAGTGCTCATCCTTGACTTTGGCTCCCAATACACCCAATTGATTGCACGTAGGGTTCGAGAGCTCAACATTTATTGTGAAATTCATCCATACAATAACATGCCCGCCGAAGTATCGGCTTTTAAGGCTGTGATTCTTTCTGGTTCCCCCTTTTCAGTTCGTGGTGACGATGCTCCACACCCCGATTTGAGTGGTATAAGAGGGAAAATTCCACTGTTGGGGGTCTGCTATGGGGCACAATATTTGGCACATTTTGGCGGTGGTGAAGTAGCACCCTCGAACATACGAGAATACGGTCGCGCGAAGCTGGCACAGGTCAATGGCCATGCGCTTTTTGACCAAATCAACAACGGTTCACAAGTGTGGATGAGTCATAGTGACACCATAAAAACCCTTCCCAAAAACGGGGTTAGACTCGCCAGTACTGCAGATGTAGAAAATGCCGCATACACCATTGAGGGCGAGGATACTTTTGCCATTCAGTTTCATCCTGAAGTATATCACTCCACGGATGGTAAAAAGCTCCTGGAAAACTTTTTGGTAAACATAGCCGGCGTGCAACAAGATTGGACACCAGATTCTTTTGTTGACATGACCATAGCCGCGCTCAAAGACCAATTGAAAGACGACCATGTGGTTTTGGGCTTGTCCGGCGGGGTAGATTCTTCAGTAGCCGCCATGTTGCTCCACAGAGCCATCGGGGAGCGGCTTCACTGCATTTTTGTCAACAATGGCTTGCTTCGAAAAAACGAATTCGAAAATGTACTCCAACAATATGAGGGCATGGGCTTAAACGTTAAGGGAGTGGATGCCGGTAAACGTTTTTTAGATGCGCTAAAGGGCATTTCTGATCCCGAAAAGAAAAGAAAGACCATCGGCCGAGTGTTTATCGAGGTCTTCGACGACGAAGCCAAAAACATAGAAGGCGCCAGTTGGTTGGCCCAGGGTACTATCTATCCCGACGTGATTGAGTCTATTTCTGTCAATGGACCTTCTGCCACCATCAAATCGCACCACAATGTGGGTGGACTTCCAGATTTTATGAAACTCAAAGTCGTGGAGCCCTTAAAAATGTTGTTTAAAGACGAGGTTCGCCGTGTAGGCGCCTCCATGGGGATGGCTCAAGAATTGTTAGGACGCCATCCTTTTCCGGGTCCCGGTTTGGCCATCCGAATTTTGGGGGATATCACAGCGGAAAAAGTGTCCATGCTACAAGAAGTGGATCATATTTTTATAGAAGGCTTGCGCCGCGAGGGCTGGTATGACAAAGTCTGGCAAGCCGGTGCCATGCTGCTGCCTGTCAACAGTGTGGGTGTGATGGGCGATGAGCGCACCTATGAAAAGTGTGTGGCCCTTCGTGCGGTTGAGTCTACTGACGGTATGACCGCTGATTGGGTGGATTTGCCTTACAGTTTTTTACAAGACATTTCCAACCAAATCATCAACAAAGTAAAAGGAATAAACAGAGTAGTCTATGACATCAGCTCCAAACCTCCTGCAACCATTGAGTGGGAGTAGATTTTTGTACGGCCTATTGTTGTTGGTAGGTATACTGCTTCTGCCTCTTGAGGTTCAAGCCCAAGATCCGGATGCCTCACTCCGTACACACTTTATCGTACACAAAGTCAGAAAGGGTGAGACCGCGTTCGGGTTGAGTCAACGCTATAACATCAGCGAAGAACAACTACTTCACTACAATCCTGAGGCCGCCAATGGCTTGAAAAGAAGAACCAAACTCAAAATTCCGCGCTATCGCAAACTACCACCTAAAAAGGCAGCCGATTTTAAGTTACATACGGTTCAAAAAGGAGAGACACGCTGGCGCATTGCCTACACCTATGGCATTACACTAGAAGCCCTCCAACAACGCAACCCGGAAATGGGTGAGGTGCTTGAGATCGGACAACAATTACGCATACCGCTTACTAGCGCACAGCCCAGTGGTGTTGACCCAAACTTTAATTACTACACCGTCAAACCCAAAGAGGGGTATTATCGCATTGAAAAAAAATTGGGTATTTCTCGTGACAGCCTATTGGTGCTCAACCCACAGCTTGCCGAAAAAGGTTTGCTGGCAGGAATGGTACTTAAGATTCCCAAAACCACTTCTTCAAAGTTTGATATCCAAGACAACTTGCTTGTAGAAAAAGCCAACCTTCGGGACAGCGTTCGGGTGTTGCCGGTTGTTAAGTTGGCACTGTTGGCACCTTTCCGATTGCCGACCATTACCTTAGACTCGTTGGAACAAACTGCCGAAATATTACAATCACGCAACTTGGCCACGCTTTCGTTGGATTTTTACGCTGGTGCGCGGATGGCTGTAGACGAATTGGTCGCCAACGACCTCAGTATAGATTTCAGCGTTTTTGACACTGAAAACAGCACTGCCAAAGTCCAAAAAATTGTTCGAGAAAATGATTTTTCAGACTATGATTTTGTGGTGGGCCCCTTTATCCCCAAGCACTTCAATGCGATCTCCTCGCATTTGCAATCCAAAAATATTCCGGTAGTCTCCCCGTTGACCACCAATCCTTTGGTTATGCGGCCCAACGTGGTCCATTCGATGCCTAAAAAAGAGGACCTACAACAACGTATGTTGCGCTACATAGACTCGCTTGACACCACCGAGGAAAACCCTTGCGTGTTGATTGTAGCCGATCAGAAAAGCAATTCCATGCTTCAAAAGTTAAAAAGCAAGTTTCCCTTGGCTGAAGTCATCCGACCTGATGCGGAGTTTGGCTTTGTAAAACCCGAATTGGTCGACTCGCTTTCATCCAATTTTGAGCCCAATTGGGTGTTTTTAGAAGCCGACGAACCCAATCTGGTAATTAGCATGACTTCGATGCTTAATGCCCAACAAAGCGATGAACGCAGCATCCGACTGCTTACAACCTACAGAGACAATGTGTATGACGATGACAACATAGACCAAGGACATCTTGGAAATTTAAGGTTTACCTACACGGCGGCTTACAACATCAACCCGGTTGCCCTAGCCGAGTTTCAGGCCACGTACCAAGAACGATTTGGAGCTGTCCCTTCTCGTGAAGCTGTGAGGGGCTATGAGTTGGTATTGGACTTGATTTTACGCACCGCTATAAGAAGAAAATTGTTTGATGGTTTTTCCATAGGCGAAACCCAATATTTGCAGAACAAATTTTTGTTTGAGCCGGATGCTTCGGGCTTAGGTTACAGAAACAACAGCATCTATTTATTACAGCACCAGGGCTTTGAAACGATTGAACTGAATGAATAAAACTTTGCGCCAAAATTCTCGAAGGGGTTTCGTACTTTTGACGCTGTAACACATGAAAAACTATGCCTGAACCCAAATATGTTTTTGTCACCGGAGGCGTTACCTCGTCGC
>CAXRDP010000026.1:0-37103 GCA_964229545.1 Flavobacteriaceae bacterium | reverse complement strand
TCAATCCTGCTAAAAAGGAGAAGTCTCCATATTTCTTTCCGAATTGGGTGTAGAATGCATGCACTTCTTCAGAATAATCCAAAGTATTGGAGAGGTTCGTGTCAAGCACTGGATTTCCCATTTCATCATCAATAAAAACCTTAAAATCTGTAAGTTGTTTGGATACAGTGCCTCGGTAACCGGCTTCAAACTGGGTGTTTTTGTCAATCGGATATACATAGTCTATCTGTGCCAAATCACGGTCCTGTTGATCTATAGTGGTGTTGATTTCGAAAGGCTCAGAGGCGCTTCCGTTTTGGGCATACGACTGTATGGAGGCCGTCTCCAACTCTTCGTTTCGTTCCCGTTGTAGGGTGGCAGTGAGTTGGTGGCCATTGTCATTAAATTTATGTTCGAAATCAAACGAAACCTGATGGTTGTCGTCCAAATCCACTTCATCTTCATTTCGGGTTGAGCGAACCTCTGAAGCATCCACAAAAAATTGATTTTGATTGTTCACGGTCACATCAATACCGTCTCTGTGTGTGTTTGTGTAAACCAGTGTAAAAGAGGTTTTTTCGTTGAGAGCTACGTCTGTCCCTAAGTTGTAATTGTAGCCTTCTCTTCGTCGATCAAAAGATCTTCTTTCAACAAATCTGAGAAGTGATTCGTTAGAAGCGTACACATTCTCTTGAAATGCACCACCTACATCTGTGTTGTCTCTGTAGCCGGAGTTGGTAAAGAAGTTAAATTTCCCTTTTTTGTAGTTGATATTCGCAGTTCCACCATAACTTTCATAGCTACCCGCGGATCCGGAAAAAACGCCATTGAGTCCTTTGAGGAATTTTTTTGTGGTAATGATGTTGATGATACCTGTCGCACCTTCTGCTTGATATCGAGCCGAAGGAGAGGTGATAACCTCCACTTTTTCGATGGTTTCCGCAGGTAGTTTTGAGAGTGCATCTACACCTCCTATACTGGCTAGCCCTGAGGGTTTTCCATCAATGAGTATACGTACATTGGTGTTGCCTCGCAATTCGATATTACCATCGATATCTACAGAAACAGATGGAACATTTTCCAGCACATCAGAAACGGTACCTCCTTTGGTGACCAAGCTTTGTGAAACATTGTAAATGCGTTTGTCTAAGCGTATTTCCAATTCCGCTTGTTGACCTACCACATCTACGCCTTCAAGCTCAGTGGATTTAGGCTCTAAAAAGATATTTCCCAAATCGGTTGTCTGAACAAACTTTCTTGTACTGATAGATGAGGGTTTAAAGCCGATGTACTCAAAATTTACTTTGTATTCACCAGGCTCTAGTTTTAGTGAAAACAATCCTGATTCATCTGCAATGCCACCATTTATAAGTTTGCCATTTTCTGCATCAATGACACTGATGGTTGCGTAGGGCAGGGCCTAATCAGAACCTACTTCCATGATTTTTCCACTAAGGGAAATTGTTTTTTGGGCCTGAGTAATCGAGGTGGCCAGCAGTGCAAATAATAATATTCTACACCGGAATTTCATTTCAATTTTTTTCAAAGTATATCAAGTTTAGTTAGTTCTTGTTCTAATTGAACAGCACTCTCAAATTGTATGCCAAAAATATTTAGTTTTTGTGCAGCGATTACATTTATTTGCTTATCATCAATAAAAACACATTCTTCTGCTTTGAGTCTATTTCGTTGTAAAAGCAATTTGTAAATTTTAGGATCAGGTTTGATAAGTTTTTCTGTTCCAGAAACTACAATGTCTAGAAAGTATTGTAGAAACCCAAAACGCTGCAATGCTACTGGAAATGTTTCATGGCTCCAATTGGTCAGTCCATAGAGTCCTGTGTTGTTTTTCTTGTGAAGTTTTTCCAAAATAGCCACAGTTCCAGTGATTTCATACCCCAACATTTCCTCCCATCGTCCGTAGTACATACGAATCAATGATTCATACTTGGGAAACATAGCCACACGCTCTTCAGTCGCTTTGGCTATGCTACAACCTGCATCTTGTTGTTCATTCCATTCGGAGGTACATATGTTTTCAAAAAACCAGTTCATTTGATTGCGATCTCCTCTGAACTCTTTTAAAAAAACATATTCCGGATTCCAGTCTATTAGCACCCCGCCAAAATCGAATATGACATTTTTGATCATTACAATTCTTCTTTTTCTTCGTTTTGGTTGATCATCAAAAAAGCTTTTAAAAATGCATTTAAATCTCCGTCTAGCACGTCATCTACAGCAGATGTTTCATGTCCGCTGCGCACATCTTTGATCAATTTGTAGGGTTGCATGACATAATTCCGAATTTGGGATCCCCATTCAATTTTCTTTTTCCCTGCTTCGATGTCTTGGCGTGCCTCTTGTTGTTTCTGCAATTCGATTTCATACAATTGAGAACGCAGCATTTGCATGGCTCTTTCTCTGTTGTCGTGTTGTGATCTGGTTTCTGAGCATGAAATCATGATACCGGTAGGTTTGTGTGTTAGTTGTACTTTGGTTTCTACTTTATTTACATTTTGCCCACCAGCACCACTCGAACGGGCGGTGGTGATTTCTATATCAGACGGATTGATTTGAATCTCGATGGAGTCATCTACCATCGGATATACATATACCGAAGCAAAACTGGTGTGTCTTTTGGCGTTGCTGTCAAAGGGCGAGATACGAACCAAACGGTGTACCCCGTTTTCTCCTTTGAGCCATCCAAAAGCAAAGTCTCCATCAATTTCAATGGTCACTGTCTTAATCCCGGCCACGTCACCCGCTTGAAAGTTGAGCTCTTTAACCTTAAAACCGTTTTTATCTGCCCACATGGTATACATACGCATCAGCATTGAGGCCCAATCACAGCTTTCTGTACCGCCTGCGCCGGCAGTAATTTGTAGTACAGCAGATAGGCTATCCCCTTCATCGGATAGCATGTTTTTGAATTCTAAATCTTCGAAGTGAGTAAGGGTTTGCTGGTGATGTTCTTCCAATTCTTCTAAAGATACTTCCTCAGCTTTGTAAAACTCAAAAAGCACCTCTAGATCACCTAATAACTGTTTGGCTTTGTCATAATCAATCACCCATTGTTTGCGTGATTGTAATGCGCGCATGTAAAGCTCAGCAGCTCTTGAATCATTCCAAAAGTCGGGAGCTAGTGTCTTCTCTTCTTTGTTTTGAACTTCAATACGTAAGGCATCTATGTCAAAGATACCTCCTTAGCGCACCGAGGCGCTCAACAAGATCTTTTATCTGATCGTGGTGAACCATAGCATTTTTATAGGCGTCAAATATAACATATTAGCATGATTATTGATTTGGTCTCAAATATTATTGATAGTTTTTAAGTAGATTATTTACAGAGGTATGTTTATATTGTTTTGAAGTAGCTTTAAATTTTCTAAATTTGTTGCTGAAACAATGCTCTAAATCGGGGTGTTTCTTTATGGCTGACAAAAACATAAACGCATACAAGAATGCGCTCGAGCTCATTGGCAAAACGCCTCTGGTAAAGATTGATGCTTTGACATCCTCTTTCAAAGGTTCCTATTTTGCTAAGGTTGAATCATTTAACCCTGGTCACTCCAATAAAGATCGAATCGCTCTTCATATAATTGAAGAAGCAGAAAGACAAGGTATTTTAAAGCCTGGTGACACGATCATAGAAACAACTTCTGGTAATACAGGCTTTAGCTTGGCTATGGTAAGTGCCGTTAAAGGCTATGAATGTGTTTTGGCTGTCACTTCAAAATCCTCACCTGACAAAATAGACATGCTACGCGCCATGGGTGCCAAAGTATATGTCTGTCCCGGTCATGTCAAGGCGGATGATCCAAGATCCTACTATCAGGTTGCCAAGAGGTTGCACAACGAAATTGAGGGCTCGGTTTACATCAACCAATATTTTAACCAACTCAATACAGAAGCACATTTTCGTACAACAGGCCCTGAGATATGGGAACAAACAGCTGGTCAGATTACCCATTTGGTGGCTGCCAGTGGAACTGGAGGCACGATTTCTGGTATAGGTAGGTATTTAAAATCTAAAAATCCCGACATCAAAATTATAGGGGTGGATGCTTATGGCTCTGTTTTGAAAAAATTTCATGAAACCCTTGAATTTGATGAAAACGAAATTTACCCCTACAGAATTGAAGGTTTGGGCAAAAATTTGATCCCCACTACCACAGACTTTGAGGTAATTGACCATTTTGAAAAGGTAACAGACGAAGATAGTGCACATGCTGCCCGTGAAATCGCCAAAAAAGAAGGGCTTTTTGTTGGCTACACTTCTGGTGCTGCTTTGCAAGCGGTTCGACAGTTGAATCGTCAAAACCTATTTTTTGATAAGAAAAGCAAAGTGGTGGTTGTTTTTTGTGATCACGGTTCTCGATATATGAGTAAGATCTACAGTGATAAATGGATGCGTGATCAAGGCTTTTTCGATGCTGAAAATATTGAGGATGAAAAACCCATCGAGTTCATTAGATAGGGTATATTTGCAATTAAATTTATGGCAATGAATGATTTGTTTGATCGTATAAGAGCAAATAAGGGGCCCCTTGGAAAATGGGCTTCTGTAGCAGAAGGATATTTTGCTTTTCCCAAGTTAGAGGGACCCATTTCTAATCGCATGCAGTTCCAAGGCAAGCAAGTGATTACTTGGAGTGTCAACGATTATCTAGGTTTGGCCAACCACCCCGAGGTTCGCAAGGTCGATGCCGAAGCTGCAGCCGAATATGGCTCAGCATACCCTATGGGGGCTCGTTTAATGTCAGGGCATACTTCGCTGCATGAGCAACTCCAAGACGAGCTCGCTGCGTTTGTAGGAAAAGAAGCCGCCTATGTGCTCAACTTTGGTTATCAGGGTATTCTTTCCACGATTGACTCCTTGGTGTCAAAAAATGATGTCATTGTTTACGATGTAGACAGTCATGCTTGTATAGTGGATGGTGTACGATTACATCTCGGAAAACGCTTTACTTTTCAACACAATGACATTGAAAGTTTGGAGAAAAATTTAGTACGTGCCCAACGTGTAGCAGAAGAAACCGGTGGGGGTATTTTGGTCATTTCAGAAGGTGTATTCGGTATGCGAGGAGAGCAAGGTCGTTTGCGAGAAATTGCGGCTTTGAAAGAAAAATACAATTTTCGCCTATTGGTGGACGATGCCCATGGTTTTGGTACTTTGGGTGCAACTGGTGCAGGTGCAGGTGAGGAGCAAGGCATACAAGACGATATTGATGTCTACTTTGCCACCTTTGCCAAGTCTATGGCCAGCACAGGTTCTTTTATTGCTGCCGATAAAGAAATTATTGACTACCTAAAATACAATATGCGTTCTCAGGTCTTTGCCAAATCCTTACAGATGGTTTTGGTCAAAGGCGCCTTGAAACGTTTGGATATGTTGCGCACCATGCCCGAGTTGAAAAATAAATTATGGGAAAATGTACACGCACTACAGTCAGGTCTTAGAGAGCGTGGTTTTGATTTGGGCACCACTCAGAGCTGTGTGACCCCCGTTTACCTCAAAGGAACCATTCCAGAGGCCATGGTACTTGTAAAAGACCTTCGAGATAACTTTGGGATTTTCTGTTCGATAGTCGTATATCCAGTGATTCCTAAGGGTCTTATACTTTTACGTTTGATTCCTACTGCTTCTCATAATTTAGACGATATCAATGAAACATTGGAAGCGTTTTCTGCGATCAGAGATCGTCTTACTCAAGGTGTTTATGAGCGACTTTCAGCCAAAATAACGCAAGCGTAATCTATACTTTTAAGGATCAATAAGCACGACGGGGTCTCCACAGATATCAATGTAACCTCGTGGCATGGCATGGGTATTAAAAGGCATCAGAACGTTTTTGTTGGCGTCTAATCCAATCACACCACCGGCTCCGCCTTTGTTTTTGAGTTTTTGCATCACGACTGTATTGGCTGATTTTTCTAATGATTGATGGCTGTATTTCATTCGGGCGGCGATGTCATATGCCACCACATTTCTGATAAAGTACTCTCCATGGCCAGTAGCAGAAATACCACAAACGCCGTTTTCAGCATAAGTCCCCGCTCCGATAATGGGCACGTCTCCCAATCGTCCATACCTTTTGTTGGTCATGCCCCCTGTAGAGGTTCCTGCTGCGATATTTCCATTTAAATCAATGGCGACTGCTCCTACAGTTCCGAATTTGTTGTCTGCTTGTTTCAAACCTGAAAGATGCCTTTCAAAATTCTCTTGTGTGAAAAAATAGTCTTGGGAGACCGTGTCCAACCCCTGATTTACAGCAAAAATCTCTGCGCCACGACCACTGAGCAATACATGTTTTGAGTGATTCATGACCGCCAGGGCTGCGTCAATAGGGTTTTTAAGGGTTTTAACTCCGGCAACTGCCCCCGCCTGACCTGTCTGACCATCCATAATGGAAGCGTCTAATTCATGGGTACCCTCTTGAGTAAAAACAGCGCCTTTGCCCGCATTGAATAAGGGAGAGTCTTCTAAAATGTTTACTGCGATCTGTACAGCCACCAAGCTGCTACCTCCTTCCACAAGGTGTTTTTGCCCCGCCAACAAGGCTTCAGAAATTTTATTTTGTACGGCTAGCTCCAAGCTGTCAGACATTTGATGGGTGGTTAGGTAACCTGCTCCGCCATGAACGACCAATACAGCCTTAGGGAGGTTGTTGCCATCTTTTGTACTGCAAGCCCAAGCAAGCAATATCATTGAAAACAAGATTATTTTATTCATTTAAACGTTTACAACTATGAGTACCAAGTTAATAAGGATACTGGCAATGAGCAAATTGTAAACGGTTTTTACAGGCAATTGTGCTATAATAGCACCGTTATAGAATGACGCCGCATAAACGCTTATAGCCAACTGTATCATAATCACTGTGGTTGGGGGATGCATCAACAAATATAGCACCGCTATAGACGCAATGCATGTCTGAAGAATGATAGTTAAAGGGATAAGTTGTAAATAATGTGAACGAAAATAGGTAAAAGATTTTTGGTACATGTTACATAAGATTTGGAATTATAAATATACAAAAATCAGGCGCGCATCTGCCAAACAATAGTCCTTATTTTCCCTCTTTAGATTGTTAAAACGTTTCTTTTTTAAAAAATTCCTAAATTTGCACAAATTATGGAGGATGAGTGACAGGTTACTGCTCAACGCCAAGGAAGTAAACATCATCCTGAATCGCCTCGCTTGTCAGCTACGCGAAACCCACTTAGATTTTTCCAATACAGTACTTATAGGTCTCCAGCCGAGAGGTGCCATTGTAGCTCAAAGATTGGTGAATATTCTTTGTGAAAAATATGGGATAGATAACATCCAACTCGGCCTTATGGATATTACTTTTTTCAGAGATGATTTTCGTCGTACCACCAAAGTTTTAGAGGCCAAAGAAAATAGGATGGAGGTGCAAATTGAAGGCAAGCGTGTGGTGCTTATCGATGATGTATTGTATACAGGTCGCAGTGTTCGTGCAGCACTAACAGCGATTGACTCCTATGGCAGACCGTCCGAAATACAGCTGTTGACTTTAATAGATCGCAGATTTTCACGTCATCTGCCCATACAGCCTGATTTTTTGGGAAGACAAGTCGATGCCATACAAAACGAACGCGTACGCGTCCACTGGAAAGAAGAGGACGGTCATGACGCAGTATATCTAACACCCAACGAGCATGAGTAAATTAAGCGTTGACCATTTACTAGGAATCAAATACCTCACTTCGGAGGACATTGCATTGATTTTTGAGACGGCAACGCATTTTAAGGAGGTCATCAATCGTCCCATTAAAAAAGTCCCTTCGCTTCGCGATGTAACCATTGCCAATTTATTTTTTGAAAACAGCACACGTACCAAATTGTCTTTTGAGTTGGCTCAAAAACGACTTTCTGCAGATGTGGTCAATTTTTCTGCCTCTAACTCCTCAGTTAAAAAGGGAGAAACACTAATAGATACTGTAAACAACATTCTGTCTATGAAGGTAGACATGGTAGTGATGCGTCATCCCAACCCGGGAGCTGCTATGTTTTTGTCAAAACACGTGGATGCCACCATTGTCAACGCGGGAGATGGTGCGCATGAACACCCCACGCAAGCGCTACTCGATTGTTACTCAATCGCCCAAAGATTGGGGTCGGTAGAAGGGAAGAAAGTAGTGATTGTCGGAGATATATTACATTCACGGGTAGCGCTGTCCAATATTTTTGCCCTACAGAAACTCGGCGCAGAAGTACGTGTATGTGGACCAAAAACATTGATGCCCAAACATATTGAGGATTTGGGGGTGGCGGTCGAAACAAATCTTCGAAAAGCCCTCCAATGGGCCGATGTGGCCAATGTGTTGCGTGTCCAATTTGAGCGTATGAAAGCCAGTTATTTCCCGTCCAACCGAGAATACACCATGCAGTATGGTATTACGCAACAGGTGTTGGAAGACATTGACTCCCCTCCTGTGATTATGCACCCAGGCCCGATTAACAGAGGTGTAGAAATATCCTCTGAAGTAGCAGATTCTGAACATGCCATCATACTCGACCAAGTTGAAAACGGAGTAGCCATTCGTATGGCGGTATTGTACCTATTGGCTGCAAAACGCTAAACCATGCGCACAGAAACAAAAGGAAACACAGTTGTTTTTTATCAGGAATCCAATGATCCCAAGCAAAAAGAGTTTCGGTTTGCACTCAAAGCTCATTATAAAAACATACATGATAAAAATATCATTTTGGTACTGACAGAACTCAAGTGGGTCAATGCCAAAGACATCAAAGAGTTTAGGGAACTTGCCAACTTTCACAAAACAAACGCCCAAAAATCTTTTGTTTTTGTTACGGGGCCTTTGTCATTGAAGTTGTTGCCAGATGATTTGGTTACCGTTCCTACACTCAACGAAGCCTTCGATACGATTGAGATAGAAGAAATTGAGAGAGACCTTGGATACTTATGAGGCTCACCATATTAGGATCGTTTTCTGCAACACCTCACGCTGACAAAGCGCCCACTTCGCAGTTGTTAGAGATTCGTGGACATCGTTTTTTAATCGATTGTGGCGAGGGCACACAAGTGCGTTTACGCCAACACAAGATTAAGTTTTCTCATATAAAACACATATTTATCTCCCACCTGCACGGGGATCATTTTTATGGACTACCCGGACTGATTTCAACTTTTAGGCTCTTAGGCAGGGAGGCACCCCTACACATATATGGCCCTAAAGGAATAAAAGAAGCGATGCTAATGTTGCTGAAACTTGCAGACTCATGGACCAACTATCCCTTGCATTTTCACGAATTAGACACCAAAGATTCCGTGCTGTTGTATGCAGATGACGAGGTGCAGGTGCACACCATTCCATTGAGGCATCGCATTTATACCAATGGTTTTCTGTTTAAAGAACTACCGAGACTGAGAAAAATCAACAAAACTGCCACAGACGAATATCAGATAGATGTTAGTCAGTTTCAAAAACTCAAACAAGGCCACGATGCCGTTGATGAGAAGGGAAATACAGTGGCTAATGCACTACTTACTTTAGACCCCCCACCACCAAAATCCTATGCTTTTTGTAGTGATACAGCTTACTTCCCTGAATTGGCAGATGCTGTCCAAGGGGTGGATGTGATGTACCATGAATCTACCTTTTTGGATGACCGAGAAGAACTGGCGCAAAAGACTTTCCATAGCACCGCCAAGCAAGCCGCTATGGTTGCCAAACAAGCCAAAGTTGGACAATTGCTGTTGGGACATTTTTCATCGCGCTATAATTCCCTGAAACCCTTTTTGGAAGAAGCCAAGACCGTTTATGAAAATGTACAATTGGCTTCGGATGGTATGGTGTATGATTTCGAATGATTTTGTACCTTCACAAGTGTTATGGACAACACCAAAAACCTTTCATCCCTTCGTAAAAACTATCAGTCATCCCAACTGTTGGAAGCAGATCTGCCCTCAGACCCGCTTATGCTTTTCGACCAATGGTTTCATGAAGTTTCCGACATGGGTGGCGTAGCTGAGGTCAATGCGATGACACTGAGCACTTCTGACGCTCAAGGAGCTCCTCATTCTCGTGTGGTTTTGCTAAAGCATATAGATAAAGGAGGGTTTGTTTTTTTTACCAATTACAACAGTGCTAAAGGCCGTGCGATTGCCCAAAACCCTCAAGTTTGTTTGTCCTTTTTTTGGCCCAATCTGGAGCGGCAGGTGATAATTAAAGGTAGGGCAACAGTTATAGAAGAAAAAGATTCTGATGCGTATTTCCAAGAACGTCCTCGTGGGAGTCAGATGGGTGCGCATGTGTCGAAACAAAGCAGCCCCATTGAAAGTCGTCATGTGTTGGACAACACATTGGCCGAATTAGAAAACACTTACAAAGACAAGCCCATACCAAGACCCTCGCATTGGGGTGGTTATAGAGTCAATCCCAGCTCCATAGAATTTTGGCAGGGCCGCCCTAACAGGTTGCATGATCGCATAGTGTTTTCCTTAAATCCAAACAAAGAATGGGTTTTTAAACGCTTGTCTCCATGAAAACTTGGGTCATGGTACGTCATGCCAAATCCTCATGGGCATTTGACCTTCCCGACCGTGAACGCCCTTTGGCCGAACGCGGTGTTTGTGATGCAAACCTCATGGGCGAACATCTGAAACCTATGGGTTTTCAAATCGATAAGATTTTCAGTAGCCCTGCCAAAAGAGCCTTTGATACTGCATTGATTGTTACTAGCGCTCTTGAGATTGACACATCTTCAATTGAAATTGCAGAAGATTTATATGATTTTTCTGGTCGTCAGGTGTTGGACTTCATGCGAAATCTTCCTGAAAATCTTTCATCCGTAATGACTTTTGGTCACAACAATGCTTGTTGGCATTTGGCAAAGACCTTAGGTGGTTTTGTCGGGGACAACATTCCTACGGCTGCTGCGGTGATTTTTCGATTTGATGTATCTTTATGGGGTCAAATTTCGAGCTGTGATTGCAGTGTGATAATACCTAAAGACCTTCGATAGATGTCAAAGAACCAGTTTGTCAATAGAGAAATAAGTTGGTTGGATTTCAACGCACGTGTGTTGCAAGAAGCCCAAGACCCCAATGTTCCTTTAATTGAGCGTCTGCGGTTTATTGGTATTTTTTCGAACAACCTCGATGAGTTTTTTAAGGTTAGATATGCAACTGTAAAACGGATAGCTCGTGCAGAGGAACGTCTTGGAAAGATTTTTGGGGAACATTCTGCGGAGGATTTGCTACAAGAAATCACACAAAAAACCATCGCGCTTCAGCAAAATAGCCTAGATACTTTGAACAGCCTAATGGGTGAGATGGCCAAAGAAAACATTTTTTTTGTCAACGAATCCCAGCTCACCTCCAAACAAAAGGAGTTTGTAAATACGTATTTTAACGAGCAAGTGGGTCCCGCTTTGATTACTTTGATATTAAACGACCTAAAATCCATTGCCCAGCTCAATGACCAGAATGCTTTTTTGGCGGTACGTTTTGAACTGGATACAGAAAAACACCCCTTTAATGACCCCATACAGTATGCGCTCATCGAAATCCCTTCTTCCATACAACGTTTTGTCGTTTTACCCTCAGAAAATGATGCAACGTATGTAATGATGCTGGATGACCTAATTCGTTTTCAATTGGCGTCTATATTTGGTGTTTTTGCTTACACTAAAATTGAGGCACATATGATTAAATTTAGTCGTGATGCCGAACTAGACTTAGACGATGACTTAGGTAAGAGTTATGTTGAAAAAGTAGCTGAAAGTGTTAAAGAACGCTCTGAAGGCGAACCTGTACGTTTTGTCTATGACAAAGAGATTGCCAAAGATACTTTGTCTTTGCTATTGTCTCGCATGGAAATTGACACCCATGATAGTATCATTCCGGGTGGGCGCTACCACAATAGGCGCGATTACATGAAATTTCCTAGCTTGGGAAGGAAAGATTTGCTCTATAACAGTATGCCCCCTTTACTGGCACCCGATTTTGATTTGAATAAAAGTATATTGGCCCAAGTAGCTGTCAAAGACCGTCTAATACACACCCCTTACCATACCTTTACTTACGTAGTCAAGTTTTTGCGTGAAGCAGCGATAGACCCCAAGGTAAAAAGTGTTTTTATAACAATTTACAGACTTTCTAAAATATCCAACGTCGCCAGCTCACTTATTCAGGCGGCCAGAAACGGCAAACGTGTCACAGTTCAAATTGAACTACAAGCCCGTTTCGATGAGGCTGCCAATATTCAGTATGCCGAGGTGATGAAAAAAGAAGGCATCCGTTTGATTTTTGGGGTTCCCGGGCTGAAAGTACATGCTAAAATTTGTATGATTCAACGAAAAGAAGCCGACGGATTGAAGAGATATGGTTTTGTCAGTACAGGCAATTTTAACGAGTCTACGGCAAAACTCTATACTGATTACACCCTATTCACAGCGCATCAACCCATTCTAAAAGAGACCGGAAAAGTATTTGATTTTTTGGAGGCCAGTTATCAAATAAAGAAATACAAGCACTTAGTGACCTCTCCCCACCATAGTGCAGCATTCTTTCAGTCTTTGATCTCCCAAGAAATACAAAATGCCAGATCTGGGCGCCCCGCATCTATTAAATTGAAACTCAATAGCGTTACCAACTACCCAATGATTGTATCTCTGTACGAGGCGAGTCGCGCAGGAGTTAAAATACAAATGATTGTTCGTGGGATCTGCTGTTTGGTGCCTGGTGTAGAGGGACAGAGTGAGAACATTGAAGTTATCAGCGTAGTCGATCGTTATTTAGAACACACCCGATTACTTATTTTTGAAAATAATGGCGCACCAAAGGTTTACATTTCTTCAGCCGATTGGATGACGCGCAATCTTCACAACCGTGTGGAAGTGTCTTGCCCTATTTATGAGGAGGATATCAAACAAGAACTTATAGAGGCGTTTGACATTTGTTGGAAAGACAATGTCAAAGCCCGATTGGTAAACACAAACACCAACAATGAGTATAGACACAATGCCGAAGCCAAAACAAGAACCCAGCAAGCTTTATATGATCATTACAATCAAAAATTAGCCAAGTGAAAGTCAAAAAGTATGCCGCGATTGACATCGGATCCAATGCGGTTCGATTGTTGATTTGTAATGTCATTGAGCAAAAAGACAAACCCACCGTTTTTTCTAAAAACGCCATCATTCGTGTACCCATTCGATTGGGTGTAGATTCTTTTGTGTTGGGAGAAATTGGAGAAGAAAATCAGCAGCGGATGATTGACGCCATGCTGGCTTTCAAATTGTTAATGAAAATTCATAGAGTCGAACGTTACTTGGCCTACGCGACATCAGCTCTTAGAGAAGCCAACAATGGCCAGCAGTTTGTCAAACGTGTTCGTGAACTTACAGATGTTCAAATCGAAATCATAGATGGGCAACGTGAGGCAGAAATTATTGCTTCCACTGATTTGTACGCAGTGCTGAAACCCAATAAAAACTACTTGTTTGTGGATGTGGGTGGAGGTAGTACCGAGTTGACAGTGTATAGCCAAGGAGAAATCGTCGCCTCAAAATCATTTAAAGTAGGAACGGTGCGCCTGATGAAAAAAATGGTCAACAAAAAGGTGTGGGAGAACTACAAATCATGGATAGGAACTCATACTGCTGATTTGGACAATCTTTCAGTATTGGGTTCCGGGGGTACCATAAACACCTTATTCAAATTGTCTGGACACAAGTTGGGCAAACCACTAAGTCTAGAGTATGTCGAAAATCAATACAAAACCCTAAAATCCATGACTCCCAAAAAAATGATGATTCAACTCGGGCTCAACCCAGATAGAGCTGACGTTATTGTACAAGCAACTCGCATCTACCTACTTGCTATGAGATATGCCAACGCTGCTAAAATTCACGTGCCTAAAGTAGGGTTGGCCGATGGAATGGTAAAACTTATGTATAAAGAGCAAGGCTAACCGTGCATGGTTTCTTTAACGCCTAGGTTTTTTATAAGTTGCGCCTCAAACACTAATAAATCGTCCCATTTTTTGTCCACCGTTTCTCGATGGCCATATTGGCGGGCAAATCCCAAAAATAAGGTGTAGTGGTTGGCTTCACTTACCATTAATTTTCGGTAAAAACTGGCAAGTTCTTCATCGGGCAATTGTTCTGACAACAACCGGAAACGCTCACAGCTTCGTGCTTCAATCAGTGCAGCATATAGAAGTTTATGAACCAAATGATCTTCCCGACTGCCACCCTTTGGAAAAAATTGCATCAACTCATTGACATATTCGTCTTTACGCTCTCTGCCCAATACCCATCCCCGTTTGATGATTTTGTCGTGCACCATCTTAAAATGGCTGATCTCTTCTTTTACCAAGTCGGTCATGGCTTGTACCAAATCACTTTTTTCAGGAAAGCCAATGATTAAAGAAATGGCAGTACTCGCTGCTTTTTGTTCACAATAGGCATGGTCAGTAAGTATCTCTTCAATGTTTTTTTCTACGATGTTGACCCATCGAGGGTCTGTGGGTAGTATAAGGCCTAACATTATAAATCCAAATCAAATTCTTTTCTAAATTCATCTACCAATGGGTTGAGAGCCACCAATTGTTCGTATTTGTCCTTTTGGGTATACACATATTTTTTCTCTTCTTGCTTATCCACATGGATGTGGAGCTGAAGACTGTCATTATTAAGTTCATCAGCCAAAAACAACATAATGTCTCTCTTTTCGCGATCGAGTTCTTTTTTATTGGTAGTATTGGGAAAGGTTAGGTGAATTTCATTCCCATTTTTCAGTCGCGGCGTATCTAGTTTTAATAATGCTACAAGATTGTGAGTCCCTTTCTTTTCCTGTATTTCTATGCTTTTTTTCCAAGCTTCTTCTAGCTGTGTTTGTGAAAACTTTTCCTCACGAAGTTGTTGGGCGGCAGTTTTTTGTTTTTGATTCTCAAAATCTTTTTTGAGTTTGACACTAGACAGAGACAAGCCTGAAACCCCGGGTGATTGAATGTCAATTTTTACAGGTTTGTAGGTTTCTTTTGGGGTAGAGTCGACAATTGTTGGCTCGACTGGTATTTCTTTTTTCTCTTGAGGTTTTTCAGTTTGAGGTTCAGAAACTACGGCAGTTTCAGATCTGGGTGTTGTGTATTCTTTGTGGGTTTCTTTGGGAGAAGCTATTTTCTCGCTTGAAGGCGGTTTTATGTAGGGGCTAGTCTTTTTTTTTTCAGCCTCTACAGAAGCGATTTGCATCAAGCACAACTCTACCAACAAACGTTGGTTTTTGGAACTTTTATAACTTAAATCACATGCATTTGCGAACCGCAATGCTTGTTCCAAAAACATCACATCCGCTTTTTGACTTTGTTTGAGGTATTTGGCCTTTGTAGTCTCACCGACTTCCAAAAGTCCTAGTGTGCTTTCGGTTTTACACATCCATAAATCTCTAAAATGACTTGCCAGACCAGTGATAAAGTGATGTCCGTCGAACCCTTTGTTAAGTACTTCATCAAAAGCCAAAATGGCTTCTCTAATATTGCCATCGATCAGGAAGTCACTAATGCTTATAAAGGTATCAAAATCAAGAATGTTCAGATTGATAGAAACGTTTTCTGCAGTAATTGAGTTTCCTGAAAAGCTCACCACACGATCGAAAATAGAGAGCGCGTCACGCATAGCACCATCAGCTTTCTGTGCGATAAGTTGTAGGGCCTCTTCTTCGGCTTCAATGCCTTCTTGAGTCGCGATGTGCTGTAAATGATTCTTGGCGTCTGTGATTCCGATACGCTTAAAGTCAAAAATTTGACATCTTGATAGTATGGTAGGAATGATTTTGTGTTTTTCTGTGGTCGCAAGTATAAAAATCGCGTGTGTGGGAGGCTCCTCCAAGGTTTTTAAAAACGCATTGAAAGCCGCTTGGGAAAGCATATGTACCTCGTCAATGATGTAGACCTTAAACCTACCCACTTGAGGGGGGATTCGCACTTGGTCAATCAGATTTCGAATATCTTCAACAGAGTTGTTAGAGGCCGCATCGAGCTCAAAAATGTTAAAAGCGTAGTCGTTTTGTGGATCTTGCCCATTTTGGTCATTGATTTTTTTGGCCAAAATACGCGCACAGGTGGTTTTTCCTACACCACGTGGCCCACAAAACAATAAGGCTTGCGCCAAATGGTTCTGTTCTATAGCATTCTCAAGGGTTTGAGTGATGGCATGCTGACCTACCACATCTCCAAATTTTTGAGGTCTGTACTTTAAGGCAGAAACGACAAATGGCTCCATATCCTACAAATATATCAATATTGGATGGGATTTTGAACCGATTAACAAGATGGTTTTGAACAACAAAATACCGTATTTTTGTACCGCAGGCCACCTTACCGCTCTGTCTTAATGCAGAGAGGAAAGTCCGGACACCACAGCGCAGTATAGCGGGTAACGCCCGTCGCTTGGCCCTTTGGGCGAAGTAGGACCAGTGCAACAGAAAGCAAGTACAGTTCGGCTGTAGTGAAATCAGGTAAACTCTATACGGTGAAACGCCAAATATACCAACGCTTGAGGGTAGCGCGCCCGAGTTGGCGGGTAGGCGGATAGAACCCATCAGCAATGCTGGGTCCAGATCAATGGTAAGGCACGACAGAATCCGGCTTACGGCCTGCTTTTTTATTTGTTTGTCGGTCCCATCATGTCTGTAAAAAAAGCATCATTGGCTTCCCAAAGTTCAATAGCATTGCCCTCTGGGTCAAGGATGTGTACAAATTTCCCATAGGGATATTCTGTGATTTCATCGATCACGGTCACACCGCTTTCTTGCAATTCTTCTAGGATGGCCTGCAGGTTATCTACACGATAATTGATCATAAAACTTTTCTTGGAGGGCCAGAAATAATCTGTCTGACTGGGCAAGGCTGACCACAAAAAATAATTAATTTCTTCAGGATCGTTGGCATTTCTAAACTCAAAAGAAGAACCGTAAGGGTTAAGGTGAAAACCCAGCACATCTCTGTACCAATTTCGTAGGTTTTCTGGCTTTTTGGCTTTAAAAAACACACCGCCAATGCCAATGACTTTGGGTTTGTTCATGGGGGCTTTTTGTGTTAAAGTTACACAAACTAAACAGAGCGTAAAAGTGCCACGCTTTGAGGCCCCTCATTGAATAGCAGGTCAAATATGCTCAGGTTGGGAATAAAGCCGTTCTTGTCTGAAAATACTTGGGTGTATTGAGGAGTTTCAATTGGCAGGGGGATTTTTGCATTTGCCCAGCTACGCGCATCGGTTTCTATCTGAGATTTCTTAACAAATGACTGGCTTGTTTCCTCGGGGTAAGGGATGTCTAACAATCTGGCAATCGTACGATTCACGAGGGTGTTAAAATCCATCAGCTTTTCGTAGGGTTTCAAATATAAAGGGCTGATGTCATCCTCGTAATACTCAAAAAATGGTGAAGATCTATAGGCGGTTTGTATGCTTTTCCAGTGTTGTTTTTGCCAAGCAAATTCGTTGGCGATTTCCACATCTGAATACCGCTGATGTCCCTTATGCCCCAAGTGTTTGATTGGAATACTCAACAATTGCTTGCCGTTGGCAGCATGTATATAGGTGCGGTTGCGGTAGGTTTGTTTTTCGTAATGATCGTGTATTTCCCAAACAATATGCGCTCCTTTGGCTATTGGCACCCAGTAGGCGAGGGGGGCAGCATAGGCTATGGGCAAAAGAAGACCACTCATTTCTTGCGTTTGCGGTACCAGGTAAATCCTTGCCAAACGACCAAAAAAGCGACGAAATGCCAACGGTAAGAAACGGGTTCTCCAGAACCACCTACGGTTGTAAATACCCTTTCCCAGCGCACTTTCATGTTTCTTAGTCCATCGTTGATTCCGTCAATACTCATCCATATAAAGATGGGTTTTCCAACAATGTGATCATCGGGTACAAATCCCCAAAAACGGCTGTCCTCAGATCGATGGCGGTTGTCTCCCATCATCCAGAAATAGTCCTTTTCGAAGGTGTAAGATGTTGCCGTTTTACCGTCTATGGCAAACTGGTTGTTTTTGATTACCAAATCTTTGTTCTCATAATCACGAATGATTTTTTTATACAAAGCGATGTTTGCGGAAGTTAGATTGACTGTAACTCCTGCTTTAGGCAAGACGATGGGACCAAAATTATCTTCGTTCCAATTGTAACGCACATCGTTTGGAAAAAATTGGGTGTTATAAGATTTCTGGGTGTTTATATTGCGTACAAGACTGTCAAAATCGTTGGTTTTTCGCAACACCTCCGCTTCGGCCAATGTTAGATACAAACTCTTTTTGGTTTCCATCAACTCACTGGCGTTGATACCATATTGCCGAACCACATCAGTAGGCAATCCTTTACCTCCTGTCATGATTGTAAAATTATCGGGTTGGTTGTTGCTCACCATTACAATATAGGGCCTAAGCGCACCAAAACGCTCTTGTGTGATGTTGTTGATTCGAAAAGTACGTGTGATATCCGTGATACCCTCTCGTACAAGCGCCCTTGAAGAGATTCCCGAATTTTTATAGGCAGTGTAGCCATAAAGCGGTTTGGCACGATCAGGCAACTGTGTTTGGGCTCCATTGATATGTATGATGCCATCGATAATTTGGAGGGTGTCTCCTGGAAGTCCCACACATCTTTTGACGTAGTTAGACTTCTTGTCTATGGGTTTGTCAACACCGGCTTCTTTGACAAAAAATTGCCGAACCGTGTCGGCAGGCCAGCTAAATACCACAATCTCATTGCGCTTAATTTCTTGTAACTTGGGAAACCTGAGGTAGGGGAGTTGGGGTTTTTTGAGGTAAGAGCGCACGCCTGTTCCGATGATGGTATCATGAACCATGGGAAAAGAAACCACCGTTTGTGGCACTCGCGCTCCGTAATGATACTTACTTACAAACAAAAAATCTCCAGTAAGCAGGGTTTTTTCTAGTGAGCCGGTCGGAATGATATAGGGTTGAATAAAATAGGTGTGTACAAGGGTGGCAATGACCACGGCAAACAATATAGAACCTATCCATTCACCAAAAGCCGTTCTAGGTTTCAAACTGCGGTTTTCAACATAGGTTGCATCTGTGGCGTAGTTGATATAATAGATATACACCCCTAGCGTTGCAATACCTAAAAGGGTGTCAATACTGCTGTTTTTCCCAAAACTTCTTAAAGTTTCTACCCAAATTACCGGAAACATAATTAGGTTGATGATAGGTAAAAAAAGCAACACCACCCACCAGCGTGGGCGGTTGATGATTTTCATCAAGACAATCGCATTATAGATGGGTACGGCGGCTTTCCATGCGGCCTGACCAGCTCTGCTGTATAGCTTCCAAGTGCCCAAAAAATGAACTGCTTGTATGGATAGAAAAAAATAGAACCATTCGGTAAAGGTCATAACATATAGGTTTTGACTGACGAAAATAATAAAAATATCAAGCTAGGCATGCTTATAGACCCAATACGTCCCTCATGCCAAAGACACCTTTTTTGCCCAAAATCCACTCAGCAGCCACTACGGCACCTAAGGCAAACCCCGTACGGCTGTGGGCAGTGTGGGTGATGTCTATGGAATCTATTTCTGATCGGTAACTCACGGTATGGGTGCCGGGTACTTCATCCTCACGAAGTGCACGAATTGGAATACCCGATCCGCTTTCTCCTTCCAAATGCCAATGGCTGTGGGTGCTGTTTTCAATGATGCCCTCAGCCAAGGTAATGGCTGTGCCACTAGGGGCATCGAGTTTTTGGGTATGGTGAATTTCTTCAATTTCAATTTTGTAATCAGTAAAAGGCTGCATGTAGCCCGCCAACTTTTTATTGAGCTCAAAAAACAGATTGACGCCCAAACTAAAATTAGAGGCATACAAAAAAGCCCCCTCAAGTTTGTTGCACAATGCATCGACCTCTTTTTTGTGTTCCAGCCATCCTGTGGTACCACAAACTACTGGAATACCCGAGTTGAGCGCATTGGTAATATTGGCCAAAGCGGCATTTGGAATGCTAAAATTGATGGCTACATCGGCATCATTTAGAGAATCTAAGGGGTTGTCTTTGTCAATCTTAGCAACCACTTCATGACCTCTTTGCAACGCAATTTTTTCTATGGCTTTGCCCATGCGTCCGTAACCCAATAGTGCTATTTTCATGTTTTTAAAAATCTAAAGTCAGGGCCATGCCCCATTGCAAATCGTTGGTAAAGGTGTTGTGTTCGAAGGTGGGTTGCAAACTCAAATTATCGTTTACGTTGTATTGTTTGAGGTGTGCGTCTATGTTGGCATCCAGTATATTGAGCAAATAGGTGCCAATGATAAATAGCATAGAGCGGTCTCTGTTTTGTTTGTAAAAATTTTGTCCGTCCAACAGCCTATCGTCATCTGTGATGAGTTCTTGAAATTCATCATCTAAATATCCCGCCAAGCGCCGCTTGTAGGCATTGCGATAGCGTTTGTAGTTTCGTTGGTTAAAATCATAGAAATAAATCGAAGCGCCAAGTCCGCCGTAAACCAACGGCACTTTCCAATATCTTTTGTTGTATATCTGACCTAGTCCAGGTAAGACAGCCGAATAAAATGCTGCTTTTGAAGGTCTTAAAGGGTCTATTTCGTAGGCAGATAGGTTTTCTTTTTTGTCTTGGGCATAGGTGCCTAAAAAACAAAAAAATAAAAACAAACAAAAAAGATTAGTCCGCACCTTTGATTTTTTTGGTGATTTCTTTGAGTTCTTTTTTCGAAGTAAAAGGTATAACTAAGCGTCCGCCTCCTTGTGAATTGAGCTGAACCTGTACTTTTTTACCAAATACACTTTTGTAATAAGCCATGTCTTTATCGGAAAGCGGCTCGGGTTTAACATTTTCGGTCAAACCCTCTGACTTTCCTTTTTGCACCAATGCTTCGGTAGCACGAACAGAAAGACCGTTAGAAAGAATCTTTTCATAGATGTCGAGCTGCTCAGAACGGTCTTCTACAGTTACCAAAGCACGACCGTGTCCCATGCTTATAAAACCATCACGCATTCCTGTTTGTATGATAGGGTCTAAGCGCAACAACCGCAAGTAGTTGGTGATGGTAGAACGCTTTTTTCCTACGCGTACGCTCAACGCGTCTTGGGTTAAGGCAATTTCTTCGATGAGCCTTTGGTAAGAGAGCGCAATTTCTATCGGATCCAGGTCTTCTCGTTGTATGTTTTCTACCAAAGCCATCTCCAAAGACTCTTGGTCGTTGGCAACTCGCACAAAAGCGGGTATGGTTTGTAACCCAATACTTTGGGCCGCACGAAAACGGCGTTCGCCAGAAACAAGCTGATATTTTTGAAAAGAAATTTTTCGAACGGTTATCGGCTGAATCACACCTAAAGTCTCAATGGAGCGCGCCAGTTCTTCAAGCGCATCTTGGTTGAAATGGGTCCGTGGTTGGTAAGGGTTGATTTCGATCTGAGACAAATCGAGGTCAATCACATTCCCAATCACCTGATCGTCTGCTGTTGTCGCTTCGTTTTGAGGATCGTTTAATAGTGCCGAAAGTCCCCGGCCTAATACTTGTTTTTTGTTTGCTTTAGCCATCAAACACTGTTTTTGGATATAACCTCATGGGCTAAATTTAAATAATTTTCAGCACCTCTGCTGGTGCTGTCGTAGTACAAAATGCTTTCCCCATGGCTGGGGGCTTCTCCGACCTTTACATTGCGTTGGATGATGGTTTTAAATACCATATCATTAAAATGCTTTTTAACCTCATCTACCACTTGGTTGGAGAGTCGCAAACGCGAATCATACATTGTAAGCAACATACCCTCTATGTCTAAGTCTTTGTTGTGGATACGTTGCACACTTTTGATGGTGTTGAGCAATTTGCCAAGCCCTTCCAAAGCGAAATATTCACACTGTATGGGAATAAGTACAGAGTCAGCTGCCGTAAGCGCATTAAGTGTTAGCAAACCAAGTGAGGGCGCACAATCAATTATGATGTAATCATATTGACTTCTTGCATCTTGCAGGGCAGCTTGGAGCATGTATTCTCGTTTGGGCTTGTCAACGAGTTCGATTTCTATAGCAACCAAGTCAATGTGAGCAGGCACCAAGTCAACGTTGGCGGTATTTGTGTTCTGAATGATTTCACATAACTGGGCAGTATGTTCCAAAAGCTGGTAGGTGCCGTTTTCTACCTGGTGGACATCCACACCTAGACCAGAGGTAGCATTGGCTTGAGGGTCTGCATCTATTAGCAATACTTTTTTTTCGAGGACACCCAAACAGGCGGCTAAATTGACTGCGGTGGTGGTTTTACCTACGCCTCCTTTTTGATTTGCTACTGCAATTATTTTACCCATCAGTGTTCACTATGAATGGAGTAAAAATAGGAATTCATAAGAGGAAAAGAAGGGTGTGAATGTAGTTTTTGTTTATTTTTTTTTCAACATTATTTTACGCAACATAGTCCACATGGCTTTCGGTATTTTATCGAGCATATTGAACTGCCCAGCACCTTTAAGCCATTCACCGCCATCAAGTACGATGGTTTCACCATTCAGGTAGGCACCAAAGTCGGAAACCATGTAGGCCGCCAAGTTGGCCAGTTCTTGATGATTACCCACACGACCAAGAGGAACTTTTTTTGCAGGGTCGAATTTTTTGACCAAAGGCCCCGGGAGTAAACGTTCCCAAGCACCCTTGGTAGGAAAGGGACCAGGAGCGATGGCATTGAAACGCATCCCATATTTGGCCCATTCCACTGCCAATGAACGTGTCATGGCCAAAACGCCCGCTTTAGAAACGGCAGAAGGCACCACATAGCCTGAGCCCGTAAAGGCATAAGTCGTAATGATGTTGAGTACGTTGACGTTTTTTTGCTTGGTCTCGATCCAGTGTTTTCCAAAAACCAATGTGCAGTTTTTGGTTCCCCTTAAAACAATATCTATGATGGTGTCAAAAGCATTGGCAGATAAATTTTCGGTGGGCGAAATGAAGTTTCCGGCCGCATTGTTTAGTAAAACATCAACAGGCCCCAAGTTGTCTATTACTTGTTTGTGCATTTCAACTACCTGATCGTAGTCGCGAACATCACAAGCCACTGCAAAACATTTACCTCCAGTTTGCTCAGTAAGCTCTTGGGCCGTATTTTGAAGCTTTTCTAAGTTTCGAGAAGTGATGGCTACTTTGGCACCCAATTCCAAGAAATAGGTTGTCATGGCTTTGCCTAGTCCACTGCCTCCCCCTGTCACGACAATGACTTTTCCTGAAAGCGCATCATCTCTTAGCATTTTTTCTGAATGTGTCATGCGTTAAAAATACAATTTTTTATGCACGCATAACAAATCTACTCAACTCGTAAAGAGTCATGGAAATCAATAATGTATATGTCTTCGTTGGCTTTTTTAAGAAAATATTTTTCTCTGCCAAAGCGTTCCAAAGAAGTCGTGTCCTTCATCATTTCAATAAAGGCTTGGTCCGCTTCAATTTCTTGGATAAGACTTTGTTTTTGTTTTTCCAATTCTTTGACTTTCTGATTTAGGCTCCAATAGATACGCAAAGAATTGGTGTCAAAAAAAAGCATCCAAAGAACAAATACAACACTCACAAGCACATATACATTGGTCAGACGTCTAACCCACGGAGTGTTCCAAATGTTTTTGAGTGTTTTCACTTTATTAGGCTTATAATGACTTCACAAAAGTCTTGAATTTTACTAATATCATTAGCAGAGTTGTCAAACACCCGATCGGCCGTTTTTTTGTGTGGCTCAATAAAAAGATCATGCATAGGTTTGATGGTATCTCTAAACCGAGATGCTACTTCTTCTGTACTGCGACCACGTTCCTTAACGTCACGTGCTATTCGGCGTTGAAGGCGGGTGTTTTCATCACTATCTATAAACACACTATGATCGAATAGTGCGTATAATTTTGGGTTTGAAAAAATCAGAATTCCCTCCACTACCATAATCTCCTTGGGTGCAATATGTTGTGTGTGGTCATTCCTGAGGTGTGTTTCAAAAGAATAGGAAGGTATTTCTACGTCATGCCCTGACTGTAACAAACGTAAATGCTTTCCAAAAAGCTTATAATCAATAGCATCTGGGTGATCAAAATTAAGCTTACAACGCTGTTCAAAACTCAAATGGGGGTGATGTTTGTAATAAGAATCTTGAGAAACAACTCCTAAGTGATCTGCCCCTAGTTGATTTTGCAATGCTCGTACCAGGGTGGTTTTTCCAGAGCCAGACCCACCACATACGCCTATTAGTGTCATTCTTTTTTGGTAAGTTTTTCTACCATCTGTTTGGTGATGCGTTGGTTGTGACGATTGCCCCAAGTGTTTAAAATGTAGTTGGTGACATCGGCTACCTCTTGGTCATCTAAACCCATGGGCGCCATCACACTGTTGTACTTTATTCCATTGACAACAATGGGACCATTGAGACCATATTTGATGCTATTGACAGTGGCCTTGATATCTTTTAAATAATCAGAATTGGCTAAAGGAGGAAAGGCTTTAGGCACTCCTTTGCCGTTGGCCATATGGCAAAGCATACAAAAATCTTCGTATAGCATCTGGCCGTTGGCATAGCTCTCACTATTGCGAATGTCTTGAGCCCAACCCACAAAAGGTAACAATAAGACTAACAATAAATTCCTCACTTTTTAGGTGTAATTTTATAGATTCCTTTTCCTTCAACGGCCATATAGATGTATCCGTCTGAACCGACAATAACATCCCGAACACGTCCTATGTTTTCTGCTACTTTTTCTCGGTAGGTGACTTGGTTGTTTTCAATAACCAAGCGTTCTAAATATTCAAACTTTAATGAACCGACCAATAAACTACCGTTCCAATCTGGATACACATCACCGTGTACAAATGCCATTCCCGAAGGTGCTATAGAAGGAATCCAATAATACAAAGGTTGTTCCATGCCGGGACGAGAAGTTTCTGTGGTAATGGTGGTTCCAGAATAGTTTTTTCCATAGGTGATCACTGGCCAACCATAGTTAGCACCAGCGCGAACGATATTGATTTCGTCTCCACCCAAAGGCCCATGTTCGTTTGTCCAAATGCCACCTGTTTGTGGGTGTAGGGTCATCCCTTGTGGGTTTCGGTGTCCGTAGGAGTAGATGGCTTTTTTGGCTCCGATAATTTCTGTAAAAGGATTGTCATCGGGGATGCGCCCATCGTCATGGAGACGGTAGACCTTACCACCGTCACGAGTGAGGTCTTGAGGATTGTCATCTCGTTTGCCTCTGTCTCCGACAGTGAAGTAGAGAAAACCTTTATTGTCAAAAACAATTCTCGACCCAAAGTGTCTGCCAACACGTGTGTTTGGTTGGGCTTTATAAAGTAATTTCACATCATTAAGCTTATTTTCTGAAAGAATGGCGCTAAAAAGTGCTGTATTGCCTCCATCTTCCTCGCTGTCAACAACAGAGGATTGGGAAAAATAAATTCTTTGGTTGTTTGTGAAATCAGGATGTAGGGCTATTCCCATGAGTCCACCTTGTCCACGAACGTAGGTGTCAGGCATACCACCAATTTCTATCTTATTTCCATCTTTAAAATGAATAAGTTTTCCCGACTTTTCAGTGATGAGCAGGCTGTTATCGGGGAGCATGGCGATTCCCCAGGGTATTTCAAGTTCGGGAACAACCAACTCCAAATCGTAGTCGATGCGAGATGGGGTTTGTATGGAAGTATCTTTTTGAGCACAGGCTGTGCAAACGATAAGTAAGAACAACAAAGAGATGCTTGTCTTTTTCATGGGCGTATTTTACTGCCAAAATAGGCAAATTTTTATGGAAGAAAAAGAGGAATGCGCTGCCAAATGCAACCATAGAAAGAAAAAAGTTGTCGGGATGACAGGCCTGCCGGCAGGCAGGCAGGATTACGCCAAAGGCGTGAGAACGCTTCGCTTAGTTTAAACCTGCGACCCTCCCGACTTCATCGGGATGCGCTGCCAAATGCAGCCATAGAAAGAAAAAGTTGTCGGGATGACAGGATTTGAACCTGCGACCCCACGCACCCCATGCGTGTGCGCTACCAGGCTGCGCCACATCCCGAAAAGGAAAATGTTTTGTCGGGGTGGCAGGATTCGAACCTGCGACCTCCTGCTCCCAAAGCAGGCGCGATAACCGGGCTACGCTACACCCCGAAACGGAATTTAAACCGTGGTCAGTATGTCAAAACGGTTTTTGTAATTAAAGCTACAATTAGTAGCCCGGTTCCGGGCGGAGTTTATGCCGCAATCTCTGCGGTACGACACCCCGAAACGGAATTTAAACCGTGAGCAATATTTCAATAGGACAGCAATAATGCTGTTTTCTTTCCGTAAAACGGTCTGCAAATATAGACCATTACACACGAATTGCAAACGCTTTTTTGGCTTGGTTGTCAATCAATAAAAAGAAGTTGTTTTTTGCAGAAATAAACCTTTAGAAGATTACATAAACAAAACCAATACTTGTTTTATAACTTTTGATAAGATTTACCTCTTATTTTTATTCATAAACCCTAATTTTAGCCCATTCAAATCAAAGTCAATGCAAACCCAACCTCTAAAAACCCTTATCATTGGTTCAGGACCCGCCGGATATACCGCAGCTATCTATGCTGCTAGAGCAGATCTTAAACCCATACTCTACACGGGTATGGAGCCCGGTGGCCAACTGACAACCACAACCGAAGTAGATAATTTTCCTGGATACCCTCAAGGCGTAGATGGCCCTACCATGATGGTGCAACTCCAACAACAAGCCGAACGTTTTGGTACCGAAGTACGTATTGGAATGGCCACTGCTGTTGAATTGTCAAAAGAAAATGGCGGAACACACAAAGTCAATATCGATAATGACAAAACCATTGAGGCTAAGACAATCATCATTGCGACAGGCGCAACCGCTAAATATCTAGGTTTGCCTAGTGAGCAACGCTTGCGTGGGGGTGGGGTATCGGCTTGTGCGGTATGTGATGGCTTTTTTTACAAAGGTCAGGAAGTAGCCATTGTGGGTGGAGGAGATACAGCCTGTGAAGAAGCCACCTATTTGGCCAACATTTGTACCAAGGTTACCATGCTGGTTCGCAAAGACCATATGCGCGCTTCTAAAGCCATGCAACACCGAGTCACCTCAACTCCAAACATCGACTTGCGGTATAACACCGAAATTGATGAAGTATTAGGTGATCAGGTGGTGGAAGGATTGCGTATGGTTAATAATCAAACAGGTGAAAAAGAGGAGATTGCCATCACGGGCCTTTTTATTGCCATCGGGCATAAACCCAACACTGAAATTTTTAAAGGCCAACTCGATATGGATGAAGCTGGCTATTTGATTACCAAAGGAAAATCAACCCATACCAATTTGCCCGGAGTGTTTGCCTCTGGTGATGTGCAAGACAAAGAATACCGCCAAGCGGTTACGGCTGCTGGAACAGGTTGTATGGCGGCTTTGGATGCCGAACGTTATTTGGCAACCCTATAGGTCTAGATAAAACCCGAAACATACCGCATGCCTACTCCGATGGTTAGCATGATAGAAAGCATCCAGACGCCAAGTAGCAACAGGTGCAAGCGAAGTGCGTAGACACGTTTTGGATAGATAAGCCACTTGCCCAACATTAACAGATAGATGATGGGGACTGCTCCCACAAAAAGGACCGGAACTACGGCCCACCAAAGCGGGATTCCCATATGGACAATGTCAATAGGTGGCCAAAAAGGGTCGCCCCAAGTGACGTTAAACAATTCGTATAGGCCCAGTGTAAACAAAACAATCAGTAAACCAAACAAACCGATCGAACTAGCCAAAACAAGTATAAGACCCATAAACTGTGTAAAGAATTTGATGAACTTATTGAGTGTTTGGGCCAATCCATCAAAAAAACCTTTGGTTTTAGAGCGTATTTTTTCACCAGTGGCCTCATAATCTTTGTTTTTAACACGTTGGGTTACGTCATCAATTCCTTCTTTAATTTTTTTTTCCAAATTGGATACATTGATAGGTTCTCCACGCATCATCAACTTTTCAGCTGTTGTCTTTGCTTCGGAAAGTACAATCCATAGTATCAGGTAGATAAATACAAATCCACCCCAAGAAAATAAGCCCAAAAAAAGCCAGATCAAACGCACCCATTTGACTTGCAATCCGAAATAATGAGCCACACCGGCAGCAACTCCGCTAAAAATTTTATCATCCGGATCTCTAAATAATTTTCTTTTATGAGTGGATTTTTCTTCCTCATCTATTGCTTCTGAGTCCATTTTAAAGGCATTGGGCTGCCCCATGACCTCTATAATGTGAGCTACATCTTCGACCGAAATGACTTGTCGCTCATGCTTGATTCTATCGTTGAGCAATTCCGCAATTCGAGATTCAATATCTGTAAGAATCTCCTCTCTCAAGTCTTGGTCTTGAAAATGATTCTTGATGGCCTCCAAATATTCATGCAATTTTTCATGAGCATTTTGATCAATGTAAAAATGTTGTCCGCCGAGGTTGATGTTTAGGGTTGTGTTCATGATGATTTATGGTTTTTTGTCAATAGTTCTACAGCTTGTTGGAGTTCTTTCCACCCCAAAGTCAGTTCTTTTAAAAACAGCTTTCCTTCTTCGGTGATTTGATAGTATTTTCTAGGTGGGCCACTGGCAGATTCTTCCCATTCATAATCAAGCAGCCGAGCTGTTCGTAAACGCGCCAAGAGGGGATACAGCGTGCCTTCTACCACGATCATTTTGGCTTCTTTGAGATGGTTTAGGATTTCTGTAGCGTACTTGCGCTCTTTTTCCAATACAGCCAATATGCAATACTCTAAAACCCCTTTGCGCATTTGCGCTTTTGTGTTTTCTGTGTTCATGATTATTGCAAATATAATGTATTGAAAGGTATTATGTATTACATAGTACTAAAAATTTTTAATGATATCTTTGATTTTATGAAAATTACATCCCGTACCATAACTTGGTTTAGTTTGTTCAAACTCCCTTTGGTGTTTTTGAGTGGCATTCGGTTAAAAAGCCTTCAAAATGGCGCGGCCGTAGTGGTTGTTCGACATCGTTGGATCAACCAAAATCCTTTTCGCTCTATGTTTTGGGCGGTTCAGGGCATGGCTGCTGAGTTGGCAACTGGTGTGTTACTTTTAGATGCTATAGAGAAAAGAAAATCTTCTGTGTCTATGTTACTTACCCAAACCGAAGCTACCTTTTCGAAAAAAGCTACAGGTCTTATCCATTTTAAATGCACACAAGGCCGCGAAGCGGAATTGCTCATTGATGCTGCTTTGGAGAGTGGTCAAGGCGAGGCTGCTTGGTTAGAATGTTCTGGAGTGGATGCTACGGGTCAACAGGTTTGTCATTTTCGGTTCTACTGGTCTGTAAAACGTAAGAATTAACATTTTTACAACATTTTTCACCTTTGTTTTTTTGTTATTTTGGTAAGTAATCTCTTGCCATGTCATCTTCAATGTTAACCTATGCAAAGACCTTATTGAAGAAGGTCAGTTTTGATCCATATTTGTTCAGAAAAGAATTGCAAAAAGCGACGCTTTATCTTCTTCCTCATGAATATATAGCACTAAAAAAATGGATCAAAAACGAGTTGGCCAAACAGGTTCAAAACCCTAATACGTTGTTGTATTTTTTGGACTGATGATTTTTACATCCTCAAAAGCAATGGCAGCTCGCACAATTCCACTGATAACCTGATGTAGTGCGTCAATGATATGCAGTTTTAGTTTTTTTTCGTGATAAACCAAACTGATGGCGCGTGCCGGGGCAGGCGCTAAAAAGTTTCGCAAGTTTTTTTGGTCTTTGTCTGTCATTGTTTTGCTGTGAAGATAGGGGAGTAGGGTGATGCCCAATCCTTCATTGGCCAAATGCACCAAGGTTTCAAAGCTTCCACTTTTTATGGCAAAATTTTTATTCTCTTGCTCAGTTTTACTCGGACAAAGGTTTAGTACATTGTTGCGAAAGCAGTGTCCGTCCTCCAGCAGTAAGATATTTTCCTCTGATAAATCCTCAGCGGTTAGTTCATTTTTTTGATGCAAGGTGGTTGTAGGCGGCACATAGGCCATAAAAGGTTCATAGTACAACACACGTTCAAGTATTTTGTCCTCTTCTAGAGGGGTTGCTGCTATGGCTGCATCCAGTTCTCCTTCACGGATTTTATCAAGTAGTTGGTCTGTGTTGAGTTCTTCAATTTGCAACTGCAAGTCAGGGTATTTGTTAGTAGTGTTTCGTAGAAACATAGGTAGCAGCGTGGGCATGACAGTAGGGATGATCCCCAGTCTGAACACACCACCGACATATCCTTTTTCTTGGTCCACGATGTCTTGCATACGTTCAGACTCGGCTACAATTTGTGCGGCCTGTTCAATTATTTTTTCACCAACGGCAGTTAGCGCTATGGGTTTTTGACTGCGATCAAAGATGAGTATATCCAACTCTTCTTCGAGTTTTTGCACTTGCATGCTCAAAGTGGGTTGGGTGACAAAACATTTTTCAGCTGCCACAGTAAAGTTTCTGTGTTCTGCCAATGCAATGCAATATTTTAACTGTGTGATGGTCATATCGGTAAGATTGTTATCGGAGGCTTAAAGATGCGCAATTTAGTTGGGAATGACAACCACCTTTATTCTCACATTGTCTTTGGGCCATTCGCGTTTGTCGGCTGGTAAATTGGCAATAATATCTACCACATCCATGCCATCAATCACTTGTCCAAAAACCGTGTAGTTTCCATCGAGGTGATAAGCACCGGGGGTTTGTTGTACAATAAAAAACTCATAGGGTGAAGCCAAGCGGTGTGGGTTTTCAATTTCACTACTAGGCATAGAAACAGCCCCTCTGTGGTGTCGCAGTCCGTTTTTGGTGTCCGGAGGCAACAAGTATTTTCCAATCGCACGTCGTTTTTCTGAAGTACTCGAATGATCTGAATTACCCCCCTGAATGATAAAATCTTTTACAATACGGTGAAAAAAAGTACCATCGAAATAACCTTTTCGGGTGAGGTAGATAAAGTTGGCTCGGTGGTAGGGAGTTTGCTGGTGTAGTTTGATTGTGATGTTGCCGTACTGGGTTTCGATACGCACCTTGTCTGCAGGGTCTTTTTGAGCGTAGTCAAAGAAAAAGGGAATGGCGTTTTCGTCATTCAACACAAATTCTTTTTTAGGCGCTTTTTGACTGGCTGTTGGTTTTTCGGTATTTTGGGGCTTTGCAACCACTTGGGGTTGGGGTTTGGACGAACAGCCTGCTAGCATGGCAATAAACAGAAAACTATATTTTAACAGATGAAGTTTCACGATTTACAAAATCTGATTCCAAAAATACAAGATTCAAAACTTCCGGGTTTGCAAGCTCAGCTCCAAATGGCGCCACCGGGCAGGTCACAAGTTTTACGACAGACTGATAAACCACCCAAAAAAGCGGCTGTTATTTGTCTTCTTTACCCTGATGAAAACAAAATCACGCACTTTTGTTTGATCAAACGTGCAGCGTATCCTGGTGTGCATTCAGATCAGGTGGGTTTTCCTGGGGGACAGTTGGACAAATCAGACAAGTCTTTATGGGTAGCTGCTTTGCGGGAACTTCATGAAGAGCTGGGTATATTTCCCGCAGATGTTTCACAAGTCAAAACCCTGAGTCCCCTTTATATTCCACCTAGCAATTTTTGGGTGCAACCGTTCTTGGGAATTTGTAAAACCACCCCCTTGTGGATACCAGACACCAAAGAAGTAAGTGAAGTGATTGAGGTACCTCTTCATGATTTTATACACAGTACTGTAGCTGTGTCATCTGCCATTCACACCTCAAAAGGATTGTTGCAGAACGTTCCTGTTTACCCCCTTAGAGGTTTTGAAGTATGGGGTGCCACCGCCATGATGATGGCTGAGATTCAGGCACTTTTTAAGCGTGTGTAAAATCGCATTTGTTCATTACTTTAGCAAAAAATTTATTCTTGCTAAGAAAAAACCCTTTTGGTCATTATGATTTGGTAAAAACCTGGCTGATACGCTCTCTTGGCGCATTGAGCCACCGTCGATATCAAGGGTTTAACCGACTCAAAATAGAAGGATCTGAAATCATTAAGAACCTTCCTGAAAAAAATGTTTTGTTTGTGTCCAATCATCAGACCTACTTTGCGGACGTCGTGGCCATGTTTCATGTGTTCAATGCAAGCTTATCAGGTAGGGTAGATACCTTAAAAAACTTTGGATATCTATGGCACCCTAAATTGAATATTTATTTTGTGGCTGCCAAAGAAACGATGAAGTCGGGTTTGTTGCCTAGAATTTTGGCATATGCTGGATCGATTTCTATTGAGCGTACCTGGCGTAGCAAAGGACAAGATGTCAATCGTCAAGTCAAGATGAGTGACATCACCAAAATCGGTGTCGCGCTAAATGACGGTTGGGTAATCACCTTTCCCCAAGGAACGACTACGCCTTTTAAACCTATTAGGAAGGGAACCGCCCATATTATCAAAACCTACAAACCCATCGTGGTTCCAATAGTGATAGACGGCTTCAGGCGTTCCTTTGACAAAAAAGGATTGTTCATTAAAAAAAGGGGGATTCTCCAGTCTATGGAAATCAAGGCACCATTGGAGATCGATTACGAAAATGAAACTATTGACGATATTGTTGAGAAAATTGAGTATGCCATTGAGCAACATCCATCTTTTTTGAAAGTCATTTCACAAAAAGAACTCGAAGCATACGAGGCCAATAACAAAAACAGAGAGTGGTCATAATTACTCAATCACTGCCGCACAGCTGATACGTGCACCTGCGGCTCCCGATGGTTGTGACACAAAATCGTCGGCACCCTGATGTACAATCACAGCCTTACCTAAAATATTTTTGGTTTCATCTTCACACCCAATACACCATTCGTCTGTGTCAAAAGAAATGCTTCCAACACCATCATCGCCTACTTCAAAATTTCCGATGTCTCCTTTATGGTAACCGGCTTCATCTCCCCAAGCACCGTGAGGGGCAAAAGTAGGGTTCCAATGACCACCAGTTGAAGTGCCATCATCCGATGAACAATCGGCTTTTTCGTGTAGGTGAATGGCATGAGAACCAGCAGTAAGGCCTTCCAATTCGGCTTCCATATAGACACGGTCATTGATTTCCGTAAATACGACCATCCCGGAAACGTTTGAGTCGTTTTTAGGTTCCACTTCCAAAACCAAAACGGGGATGTTAGAACAGCTAGCGAGGGTGATTAAAGCAGTGAGTGAATAGAATAAAGATTTCATAACAGTATTTTTTGCAACAGTTAAATGACACTTTAAATGTAATACTATTTTAAAAATGTTGATATTTGAACCTGAAAAAGAAAAATGATGAAGCGTCTGTATGTTTTTTACCTACCCATACTAGCTCTTTTGCTGGGCTCATGCGCGGTCCGTTACCAAACAGCTCCTTTTCATCCAGATACAAGCATCTTGGACTACAGCGACAATGATCTTTGGGCAATTTTGCCTGATGATCCTCCTCCTGTGTTCGATTCTTTTGGAATAGATGAAGTAAAGAACCCGGTAGATGTTTTTTTTGTTTATCCCACGATTTTAGACGACAAAAAAGACCGCCGTTGGAATGCGTCTGTTCGGGATACTGTCCATCTCAACGAAGTTCTCAATTCAACCATCAAATACCAGGCATCGGCTTGGTATGGTTTAGGGAAAATGTATGCGCCTTTTTACAGACAAGCCCACATTCGCTCCTTCAGACAAGAATTTAAACAACATGGCGGTGATGCGGCACTTGATTATGCATACCAAGACGTGAAGCGTGCATTTGAATATTATTTAAACAACCACAACAATGGCCGGCCAATTTTGTTGGCGTCTCACAGTCAAGGAACAGTTCATGCTGCCCGTTTGTTGCAAGATTTTTTCGATGGCAAACCCCTTCAAAATCAACTGGTAGCTGCTTATTTGGTAGGTATTGGTATTCCCAAGGATGCATTTGCAAACATCCCACTCATGGAACAACCCGACCAAACAGGCGGTTTCGTTTCATGGAACACTTACAAGAAGGGAAAATTACCCAAACGTTATGACTACTGGTATAAGGGAAAAACCACCACCAATCCGGTAACTTGGGACGGTCAGCTTTCCTCTAATTTCAGTGACCACAAAGGGGTTTTGTACAGTGATTTGAATATTTATCCTCAAAGCCTAGAAGTGACTGTAAATGATGGTATGTTGTGGGTGAGTTTGCCAAAAATCCCAAAAAGATTTTGGATGTCTTTTGTGTCCAATTATCATTTTGCGGACATCAATCTTTTTTGGGAAGATATCCGCCAGAACACTCAATTGCGAATCGAGACTTTTTTAGAAAAGAATTAAGGAGTCTCGGGTGCCAACTCAACATGCATGCCCTCCAACTCAGGGGTGAGGTGAATTTGACAACCCAAACGTGAATTGTCTTGCACGTAATAGGCCTCGTCTAGCATGGCTTCTTCATCGTCGTTTCGCTCACCAAAATGTTGTTCGGTGTGTACATACACCTGACAAGATGCACACATGGCCATACCGCCACAAACGCCCTCCACCGGAAGCTCATAACTTTTGCACAACTCCATCAGATTCATGTTCATGTCTGTGGGTGCCAATAGGTCGTGATCTACCCCCGATCTATCTGTAACTTTTATGGTAATATCACTCAATGTAGTCTAATATTATTGGGTTTATTCAAAACCTTGTACCCCTTGTACGGTGGTGTATTTCAAGGTAAACTTTTTGTCTGGATTGATGATTTTATAGGCTGTTTGTACTGCCAATGTGGCCTCATGAAACCCGCACAAAATGAGTTTGAGTTTGCCCGGATAGGTGTTGACATCCCCAATGGCAAAGATACCGGGTCTGTTGGTTTGGTAGTCAAATGTATCTACTACAATGGCATTTTTATCAATTTCGAGTCCCCAATCACCGATAGGTCCCAGCTTTGGAGAGAGTCCAAACAATGGGAACCACAGTTTGGTATCTAGGTTTGTGGATTCGGTTTTACTTTCAATGACCACACGTTCCAATGCGTCGCTTCCTTCAAGACCTTTGACCTCAGCAAAAGTGTACATTTTCAATTTTCCAGCTTTTTCAAGGTCGTGAGCCTTACTCACAGAGTCTTTATGTGCCCTAAAGCGATCACTACGGTGCACCAAGTGCACGAAACCATTTTTCTCTGCAAAATAGATGGCCCAATCGAGTGCTGAATCACCACCACCCGAAATCACCATTTCTTGACCTTCATATTGCTCTGGGTCTTTGACAATGTAGTTGACGCCTTTATCCTCAAAATCCGCTAAATTGTCAATCAAGGGTTTTCTAGGCTCAAAACTACCGAGTCCGCCAGCAATCATCACCACAGGCGCCTGATGTTGGGTGCCTTTGGCTGTGGTAACCAAAAAAGTTCCATCTTCAAGTTTTTCGATGGTTTCGGCACGTTCACCGAGTGTAAATCCTGGTTTAAAGGGGGCAGCCTGCTCCATGAGCTTGTCTACCAGCTCTCCTGCAAATACAGATGGGTAACCGGGGATATCATAGATAGGTTTTTTTGGATAGATTTCTGACAACTGACCACCGGGCTGTGGTATGGCATCAATCAGGTGGCAATGTAACTTCATCAATCCGGCTTCAAAAACAGCAAACAGTCCCACAGGACCTGCTCCTACAATAATAATATCGGTCTTAATCATTTTGTTGAATCAATTTTTCGGTGGCTTTATTCATCGCTTCCAATTTGTGCTGAAAGTCACCTTTCAATTGGCCGCGGTAAATGTATAATTTATTGAGCATTTCATCGATTTCTTCTGGCAAAAAAGCTTCTAACCATTGTCGGAATCTTTTTGCAAAAGTAGGGGACTTTCCATTGGTGGAGATACCTACCTTTAGATTGCCTTTGGTGACAATGCTTCCCATATAAAAATCACATAGGGGCGGGTTGTCGGCAACATTGACCAGTATGTTCAAACTTCGACAATCATCATACACCTGAAGGTTTACAGTAGGCTGGTCTGTGGTGGCGATGGCCATATGGAACCCTGACAAGAAGTTTTTGTCATAATTTCCTTTAACATAGTCGATGCCATGATTGTGTATAAATGCCTTGGTTTCAGGTCGAAGCATAGGGCTCAATACCGTCACTACACTATTTGGAGAGGACTTGAACAAAAATGTAAGTTTCTCCAAAGCCACATAACCGCCACCGACGATAAGGATGCGCAATTGATGTGTTTTTAAGAATATGGGGTACAGCTCGTTGCTCATAGCACCTCTTCCTTTTCTTTTAAGTGTTTCATGAGCTTACACACACCGTCTTTGACCGCATTGCCCAAAATAATAAGGGCTGGGCTGCCCAATTCAGCATTTGACACATCCTGAACTACATTTTTTAAATCAGATACGATATGTCTTTCATTGGGCAAAGTGCCATTTTGTACGATGGCTACGGGATAATGATCGGGTTTGTGTGTTTTAAAGGTGTTGATGATTTCCTTCAAGTGACTCATACCCATAAACACCACAACCGTTGCAGTTGACTGAGCCGCAAGAACGATATCTTTAGAAATACTACCGTCGCAGGTGTGACCGGTAGTAATCCATAGGCTTTCATAGGCGCAGCGTCGCGTGAGTGGAATTTGATGCGTTGCGGCGATGCCTGAATAAGAAGAGATGCCGGGTATCATTTCAGTTTCGACTCCCATCAGTTGGGCATATTCTACCTCCTCAGCTGAGCGCGCAAAAATCCCCACATCACCGCCTTTAAGACGTACGACTTTGTTGCCCTCTTTGGTAAAACCTACGGCAAGGGTGTTGATTTCAGTTTGGTTGTATGAATGGTGACCTTTTCGTTTGCCCACAAAAACTTTTTTGGCGCTATCGTTATGCGCCAGCAATGTGGTGTTGACCAATGCATCATACAATATCACATCGGCTGTCTGTATGGCTTGTAGCCCTCTGAGGGTAAGTAATTCAGGGTCACCAGGGCCCGCACCCACAAGCACCAATTTTCCTTCTTTATGCATGGCTTTTCGATTTAATCCAAATAAGCACTTGTTTTGCCTGAGCCAAATATGTTTCCGCAAAATCTTTACTCGGGCTTTGTTGGTTCATCGCCTGAACAGCC
>CAXRDP010000025.1:0-25421 GCA_964229545.1 Flavobacteriaceae bacterium | reverse complement strand
TTGTTTGGTGAGGCTGGGAAGTAGTAGTTTATTGACTTTGGCCAATCCTCGAAAAAACTTTTTTCGCATACAACAAAAATACAAAATACGGATTGATGTATCTTCGCAGCGCAACTATGGATACAATCAAAATTATTTTCGGGCTTATTGCTTTGGTATTTGGTGGAGAGTGGTTACTTCGGTCAGCAGTTGGACTTTCTCAGAAACTGCGTGTGCCTAAAATTGTAATTGGCATGACCGTAGTTTCTATGGCCACCTCATTACCTGAATTGATTGTCAGCGTGCAGTCCGCCCTTCAGGGCTATCCTGATTTGGCCTTGGCAAATGTGGTAGGTTCCAACATTGCCAACCTTGGGCTCGTGCTAGGGGTGGTATTGTTATTCACCCGAATCCATGTCACACCTTCTTTTTATCGAGCTGATTGGCCATTGATGTTTGTAGCTACCTTATTATTGTGGTGGTTCATTAAAGATGGCAACTTGACCGCACTCGAAGGATTATTTTTGCTAATAGGCTTGGTTCTTATGTTGGGTTACTTATTTAATTACCAAAAACAAGCAGTGGTCGCTAATGAAGAATTTAACCAAACTTCATTAAAGTGGTTTTCCATTATTTTATTGGGTGGAATTGGAAGTGCATCTTTAGCATTTGGCTCCGATTTATTGGTTAATGGATCCGTCGGATTGGCACGTCAGTTGGGTGTAAGTGAACGTATTATTGGTATTACTTTGGTTTCTGTAGGAACAAGTATTCCTGAACTGGCAGCCTCCTTAATTGCAATTTATAGAAAAGAAAACGCCATTTCTTTGGGGAATTTGTTGGGATCAAACATGTTTAATATTCTAGTCGTTTTGGGTATTACATCCCTTATCCATCCTTTACAAGTCTACGATACCCAACTGCTGAATTTTGACTTATATGTATTGCTGGGTATAGCTGCTTTGGTGTTGCCTTTGGTCTTTATACCCAAGCGCATGCAATTGGGCTGGCAAGAAGGCTTGGTGCTTTTGGTTTGTTATCTATTATTCATACTAAAAACAATCGCATAAAAAAAAACACCCCTAATGAAGAGGTGTTTTTACAACTATAACAATCAGTACCGCTTAGGCTGTAACAGGCTTTACGGTTTTGATAATACGAGCAGCAACCTTATAAGGGTCTGCATTTGAAGCCGGACGACGGTCTTCCAACCATCCTTTCCATCCCTTTTCAACCGTCATGATTGGAATACGGATAGAAGCACCACGGTCAGAAACGCCATAGCTAAATTCGTGGATAGACTGTGTTTCATGCAATCCTGTCAAACGTTGGTCGTTGTAAGCACCATAAACTTCGATATGTTCTTTTACAACTGGACGAAAGGCCTCACATACTTTCTCATAAGTTTCTTTAGATCCGCAAGTGCGAAGCAAAGTGTTAGAGAAGTTGGCGTGCATACCCGAGCCATTCCAGTCCGTTGCACCAAGCGGCTTTGGGTGGTAATCAACAGCCAAACCATAGTCTTCAGCCAAGCGCTCCAATAAGTAGCGTGCTACCCAGATTTGGTCTCCTGCCTCAGCAGCACCTTTGGCAAAAATTTGAAATTCCCACTGGCCAGGAGCAACCTCACCGTTAGTACCTTCAACATTTAAGCCGGCCTCCAAGCAAATGTCTAGGTGGCGGTCCATAATCTCGCGTCCAAAAGAGTTTTTTGCACCTACAGAGCAATAGAATTGACCCTGAGGTGTTTGGTCCTTAGGAAAGCCTAAAGGCAAATTCGTTTCAGGATCCCACAAGAAATATTCTTGCTCAAACCCAAACCAGAAATCAGCGTCATCATCATCAATAATAGAACGTCCGTTCGACTCATGTGGTGAACCATCAGCATTCAATACTTCGGTCATCACTAAGTATGCGTTTGACCGTACAGGGTCAGGGTAGATGGCTACCGGCTTTAACAAACAGTCAGAGGATCCTCCTTCTGCTTGGCGTGTAGAGCTACCATCAAATGACCACATAGGTACTTCTTTCAAAGTGCCTCCAAAATCGGAAACGACTTTGGTCTTGCTACGCAAGTTGGCAGTTGGTTGATAACCATCGAGCCAAATGTATTCAAGTTTCGTCTTGCTCATAATATTTTTATTTAAAAGATGCACACAAAAATATATTTTTTTAAAGCACCCACTGCTAAATGTGGGGTGAAATAATAAACAATAAACTAAAATTTGTCAACACCCCATTTTTTGTGGGGGTATTTTTTGGAATTAATAAAATAAATATGAAATATTCATAAAAACACATCTCTACATGGCTCATTTTGAGGGCGGAATGTGTATTTTTGATAAAAATCTATTGTAATGTCCACACTTCGTTTTCAGGCGGTGCGAGATGCCTATCAAAGGCAACCTCAAAATGCACCCAACCACCAAAACCGTTCAGAGCTTTTTGCAGCCAATGTTTTTGATAAAAAAACCATGCGGGCCTACCTCACCCAAGAAGCCTATGACCAAGTGTGTCAAGCCATTGATAAAGGCACACAAATAGATCGTAAAGTAGCGGATCATGTGGCGGCCTCCATGCGTGATTGGGCTTTGTCCAAAAATGCCACTCACTACACCCACTGGTTCCAACCCCTCACCGGTGCGACTGCCGAAAAACACGATGCTTTTTTTGAGATTACCTCCGATGGTTTGGCTTTAGAACATTTCGACGGTTCTCAGTTGGTGCAACAAGAACCCGACGCTTCTAGCTTTCCGAGTGGAGGCATTCGAAACACTTTTGAAGCCCGTGGCTACACAGCTTGGGACCCCACTTCGCCCGCCTTTATCTACGGCACCACGCTTTGTATTCCGACTGTTTTTGTATCCTATACTGGGGAAGCCCTAGACAACAAAACCCCTTTGTTGCGCGCCCTCCAAGCCGTAGACCAAGCTGCCACCGGCGTGGCTCAATATTTTGACAAAAATGTGTCCAAAGTAAATGCCACACTGGGGTGGGAACAAGAGTATTTTTTGATAGACAAATCACTTGCCCACAGCCGTCCGGACATTGTACTTACAGGTCGTACGCTTTTGGGGCATGCGCCTGCCAAAGGACAGCAACTCGATGACCACTATTTCGGTTCCATTCCCAACCGTGCATTGACTTTCATGCGTGAATTAGAGCACGAGTCGATGTTGTTGGGCATCCCTGTCAAAACGCGTCACAATGAGGTAGCACCCAACCAATTTGAATTGGCACCCATTTTTGAAGAAGCCAACCTTTCGGTGGACCACAACGCCCTGTTGATGGACATCATGGGTAAAATTGCAAGCAAACACAATTTTAAGGTATTGCTACACGAAAAACCCTTCGCCGGCATCAACGGTTCGGGCAAACACAACAACTGGTCATTGCAGACAGATACTGGAGTCAACTTGCTCAGCCCGGGCAAAACTCCCATGCGCAACTTGCAGTTTCTGACTTTTTTTATTAACACCATCAAAGCAGTCAAAGAAAACGAAGCATTGCTACGTGCCTCTGTGGCCAGTGCAGGCAATGACCACCGCTTGGGTGCCAATGAGGCCCCACCGGCTATTATTTCTGTTTTCATCGGTAAGCATTTAATGAAAGTACTCGACGACTTGGAAAATGTATCCAAGGGCAAGTTGTCCCCCGAAGAGAAAACCGAACTCAAGCTCAACGTGGTCGGAAAAATCCCTGAAATTCTATTGGATAACACCGATAGAAACCGCACTTCGCCCTTTGCCTTTACCGGTAATAAGTTTGAGTTTAGAGCTGTGGGTTCATCGGCCAACTGTGCCAACCCGATGATTGTTTTGAATACCATTGTAGCGCATCAATTGCAGGCCTTTAAAATCGAAGTCGATAAGCTGATTAAATCCAAAAAACTCAAAAAAGACGATGCCGTCTTTAATGTGCTGCGTGAGTATATCAAACAATCTCGAAACATCTTGTTTGAAGGAGATGGTTACAGCGATTCGTGGGCCAAAGAAGCCCAGCGTCGCGGTTTGTCCAACACGCCCAAAACCCCTGACGCGCTCAAAGCTCGCATTAGCGAGAAAGCCATTTCGCTGTTTGGTGAAATGGGTGTGATGAACAAAGTAGAAGTACAGGCACGCTACGAGGTGCAGGTAGAGGAGTACATCATGCGGATACAAATTGAAAGTAGGGTGTTGGGTGATATTGCCCGCAACCATATCATTCCTACTGCCGTACGCTACCAAAACACCTTGATTGAAAATGTGAGTGGACTCAAAGCCATCTATGGCAACCAATACACCAAACATGCAAGTGAACAGTTGGAACTTATTGAAAAGATATCGGCACACATTGCCAACCTCAACCGTGGCGTGACCGATATGATCAACGCGCGTAAAAAAGCCAATGCCATCAACAAGGCAGAAGAACGAGCACAGCTCTACTGCAATGAAGTGCTACCCTTCTTTGAGCAGATTCGTTATCACTCCGACAGGTTAGAACTCATGGTCGACGATGAGTTGTGGTCCATGGTCAAGTATCGTGAATTGTTGTTTTTGCGCTAAAAGGCTTTTGGGTATCTTTGTGTCATAATCTGATTCATGTCGCACCAACGATACGACCAACGCGGTGTTTCTGCCACCAAAGACGATGTCCACAAGGCCATCAAAAACATTGACAAAGGATTGTTTCCAAAGGCGTTCTGTAAGATCGTTCCTGACTACTTGGCGCAAGACCCTGACTACTGTACGGTCATGCATGCCGATGGGGCCGGAACCAAGTCCGCCTTGGCCTATATGTACTGGAAAGAAACGGGTGATTTGTCGGTTTGGAAAGGCATTGCACAAGATGCGCTGATTATGAACATCGACGACCTACTTTGTGTAGGTGCCACAGACAACATACTGCTTTCCTCTACCATTGGACGCAACAAAAACCTGATTCCCGGAGAGGTGATCGCAGCCATCATCCAAGGAACCGAAGAACTCATCGCCGAACTCGGCAAACATGGGGTTTCTATCCATAGCACAGGAGGCGAAACCGCCGACGTGGGAGATTTGGTACGTACCATCATTGTGGATTCTACCGTGACAGCGCGGATGAAACGTGCCGATGTGATCGACAATGCGCGTATTCAAGCCGGGGATGTGATTGTGGGATTGGCTTCTTTTGGGCAAGCCACCTATGAACAAGGTTACAATGGCGGTATGGGCAGCAACGGCTTGACCTCAGCGCGCCACGATGTGTTTGCCAAAGATTTGGCACACAAATACCCCGAGAGTTTTGACCCTGCCGTTCCCGACTCTTTGGTGTACACGGGGCACAAGCAACTTACAGACGCCACCCAAAGCCCTTTGGATGCAGGAAAATTGGTGTTATCACCCACTCGTACCTATGCGCCTATCATCAAAAAAATATTGTCTCAATACAACCCCCAAGACATCCATGGTATGGTACACTGCAGTGGCGGTGCCCAGACCAAAATCTTACATTTTATAGACAAACTCCATGTCGTCAAAGACAAGCTTTTTGAGGTACCGCCCTTGTTTGAACTGATTCAACAAGAGTCGGGTACCGATTGGAAAGAGATGTACCAAGTATTCAATATGGGACATCGTATGGAGTTGTATGTACCCGAGACCATCGCCGCTGACCTAATAGCCATTTCAGAATCTTTTGGGGTACCCGCCCAAATCGTTGGCAGGGTAGAAGCGGCAGACAACAAATCGTTGACCCTATCATCTGACAAAGGGGTTTTTAGGTATTAAACAACCCAAGTCATCCCATTCCCAACAACTATTAACCCTCCACCATTAACTAATAACTAATAACCAATAACCATATCCCATTCCCAAAAACCCCTGATTTTGTCGTAAATTTGCCACTATGATAGAGAGGTTGGCCCTAGTACAGCAACGTTTTGATGAGGTTTCTGATTTGATCATTCAACCCGATGTGATCGCAGACCAAAAGCGCTATATCGCCCTGAACCGCGAATACAAAGACCTGAATGCTTTGATGGAAAAACGCGGCCAATACATGGATTTGGTAGAACGCCAACAAGAGGCAGAACAGATTATCGCAGACGGTGATGATCCCGAAATGACAGAAATGGCCAAAGAGGAGCTTGAGGGAATCAAAGAGGCCTTGCCTGCCCTTGAAGAAACCATCCGCTTTATGCTAATTCCTAAAGACCCTGAAGACGCCAAAAACATAGTCATGGAATTGCGCGCCGGCACGGGCGGGGATGAGGCCAGCATTTTTGCAGGGGATTTGTACCGTATGTATACCAAATTTTGTGAAAGCAAAGGTTGGAAGGTCAGCGTGGTCGATCTGAACGAAGGAACTGCGGGTGGGTTTAAAGAAATCATTTTTGAAGTGTCGGGCGAGGAAGTCTATGGCACTATGAAGTTCGAGTCGGGTGTGCATCGTGTCCAGCGTGTGCCCCAAACCGAAACCCAAGGACGGGTACACACTTCTGCCGCTACGGTGATGGTGTTGCCCGAAGCCGAGGAGTTTGATATCGAAATCGACATGAATGAAGTGCGTATCGATTTTTTCTGTTCTTCCGGCCCTGGAGGGCAGTCGGTCAATACAACCTACTCTGCAGTGCGTCTCACGCACATGCCCACAGGGATTGTAGCCCAGTGTCAGGACCAAAAATCCCAGCACAAAAACAAAGAAAAAGCCCTTAAAGTGTTGCGTTCTCGATTGTATGAGTTGGAACTGAGTAAAAAATTAGAGGCAGATGCAGAAAAACGCAATGCCATGGTGTCATCGGGAGACCGATCAGCCAAAATCCGCACCTATAACTATCCGCAAGGACGGGTGACAGACCACCGTATTGGGTTGACCTTGTATGATTTGCAGAACATTGTCAACGGAGATTTGGAACGTCTGATAGACGAATTGCAACTCCACTACAACACCGAAAAACTAAAAGCCACAGACGAACTGATATGAGCACCCTTGTTGAGCAAATCCGTAGCAAACAGTCTTTTCTCTGTGTAGGCTTAGATACCGATATCCAAAAAATGCCAACCCATTTGAGCAAAGATGCCGAAGGTATATTGGCATTCAACAAAGCCATAATTGATGTGACCCATGACTTGGCTGTGGCCTATAAAATCAACACGGCTTTTTACGAGGCTTTAGGGGTGACAGGCTATCAGGCGCTCGAAGACACAGTAGCTTATCTAAATGCCAACTATCCCGAACAATTTTTGATTGCTGATGCCAAACGCGGTGACATCGGTAATACTTCCACTCAATATGCCAAGGCTTTTTTTGAAGCCATGGATTTTGATGCGGTCACGGTGGCGCCATATATGGGTCGAGATTCGGTAGAACCCTTTTTGCAGTTTGAAGGCAAATACGCCATTCTATTGGCTTTGACCTCCAACAGCGGGGCTTTTGATTTTCAAACGCTCACAGACGCTGGAGGACAAAAGGTCTATGAGCATGTCATTCGTAGCAGTCAATCGTGGGATCATGCCGACAGGTTGATGTATGTGTTGGGTGCGACCAAAACCGATCATTTGGCTGCAATACGCAAACAGTTGCCCGATGCCTTTTTCTTGGTACCCGGCGTCGGTGCTCAAGGGGGCGATTTGTCAGCCGTATATCAAGCGGCTTCCAATGAGGAAGTAGGTCTGCTGGTCAATGCGTCTCGCAGTATCATTTTTGCCGATAGTGGACAAGATTTTACCCATGCGGCACGAAACGCAGCCAAGGCGCTGCAACAACAGATGAAAGCCTTGCTATGTTAAACTACACCAAATACACACACGCATTTTCTGAAGAATGGGTGGTTTTTGTGCATGGCGCCGGAGGCAGTGCTTCTATTTGGCACAAACAATTGCGTGCCTATACCCAAAAACACAATCTGTTGTTGTTAGATTTGCGTGGTCATGGCAATTCCAAGCCCAATCTTAAGGCTGTTTTCGACAACAAATACACTTTTGAGGCCATTGCCCGTGATATTTTAGAGGTGTTAGACCACGAAAAGGTTGCTTCGGCCCATTTTGTAGGGATTTCTTTGGGAACCATACTGATTCGTCAGTTGGCCGAAACCCACCCCGAGCGTGTCAAAAGTATGATCATGGGAGGTGCCGTGATGAAGCTCAATGTGCGCTCTCAAATCTTGATGCGATTGGGCAATGTGTTTAAGTCTTTGGTTCCCTATCTATGGATTTATCGTTTTTTTGCCTTTATTATCATGCCTAAGAAAAACCACAAGGAGTCTAGGTTGTTGTTTATAAGAGAAGCCAAAAAACTCTATCAAAAAGAATTTATACGCTGGTTTAAGCTGACGGCTGAGGTCAATCCTTTGCTGCGGTTGTTTCGTCAAGTCGATGTGAATATTCCTACCCTGTATGTGATGGGAGGCGAGGATTATATGTTTTTGCCTAGTATCCAGGCGCTGACCCAGAAACACACTTCGGCCAGTTTGTATGTGGTGCCAGATTGTGGCCACGTGGTCAATGTCGAACAGCCGCGGTTGTTCAACAAACATACACTCTCTTTTATAGAAACTGTTCGTTAAGAAAAAACAATGGTTTTGTTGCCATAGACCATTACTTTGCGGTCTGTATGGTTTTTGACAGCTCTTGCTAGCACAATTTTTTCTAAATCACGCCCTTTAGCCACCAGTTGAGACACACTGTGTGTGTGAGACACATGGGCAACATCTTGTTCAATAATAGGTCCTGCGTCTAATTCCTCGGTCACATAGTGGCTTGTAGCGCCAATAATCTTTACCCCACGCGCAAAGGCGGAGTGATAGGGTTTGGCACCTGGAAAGGCAGGTAGGAAGGAATGGTGGATGTTGATGATGTTGTTGGGGTAGTGGTCAATGATTTTTGGGGATACGATTTGCATATAGCGCGCCAGTACAATAAAATCGACCTGATGTTTTTGAAGCAATTCCAATTGTTGGTTTTCAGCGGCGGCCTTGGTGTCTTTGGTGACTGGAATGTGATAGAAGGGAATATCGAAGGCTTTTGCAATAGGTGCTAGGTCGGGGTGGTTGCTCAACACAAAAGGGATGTTGACAGACAATTCGCCCGATTTGTAGCGTCCTAAAAGGTCATAGAGGCAATGGTCGTATTTGGATACAAACAGCGCCATATTGAGTTTTTGCTCATGGGGCTGAAGGGTCCAGATCATATCAAATTGTTTGGCGGGCCCATCCCGAAACGCTTGTTCAAAACTTTGGATGGCATCGCTGTTGCCATTAAACTCGCTTTCCAAGCGCATAAAAAAAGCTTTGTTTTCTCGATCTACATACTGATCGATATACAAAATGTTTCCTTTATGGCTGTAAACAAACTGGGTAACTTCGGCAATAATTCCCTTTTGGTCGGGGCATTGCATCACTAAGGTCAGTGCACTCATAATGGGCGTAAAAGTAGTGAATATCTTCTTTAGGGGTAAAAAAAATCCCGCCACAAGGCGGGATTTTAATACTATATGGTTTGAAATTATAGGCTGATACCAAATACGACAAACATAGCGTCTTGCTCGGGGTTGTACACCAACTGACCAAAGGCAGGCAATGAACCGATAGACTTCTCATAAGCAATGGAAACATTGACCAAAGCCATGTCTTCATCAGTAGAGTTGTAGCCATTGTCACCCATACCCACAGCAAGATCCAAACCAGCAAGGCTGAACCCGGCCTCAATATACAAGTCCTCTCCATCAAGGAAATAACCTGCTAGTAAGGATACAGGACCCAATTGGGTGCTACCACTAATTTCAAGACCTGTCAATGAAGCGTCACCGCTTTCGAAGTCAAAAGGACCATAGTCAGAACCTTGGAAATAGGTGTAGTTAGTCGCAGTAACAGACACTGGGCCTAAGCTAGCAGATACATAAGGATCCAACTCAACACCGCCGTTGGCAAGTGAATAGCTAGACCAAACACCTACTTCGATGTTTTCTCCTAGCGCATGTGTTACGTAAGGTTGTACAGAAGCTGTACCATCAGCTTCCCAACCGCGCCATACGTAAGAGCTTACAATATCAGCTCCGAAATCCTGTGCTACTACATTTTGGGTAGTAAAAGCCACCACTAGGGTGAATAATCCAATAAACGTGTTTTTTAAAGTTTTCATATTAAGTTAGTTTATTAATTAAAAGTTAAATAAAATATTGATTAAAGATTATAGAATTAAAGTTTTAATGTTGATTTAGTCTAAAATCTGCATAAGCATCCATACCGTGCTCAACACTGTCAAGACCCTTAAGTTCCTCTTCCTCAGGCACTCTGAGTCCTGCAATGGCTTTGACAATCAACACCAATATTAATGTGCTAATCACACAGAAGGCACCGATAATTCCAACACCAGCAAGCTGTACCATAAACTGATCGAAGCCTTTAAGGGCTCCGAAGAGACCTACTGCTAGTGTTCCCCACATTCCACAGAACAAGTGTACCGCTACAGCCCCTACTGGATCGTCTAGTTTTACTTTGTCCATAAATGAGATAGCCAAAACCACAATCACACCAGCAATAAGACCGATAATGACCGCATCTGTTGGTCCCATTTGGTCTGCACCTGCCGTGATACCGACAAGGCCGCCTAGCACACCGTTCATAAACATGGTTAGATCAAAGTTTTTGTAACGAGCCAACGCAAAGGTAACTGCGCCGATACCACCCGCGGCAGCAGCCAAACAAGTGGTGACAAGTGTCAAAGAAGTCAATGCTGGGTCGGCAGATAGTACAGAACCACCATTAAACCCAAACCATCCCAACCAAAGGATTAACACACCTGCAGCAGCAATGGGTAGGTTGTGGCCGGGTATTGCTTGAGGCTTACCGTCTTTGGCGTACTTGCCTATACGAGCGCCCAGGAAGTAGATGACCACCATAGCAGCCCATCCCCCAACAGAGTGTACTAGCGTAGAACCTGCAAAATCATAGAATCCCCAACCGTCGAGGAATCCACCACCCCATTTCCAAGAACCTACAATCGGATATACAATCCCAACGTAGAGGAAGGCAAATAACATAAAGCTTCCCAATTTGATGCGCTCTGCAACAGCTCCTGAAACGATGGTAGCAGCGGTAGCAGCAAACATTCCTTGAAATAAGAAATCAGTCCAGTAGGTGTAGCCTTCGTTGTAGCTTAAATCTGCAGCGGCAACGCTGTCCAATCCAAATCCTGCGAATCCGAAATAGCCATTAAATTCTCCGGGATACATGAGGTTGAAGCCACCCAGTGCATAGACCAAGAGCCCCATGGTGATGACAAAAAAGTTTTTAAATAAGATGTTGACTGTATTTTTTTGGCGGGTCAATCCGATTTCCAAAAAAGAAAAGCCAAGGTGCATAAAAAACACCAACGCCGTACAGATCATCATCCATACATTATTTGTTGTTAATAATTCCATAGTTATTAATTTTAGATAGTTAGTTCAACGTTTTTCCTCCTTTTTCTCCAGTGCGAATTCGGTAGGCTTCTTCAACCGGAAGGACAAAGATTTTTCCATCCCCCACACGACCTGTAGCGCCTGATTTAACAATGGCATCAATGGCAGGTTGCACAAATTCATCATTGACGACGATCGATAACAAACGACGTTGAATTTCAGATGTGCTGTAAGAAATACCACGATAGACGTGTCCTTCTTGTTCATTACCAATACCAGTAACATCCCAATAACTGAAGAATGTAACACCGGCTTCGTAGAGTGCTTCTTTCACCTCTGCGAATTTGGTTTTGCGGATAATTGCTTCTATTCTTTTCATATTAAATGATTTAATTATGCGCCAAATGTATTTATTAATATCATATACCCCAAAAAAATAGGGGTATGTGTGTGTATTTTTAATAAAATATATTTTAAACCCCTAAAAAAATAGGGTTATAAGAAAATAAATACATAAAAATTAAGAATTACCCCAAAAATAAATGAGTTTATGCACCTGTACACAACAATCTTACATGTAAATCGGTCAGATATGTACAATGGAGCCCATGTACCCTAAAGAGGTTAGGTAATCTCCCTTATGCTAAACTGTCAATGGTAACGGAGTGAAGTTGTCACTCCGATTCAGCTTTTAAATGTGGTTATCAATTGAAAAAGGGGCTATTTGAAATAAAAATCTGTGGTTATACCAAACGAGCGATGTAAATTCCGGCCGCCAAAAGCACGATACATATTATATAGGTAAGAATGTTGTAGGCGAGTAGGGGGCCAATGGCTGCATTTTTAAATAAGGTCACTTGTTCAAAAGCAAAAGAAGAAAAGGTGGTCAGCCCACCGCAAAAGCCTGTTGCCCAAAACAAGCTTTGTTGTTGACTCAATGTACCGTTTTTGACAAGTCCGCCCAACACAATGCCGATGATTAATGATCCCAATGCGTTGGCTGCCAATGTGGCCCAAGGGATTTGGAAGTGGGTTTGTCGAATCCACAGACCCAATCCATACCGCATGGCACTACCCAAGCCTCCTCCAACAAATACCCAAAGAAAATCTTTCATAGCGCAACCCCTTTTTTGAGCAGCACCAAAAGGGCGATAAAGACAAGAAAACATATCAGTACCCAAAAGCTCCCTTTAAAGTAGGTTGGGTTTTTTTTTCGGTCTTTTCGGTAGCTCCACACAATAAATAAGGTAAAAGCAATCACAAATCCGATGGCAAATATGAGTTGTCCTTTGCTAAACATTGTATTATTTTAGGCAAAACAAAAATATGAAGAATAAAATAGCTGCCGTACAAGCTTTTCATAAAGCTTTTGGATTGGACATCAACCACCAACCCGTTACAGACCTTCCAACCTCCATTTTAGATCTAAGATTTTCGCTTATGGACGAAGAAAATCGAGAATATCTCGAAGCTGCCAAAAACAACGACATGGTTGAAGTAGCAGATGCCTTGGGTGATATGTTATATATATTGTGTGGTACCATCATCACACATGGTATGCAAGAAATAATCGATGAAGTTTTTGAGGAAATTCAGCGCAGCAATATGAGCAAGCTTGGTGCCGATGGAAAGCCTATATACCGAGAAGACGGAAAAGTTCTTAAGGGGCCCAATTATTTTACACCCAATTTAAAAAGGATTTTAGAGAAACATCAATCCTAAACCATGACGCGCCAACCATGGGGGTCGGCAGCCTCATTGTATTGAATGTCCACAAGCTTAGACTTGAGGGTATCAGCCAATCCATTTTCAACAGGCGTAAGCTGAAAATCTTCATTTTTGTAACCAAATCCGTGGATGGGCTGAATGACTACTGCCGTGCCACTACCAAAAATTTCTTTTAAAGCGCCGCTTTTTTGAGCTTCTAAAAGTTCGGACACACGCAAAGGCCTGATTTCAATTTCTACACCCATGTCTTTGGCCAATTGTATGATGCTTTTTCTGGTGATGCCGTCCAAGATACTATCGGAAGTGGGCGCGGTAATCAATTTGTCACCAATACGGAAAAACAAATTCATAGTACCTGCTTCTTCAACAAATTCGTGCGTAGCCGCATCTGTCCAAATGACTTGTTGGTATCCTTCTTTGATGGCTAGTTGAGTAGGGTAGAACTGCCCCCCGTAATTGCCAGCCGCCTTGGCGTATCCTGTACCTCCTTGAGGCGCTCTGCTGTAATGATCCGCAATTTTTACCCGAACCACACCGCCAGAATAATAACTGGACACGGGAGCACAGATAATCATAAATCGATACTTGTTAGATGGTGATGCTTGAACGCCTGCTTGACTGGCAAACACAAACGGTCTGATGTAAAGAGAATTGCCTCGCCCCGGTTGTATCCAATCGCGATCCATATCCACCAATTTTAACAAACCTTGGTGAAACACACTTTCTGGAAATTGTGGAATAGCCAATCGCTCAGCCGATTTGTTCAAACGTTGAATATTCTGATCTGGACGGAAGAGCCATACATCTCCTGAATTGTCTTTGTAAGCCTTCATGCCCTCAAACACCGCTTGTCCATAGTGCAACACACTGGCAGAGGGCGCCATAGGAAAAGGACCATAGGGAACTATCTCTGGGCTGCCCCAGGTACCATTTTCGTAATCACAAACAAACATATGATCTGAAAAAACAGCCCCAAAAGAAAGATTTTCAAAATCAACTTCTTGTAGGCGAGAGTGTTTGGTGGGGACGATTGTCATGGGTATTCTATTTTACACAAATTTACTAAAAGTTGTACATTGTAATCCTACTTGGCTGTACTTTTACAAAAAAAATGCATGAAATTTTTAATCACAGGTGCTACTGGTCTTGTCGGCTCTGCTTTGACTGAGCTTATACTCAAATCAGGGCATACGATTCATATGCTTTCCACCCGAAAAAAAAACACCCCGAGCAATGATACGCTACGCACCTTTTATTGGAACCCCAAAGAGATGTTCGCGGATCAAAAGGCATTCGAGGACGTCGATGTGGTGATACATTTGGCAGGAGCCTCCATCAGCCAGCGTTGGACATCCAAAGCCAAACGCGAAATTTTGGACAGTCGGGTGTTGTCTACCCGTTTGCTGTATGAATCTATAAAGAATCTGAAATCTGTAAAACATTTTGTTTGTGCCTCTGCTATTGGTATTTACCCCAGCCATCCTTCCAAAACCTACACTGAGGAAGAAACCCAAAAAGCGCAATCATTTACTGGAGAGGTTGTTCAAAAATGGGAGGCCGAGACTGCCGCTTTTCGTTCGCTTCCTATCAAAGTTTCCATAGTAAGGATTGGCTTGGTGCTTTCTAGCAAAGGAGGCGCCTTGGTTCCTTTGGCTCTGCCTACACGTTGGGGAATGGGTGCTTGGTTTGGAAATGGGCAACAATGGCAGTCTTGGATACATATTCATGACCTGGTTAGTGCGATTTATTTTATGGTTGAGAACCGACTCGAAGGGGTTTTCAATGCTACAGCCCCCGAGCCCGTTTCGCAGCGTACTTTGGTCAGGACCATTGCCAAAACTTTGGGTGTTCCCCAATGGTTGCCCGGGATTCCTAAGTTGCCTGTTCGTATGGCTATGGGTACTATGAGCGAGGTGTTGTTTGAAAGTCTTCGTGTGGTACCCACTGCACTTACATACCACGGTTTTGATTTTTCTTATCCAGACATAGAGGGTTGTTTGGACAACCTACTTTAAATTTTTCTTTTTGAGTGTCAAATTGACAGATTTCAGCTTTTGGCGTTACTTTTGCCATGTTTTTTAAAAATGTAATGCCATGGCAAATACAGATGCAAAAAAAGCGTCGCCCAAAAAAGCAGTTTCCAAAACAAAGGATTTAGAAGAAAAAATTGAAGCGCTTCAAGCGAATATAGATGAAGAAAAAGACCGTTTTGTTCGTTTGTTTGCCGAGTTTGAAAACTACAAAAAACGGACTTCCAAAGAACGTATTGAGCTGTTCAAGACCGCTTCACAAGAGTTGATGACTGCGCTGTTGCCTGTCATGGATGATTTTGAGCGAGCCCTGGCCGAATTGAATAAATCTGGTGAAAGTGACCAAAGCAAAGGGGTAGCGTTGATATACAACAAATTGGCTGACACCCTGCAATCTCAAGGTCTCTCAAAAATTGAACTTGAAAAAGGGGAGGTTTTTGACGCCGAATTACACGAGGCCATCACACAGATTCCTGCTACAGACGAATCTCTAAAAGGAAAGATTGTTGATGTGGTAGGTATAGGCTACAAATTGGGAGAAAAAATCATTCGTTACCCCAAAGTAGTGGTGGGCAACTAAGAACAACGGGTTACTAATAACAGCCAAATGAAAGAGGATTACTACGACATACTAGGCGTTGGCAAGTCGGCTTCTGCTTCGGAAATTAAAAAGGCCTACAGAAAAAAAGCCATCCAGTACCACCCTGATAAAAACCCGGGTGATGAAAACGCTGAGAAACAATTCAAAAAAGCTGCTGAAGCTTATGAGGTTTTAAGCGATGATCAAAAACGCGCCCAGTACGATCGCTTTGGTCATGCAGCCTTCGATGGCAGCCAAGGCTTTGGAGGGGGCGGTATGAATATGGATGACATCTTCAGCCAATTTGGTGACATATTTGGCAGTGCCTTCGGCGGAGGTTTCGGTGGGTTTGGCGGTGGCAGCCGACGTGTGAAAGGAGCCAACCTAAGGGTTCGCGTACGCCTCACGCTGGAGGAAATGGTTTTGGGTGTTGAGAAAAAAATAAAAATCAAAAGAAAAGTGCAAGCACCCGGTGTGCGTTTCACAACCTGTACGACTTGCGGTGGAAGCGGACAAACCATGCGAGTAACCAACACCATCTTAGGAAGGATGCAGACTGCCACCACTTGCACAACTTGTCAGGGTTCGGGTCAGGTTTTGGCCAACCGGCCTTCTGGCGCAGATGCCCAAGGTTTGATTGCTCAGGAGGAAACAGTAGCTGTAAAAATACCTGCTGGCGTAGAGGACGGTATGCAGCTAAAACTCAACGGAAAAGGCAACGAAGCACCTGGTAATGGCATTAGTGGTGATATGATTGTACTTATAGAAGTTCTAGACCATCCCAAGCTGAAGAGAGAGGGCGACAACCTACATATGGATCTATACATAAGTATGCCAGAAGCGGTTTTGGGGTCATCCAAAGAAATTGACGCTGTGGGTGGTTCTGTTCGCATCCGATTGGAAGCGGGTATCCAGTCTGGAAAAATTTTAAGACTCAAAGGCAAAGGTATTCCACGTTTGAATGGCTATGGCTCTGGAGACTTGTTGGTGCATGTTAACGTATGGACACCTCAAACCCTATCGAAAGAACAAAAGCAGTTTTTTGAAGCGGCTAAGGACAATGACAACTTTGTTCCTGACCCAAAAAACACTGATAAGTCCTTCTTCGACAAGGTAAAAGACATGTTTTCTTAAAAAAAATCGGTCATAACTAGAAAATTATTTTATATTTGACCAACGATAGATTTTTCTATAGTTAATTTTTCTTTTTCATAGCAATTTTTTCCCATCCTTAATTTCGATTAAGGATGGGTTTTATTTTAAGGCATTTCGTACTTTAGTGCTGTGGATAAAATAATCGACTTTTTCAATTTGGGCTTTTCATTGGGTGATGCACGTATTAGCATCAAATCCTTCACCCTTTTTTTACTTGTATTTTTTACAGCTAGGTTTTTCTTAAGAATTCTTCGTCGCATACTGACACGAAAGTTTACTGAAGAACGAAAAGGCAAATTCAAACCCATATTTGGTTTTGTTAACTATTCCATTTACACCATCATCGTATTGTTGGCACTCCAAAACGCAGGTGTAAACCTCAATGCCCTGCTTGCCGCTTCTGCTGCCTTGTTGGTCGGAGTGGGTTTTGCTTTACAAACCTTTTTTCAAGACATCATATCGGGAGTCTTTATCTTGGTGGACCAGTCTGTTCACGTGGGGGATATTATAGAGGTAGATGGTAAAGTAGGGAAGGTGCAAAATATCACATTGCGCACCACACGCGCTGTTACGATAGACAACAAAGTACTGATTATCCCCAACCACATGTATTTAACCAATACTTTGTACAATTGGACCGAAAACGGTGAGATTACTAGAGAAAATGTGCTTGTCGGTGTTGCCTATGGCTCAGATGTGGATTTGGTAAAATCGGTTTTACTTAACGTGGCTACTTCCCACAAATCGGTTCTTAAAAATCCGCCTCCTGTTGTGTTATTTTCTGATTTTGGGGAGAGTAGCTTGGATTTCACACTGGTTTTTTCTCTTAAAAATAGCTTCATGGCCGTGCCCGTAAAAAGTGATTTGCGTTATGCCATCAATGAGGCCTTTATCAAGAACAACATAGAGATTCCTTTTCCACAACGCGTGGTACATACCAAAAAATAATTATGCCCCGAATTCTAATCATTGAAGATGAAGACAGCATCCGTCGTGTACTAAAGAAAGTTCTTTTGGCCGACAATTCCGACTACACCTTTATGGAAGCGGCTGATGGTGAGTTGGGTATTCGTACCGTTAGCAAATACGATGTTGATTTGGTGTTGTGTGACATCAAAATGCCTAAAAAAGATGGAATCGAGGTATTGGCGCATATCGTCGCTGAAAAACCCGATGTCCCCGTTGTGATGATTTCAGGTCATGGTGATTTGGCCACTGCAGTCCAAGCCATGCGAATGGGTGCTTTTGATTATATCGCAAAACCACCCGATCTCAACCATTTGTTGTCGACCGTACGAAGTGCGTTGTCTCCCAAAAAGACCAGCCAAGCTGCAGGTAAAATCAATAAAAAATCAAAAAAACTTATGATTGGTGAGGCTGCCTCTATGGAAAAAATACGCAGCATGATTGAAAAGGTAGCACCCACCCATGCCCGTGTCTTGATACAAGGGCCCAACGGGTCTGGCAAGGAACTGGTTGCCCATGCGTTGCACCAACAAAGTGGCCGTGCTTCGGGTCCCATGGTGGAAGTCAATTGTGCAGCCATTCCATCAGAACTCATTGAGAGTGAATTGTTTGGTCATATCAAAGGAGCTTTTACCTCGGCTCATAAAGACAGAGCTGGAAAATTTGAATCTGCCAACGGCGGCACCTTGTTTTTGGATGAGGTAGGTGATATGAGCCTGTCTGCCCAAGCCAAAGTATTACGGGCCCTACAAGAACACAAAGTCCAACGTGTGGGCAGTGATAAGGATATTTCAGTAGATGTACGTGTTGTGGCGGCGACCAACAAAAATCTTCAAGAAGAAATTGCTGCCAAGCGCTTTCGGGAAGATCTGTTTCACCGCTTGGCTGTGATTGAAATATTTGTACCGCCTTTGAACGAACGGCGTGCCGATATTCCGATGTTGATAGCCCATTTCAACAAAGAACTTACACCCAAAAAAGAATTTCACCAAGAAGCCGTAGAAAAATTACAACAAATGGACTGGCCCGGCAACGTACGTCAGTTGCGCAATGTGGTAGAGCGCCTGCATATTCTTTCCGATAAGGTTGTTACGGTCGATGAGGTTGTTCATTTCGCGCAAAAGAATCCCATTACATCATGAAAAAACTTATTTTATTTTTAATCGTTACTGCCTTATCCTTTGGTGCTTATGCTCAAACCCAAGAGGATGCTCATAAATTAGAGTCCTTTTACCGCACTTCGCTCTTAGAAGGACAATCCTACGACTGGCTAGACTATTTATCCAACCAGATAGGCGGTCGGCTTTCGGGCTCGCTCAACGCCGAGCGCGCCGTCGCGTGGGCCAAAGAAGAATTAGAAGCTTTAGAATTGGATCGGGTGTGGCTACAACCCGTTTTGGTGCCCAAATGGGTACGTGGCCCCAAAGAGTTTGCCTTGATTGAAACCGAACCCGGCGTCACTTTCAACGTCCCGATTACGGCTTTGGGTGGTTCTGTTGCAACCCCTTCTGTGGGGCTCAAAGCAGAAGTAGTGGAAGTACAAAACTTTGAAGATTTAGAACGTTTGGGACGTGAGGCCATAGAAGGAAAAATCGTGTTTTTTAACCGTCCCATGCAAGCCGATCTCATAAGTACTTTTGAGGCCTACGGGGGCTGTGTCAACCAACGGTATAGCGGTGCTCGCGAGGCCAGTAAGTTTGGTTCCATCGGTGTCATAGTGCGTTCTATGAACCTTCGTTTGGACGATTTACCACATACCGGTGCGATGAGCTACGGGGACCAACCCGTAAGCCAACGCATACCGGCGGCGGCGATTAGTACCAATGCGGCTGAAAAGTTGAGCAACTTATTGCGTATTGCGCCCAAACTCAAATTTTTATTCCGCCAACAGTGCAAACAATACGATGATGTGTTGTCATACAATGTGATAGGCGAAATTACTGGTACTGAATACCCAAATGAAATCATCACCGTGGGGGGACACCTAGATTCTTGGGATATAGGGGATGGGGCACACGATGACGGAGCCGGTTGTGTGCAATCCATGGAGGTGGTACGGCTGTTTAAAAAACTCAATCACAAACCCAAACGAACCATTAGGGTGGTGTTGTTTATGAACGAAGAAAACGGTTTGCGTGGCGGTAACAAATACGCCGAAATTGCCGCTATGAAAGGGGAGACCCACATTTTTGCCCTTGAATCCGATGCGGGTGGTTTTACTCCAAGGGGTTTTAGTTTTGATTGCTCGGATATGGAGTTCGAACAGGTGTTGCGTTGGAAGCCTTTGTTTAAGCCCTACCTCATTCACTATTTTGAAAAGGGAGGTAGTGGGGCCGATATAGGTCCGTTAAAGTCCAAAACCAATGTACTTGCAGGCTTGCGTCCCGACTCTCAACGCTATTTTGACCACCACCATGCCGAAAACGATACATTTGACGCTGTCAACAAACGCGAACTTGAACTGGGTGCGGCCACACTGACTTCTTTGGTATATCTGTATGACACCTATGGTTTGGTTGGTGGAACCCTTTTAGACGGTAGTCAATAGTTTACCTGTCACGCCTCTGCAAAGAGGAGTCTCATTCGTATTAGTGGATGCCGTATTAAATACGGCATGACAGCAGGACATCTATTCAATATGTCACTCCCGTGCAAACGGGAGTCTTTTAAAACCTAGTGGATGCCGTATTAAATACGGCATGACATCGGAAATGCTAATTCACCCTGTCACGCCTCTGCAAAGAGGAGTCTCATTCGTCTTAGTGGATGCCGCATTAAGCCTGCCTGCCGCAGGCAGGTGCGGCATGACATCGGAAATGCTAATTCATCCTGTCACTCCTGCCTGCCGCAGGCAGGTGCGGCATCAGATCTTAACTCTTATTTTACACCTGTTAGTTTTCTATATTAGCGCCGTGTTAAGATTGGCTCCGTACGTAAAAGAATTCCGCTATAACCTCCAATTGGCCTATCCTGTTATTGTAGGCATGTTGGGCCATACGTTTGTTCAGTTTATTGACAATGTGATGGTGGGGCAACTGGGTACGGCCGAACTCGCTGCCATTTCTTTGGGCAACAGCTTTATATTTATTGGTATGTCATTGGGAATTGGGTTTTCAACCGCCATTACCCCTTTGGTAGCTGAAGCCGATGCCGCCCAACTCCCCGAACGTGCCAAAGCCGTCTTTGCCCATGGTATTGTATGGTGTACTATTTTGGGCCTGCTTTTATTTCTAGCAGTTTTTTTAGCCAAACCCCTGATGTACCACATGGGACAACCCCCAGAAGTGGTTGAACTCGCATTCCCTTATCTCAAATGGGTGGCGGTTTCTTTGTTTCCTCTGGTGGTTTTTCAGGCTTTTAAACAGTTTACAGATGGCATGTCGCTCACCCGATATGCCATGTATGCCACAGTGCTTGCCAATTTGGTCAATGTGTTGGTCAATTATGTATTGATTTTTGGAAAATGGGGGTTTCCTCAATGGGGTGTTACGGGTGCCGCTGTTGGAACTTTGATTTCCCGCATCACCATGCTACTGGCTTTGATACTGCTGATGCGTTTTCACAAAAAACTTTCTTTCTATATCAAAGGCCTGTTCCAAATCGCATTTTCCAACAACCTGATGAAAAGACTTTTTGCTTTGGGCTTTCCCTCGGCTTTACAAATGTTGTTTGAGGTCGCCTTTTTTACCTCTGCCATATGGGTATGTGGTATGTTGGGCAAAAACCCACAGGCAGCCAACCAGATTGCCCTAAACATCTCCTCCATGACCTTTATGGTTGCCATGGGGCTGAGTGTGGCTGCTATGATACGGGTAGGCAACCAAAAAGGTTTACAACGTTTTAGTGACTTGCGCCGTATCGCTCAGTCGGTTTTTTTATTGACGCTACTGATCGACATAGTGTTTGCCATCACCTTTATCTTGGGCAAAGATGCATTCCCGTGGCTCTACCTCGAAACATCCACAGCCGCCGACGTACTCGAGGTGGTTGCCATTGCATCTTCCCTGTTTTGGGTAGCTGCTTTTTTCCAAATTTTTGATGGTGCCCAAGTGGTTGCGCTGGGTGCTTTGCGGGGTTTGCAAGATGTGGTCATACCCACATGGATATGCTTTGCTGCATACGGCTTGGTAGGCTTTCCTGTCATGATTTATTTGGGTTTATACACAGACCTTGCTGCCGCAGGTGTGTGGGTGGGTTTGTTATCCGGTTTGGTGGCAAGTGCTGCGATGTTGTATCTTCGTTTTTTACATCAGTCACGAAAATTGATACAACTCCATGGAAACACTGCCTGAGTTTTTATTAGCCGATTCTTCTGAACATCCCGATGCCATTTTTGTGGTACACACCATCTTTCCTCGGTTTGTCATCAACCTTCAAAACGATGAAATCGAATGGTGGGAACAGTTTAAAGGCGAAGACAAAGAAGCCGCTACCCAAGAACTTGCCCATTGGATTGAACAGGCTACACAGTTTTACGATAACGAAATTTCAAAATACGAATGATACAACTTGACGAACAACTCTTCTTGTGGCTCAACAATTTGGGCACACCCACTTGGGATGGTTTTTGGTTGTTTATGACCGATAAATACAACATGATTCCGCTCTACCTTTTTTTACTGGGACTCTCCATATGGAAGTGGGGTTGGAAAAAAGGACTGGGTGTTTTGTTGACCGCCGTATTGATGATTGCTTTTACTGATCAAGTGACCAATCTGTTTAAAAGTGGCTTTGCCCGTTTTCGCCCATGCCACGATCCTGACATCGCCCCGCTTATGCGCCTTGTTAAAGCCAAATGTGGTGGGAAATACGGATTTTTCTCTGGTCATGCTTCTAACTCCTTTGCGGTAGCCTTGTTTTTTGTAGGCTTGTTCCAAAACCAATATCGCCATATGCGTTGGCTGTTGCTCTGGGCCGCTATGGTCGCCTATAGCCGTGTCTATGTAGGCGTGCATTACCCCTTAGATATTTTTTGTGGCGCCCTTTTTGGTACGGCCTCTGGTTATGGGTTTCAAAGGTTGTATAAAAAGGTTTTTAGGGTATAAGTACCCCCTCCCTCTTGTTTTTTTTTAATTAAGTCCTGACCAAAAATATCAGCCCAAAATTTGGAAAATGTTATCTTTTGAGATAACTTTGAAAAGTGGTACGAAATATTGTCTTCTACGAAAACTATTTTATTGAATTTTACCTGAAACAGAATCAAAAGGTCAGAGGAAAAATTCAATATGTTTTCGAGTTGATTAAGCAAGTTGACCGCGTTCCTGAAAAGTTCCTAAAGCACTTGACCGGAACTGACGGACTTTATGAAATTCGAGTTGATTATCAATCAAACATCTATCGAATTTTTTGTTGTTTTGATGAAGGTCGGCTTGTGGTGCTATTTAATGGTTTTCAAAAAAAGACACAGAAAACACCACATAACGAAATAGAAAAAGCCCAACGATTAATGAAGGCGTATTTTGATAAGAAAAAATAAAAACAATGGAAAAATACAAGAACATAACAAACTTCGAGGAACTGATTGAGCTCGAACACGGAAAAATTGGAACGGAGAACCGCAACAAATACGAAGAAGGTGCTCAGATGTTTATTGTTAGCGAAATGTTGAAGTCAGCGAGGAAAGAGGCAAAAATGACACAGGAACAACTTGCGGAAAAAGCCGGAACCAAAAAAAGTTACATATCCAAAATTGAAAATGGAAAAGGAAATATCCAACTTTCCACCTTGATTCGAATTTTCGAGCAAGGATTGAACCGAAGAATTGGACTTACTTTTCTCTAGCCAATCCAAAAAAACGCACCACATTTATGTGGTAAAGAGTAACCACCCTTTTTTTCGGTTTTTATAGTTTTTTCTGATCTTTCAATCTATTATATTTTTGGTTTAAACACCCATAGGTGTCAGCAAATCATCAAGAGTGTTTCGAGTCTGGGTGTTTGATGGCCTAGAGAATCCATTGCGAACAATGTTTCCGTCAGGGTCAATCAAAATGTAGTGCGGGATTCCATTGATCAAATAATCTTCTTGAAAGGCTTTTGACTCTGTTCCTCCATGCAGATGAACCCCTTTCATAGACTCCTCTTTAACCATTTTTTCCCATGCAGCTTTGTCCTTGTCAATAGAGACACTTACAAAGTGTATGTCATATTTGTTGTAGTCCTCTATCAACTGTTCCCAGTATGGGTGTTCGGCTTTGCATGGCCCACACCAAGTCGCCCACACGTCGATGAGCACATATTTGCCCTTTAGCTGGTCTAAGTCTACATGTCCTCCTTTTATATCTGCAAGTTCAAATTGTGGCGCACGTACACCCGGGCTGAGTTGGCGGAAGTGCTCCATACGGTCATAAATCTCCTTTTTGATATCGACATCGACAACTACTTTATCAATAGCACCATATAAGCGGTCATAGCTGTTTGGATTTAGAAATTCGATGTTTCTATACAGAAACATATGAATGTACTTGCCAATTCTCGATGTGTCGTTGACTTCATTGCTGACAATGTCTACAAATTCCATAGCAGCCTCCTCCGATAAGATGGCAAATGACTCAAATGGCTTGTTTTTTATGATTCTTTCATAGGTTTTGTGTCTAAGGTAGTTGAACACCATGCTCTGGTACACATGGTTTACCATGGCTTTTTCGTTATTTGGTTCTATATCGGCTATGATTTCAGAGACAGCAGACTGATAATCTGCTTCAAGGTTCTGACGTTTTTTCTGGTGTTCTTCATGAACCCTTTTATAGCTGAGGTAGTCACTTTTTTTGGCCATTTTGAGCTCTGCCATTTTTAAGGCGTAATAGTCCTTGTCCAAATCGGGATGTTTTAATTTTAGAGAATCCAATCTTGAAATCAATACGTTTGCTGTGGAATCCAAGTGAATTTTAAAATCTTCCCAATCAAGCATAAAACGATTGTATCGTTTTCTCCAAGTGGCTCCCGAACGTTTTTTAAGGGCTTCTTCTGCTATAAGTTCAGGGTAAGGGGTGTCTTCTTTTATGAAGAAATGTCCCGTACTGTTTTGGTAGGTTTCAAAGCGAAATTTTCGATCCGGCACCAAATACACCTGTGTTACTTGTCTGGTTTTTGGCCCCACAATTACAGAAACTTTTTGTGTGTCTTTAAATTTCACCTCTTTATAAAACAAAGAATCATCGTGTATCCATAGGGTATCGATGGTTACATTGCGGTCGTATCCAGTGACAGCCAAACGCACAAATTCTATCTCCGGAGTTTTGTTCACGCCTTCAAAAATCATGGTATGGGTTTGGTCTTTGCGGACAAGCACGGTCACCAGAACAATGATGACCAAAAGGAGAGCATAGGTAAGGTTTCTTTTTGTTGGGTTCATATCTAAATTGTAAAGACTTCGGGCCAAAGGCCCGAAGTCATGGGATTAATCATTTTGGATCCAAGGCAAATCAAATTCATCTATAATCAGCTGAGGCAGCTGTATGACAAAACGATTTGCACCGGGAGAAAGGGTTATATTTTCTGTGCCATCACTTCTAATGATTGGGTGGGTAATAGAAATATTATACCCCAAAACATTGAGCCGCTTGATGTCAAACCACCGCAAGCCTGTGTACATATGTTCTATCCGCCTTTCATTGATGATTTCTT
>CAXRDP010000024.1:0-6570 GCA_964229545.1 Flavobacteriaceae bacterium | reverse complement strand
AGCACTTGTGATTTGAAAACCAAAGAAGTTTAAATCGTCGTTATATGTATTGAAGGTCACAAAAAAAGTTTCAGCATTTACATTCCAAATTTCATCACGTTGACTAAATTCTTTAGGGATCTTATCTGGATTTGGATGTTTGAGAATAGCGCCGATATAAATCGCATTTTGATCATAACCCAAATATGCAATAGTCTGATATTTACTGGGTATTTTATTTCCATGACGTGTTTCCGGCCACATCAAAGTGAAGTTTGATGCAGGAACTAAATTATTCCAAATTTCCTCAGATAGTATTCCATCTATAACGGGTGTGCTTTTTACAGGAAATGCTTCATAACTCTTGCTTTGTTGAGCTTGAATTATATTAAATATTAAAAAAATGGAAACAAATAAATACCTCATAAAATATTAATTTTAATTCCTGAAATTAAATGGTGGTTGAAAATAACATTTATTCAATCAAAAATTAATTTAAGATATTGATTATCTACACAATCAATTTTACAAAAAAATATTAGACTAAAAAAGGAGAACCAATTACTGTGAATCAATTCTCCGATTGCGTGACCCAGGGAGGATTCGAACCCCCAACCCTCAGAGCCGAAATCTGATATTCTATCCAGTTGAACTACTGGGCCGGTTTTGGTGATGCGAAAGTAGGGTTTTTTACAAATACCATGGGTTAGGAACCAAGTTTTTGCTTGACCAAAGTAGAGATGGTTTTGCCATCGGCCTGACCTGCCAGTTGTTTGGTAGCCATGCCCATCACTTTGCCCATATCTTTCATACTGCTAGCACCCGTAGCTTCAATGACTTTTTCTATCACCGCAGCTACCTCACCTTCCGATAGTTGTTGGGGTAAAAACTGGCTAATGACTTCAATTTGAGCCTCTTCAGGTTGTGCCAAATCATCACGACCTTGTTCTTTAAAAATAGTCGCGCTGTCCTGTCGTTGCTTCACCAGTTTTTGCAGTAGTTTCATTTCGGCCTCTGCAGTTAGTTCTGCTTTTCCGCCTGCTTGCGTCTGCTCCAAAAGAATGGCCGACTTGATGGCTCGCAAAGACTCCAAAGCAACTACGTCTTTGGCTTTCATGGCCTCTTTTAGCTTAATCATGACCTCAGCTTGTAATCCCATATTAATCTACGTTATCGTGTAAAAATGAATTGTTGGTTCTCAAACGCATTTCTTCATTGGCATCCGTATTGACAGACATACGGGAAACCGATGTCGTTTTATCCGAGTCTTCCAAATCGACCATCGCGCGTTTGTAAGCGGGTTCTTTTTCGTAGTCCTCCACCCTATTGTTGTAAAACTTGTAGTTAAACTCCTTTAGCTTCTGACGGCGTTCTTCAGAACGTTTGGCCAAGCCTTCAGTAATGGTGCTGTTTAAGGGGGTCAATTCGTCATCAGGCTCCACAACTTCGGGTTCTTTCACTTCAATTTCTGAAACCAACTCGGGTGTGGGCTCCATAAAGTCTTCAAGGTTGTAGCGCTTGGCTTCGGATTTTTGAGTCGATAAACTGGATGCCACGTCCTGCTTCATGACTGGTTCGTTGGTCAAAGAAGTTGAAACCACAGGTTCTTCCTCCAGATGAAATAAAACAGGAGCGACTTCTTCATTTTCTTCTTTTGTATCAGCCATCGGCGCTTCAAAGACAGGTTGGGGAGTCACTTCAACAGGATCAACTACGTCAATATCATTGACTTCAGGTGGTAATTCGTGGATGATAAAATCTTCGAGTTTTAAGGAAGGCTTGTTTTCCGCAACAACCGATTCATAAACCACTTCTATATTACGCAATACCTCGTTGGTAGGGATTAAAACGTGTTCGTTTTGTTGAACCGCCTGAGGCGCGTCGGGCGTGAACATATCTATCTGTTGACTCTCCAGCGTATGAACTACCGCCTGCTCTTCTTCAAGTGAATGAATGATTTTCTTAGGGTCTACATGTACGATCTCATCTTGTTGCTCGGCATTAAATCCGGTTGCAATCACGGTCACAGAAATAGCCTCACGCAAAGTCTCATCTTCTCCGATTCCCATAATGATGTTCGCGCTGTTGCCGGCCTCACGCTGAATGTGCTCATTGATAAGACCAATCTCGTCGATGGTTACCTCGTCAGACCCAGACACAATTAGCAACAACACATTTTTGGCGCCAATAATCTTGTTGTCATTCAAAAGCGGAGAGTCCAGGGCTTTAGAGACCGCTTCTTGCCCCCGATTCGTACCCGAGGCAGTTGCGGAACCCATAATGGCAGTACCACTATTAGACAATACGGTCTTGGCATCCTTCAAGTCAATATTTTGGGTATAGTGATGTGTGATGACCTCAGCTATACCACGGGAAGCATTGGCCAATACTTCATCGGCTTTGGCAAATCCTTGCTTGAAGCCCAAATCACCATATACCTCACGGAGTTTGTTATTGTTAATCACAATCAAAGAGTCAACATGCCTGCGGAGTTTGTTCAGGCCAGTCTCGGCTTGGTCGTTTCGAGTTTTTCCTTCAAACTGGAAGGGCATGGTCACAATGCCCACGGTTAGAATTCCCAGGTCTTGAGCCATTTTGGCAATGACAGGCGCAGCGCCAGTTCCCGTGCCACCGCCCATTCCGGCCGTGATAAAAATCATTTTTGTGTTAACAGAAAGCATCCGACTGAGCTCATCCATACTCTCCATAGCAGAGCGTTCTCCGATTTCAGGGTTGGCTCCGGCGCCCAAACCTTCGGTAAGGGAAACACCCAACTGAATCTTGTTGGGTACTGGACTATTTTGAAGGGCCTGAGCGTCTGTATTACATGCCACAAAGTCAACGCCATTGATACCCTGACGATACATATAATTGACTGCGTTGCTGCCTCCTCCACCAACACCAATCACCTTGATGACATGGCTCTGGTTTTTTGGTAAATCAAAATCAATCTGTTGAAAATCTGATTCCATAACTCCTGTTTTATTCTGCGTTGTCTAAAAATTCTTTAATGCCTTCCGTAAAACGATCAAAAATCGATCGCCTTCTTTGTGTTTGTTTTTCTGCGGGTTGTTCATCATCCTGAGCCACTTCTTGACTTTCGGTAGCCTCTACAAACGCTACCCCTTCTTGCTGTTCCACGGCCTTCATCACCAAGCCCACAGCCGTTGCGAAAGTGGGGCTGGCTGTTTCTGGTTGGGTATCCCCTGCCAAATGCTCATTCGGGTAACCGATACGGGTATCCATCCCTGTGATATACTCAACCAACTGTTTTAAGTGCTTAAGCTGACTGCCTCCACCAGTAAGTACAACACCCGCTATGAGTTGTTTTTTTTTGTCTTCATGGCCATAATTTTTTATCTCAGCATAGACTTGCTCAATGATTTCTGTCACACGTGCATGAATAATCTTCGAAAGGTTCTTTAGCGTAATCTCTTTGGGATCACGACCGCGCAGTCCAGGAATAGATACAATCTCGTTGTCTTTGTTCTCCCCGGGCCATGCGGAACCAAACTTGATTTTGAGCAATTCGGCTTGTTTTTCAATAATAGAACAGCCCTCTTTAATGTCTTCTGTAATGATATTACCTCCAAAAGGAATGACTGAGGTATGGCGTATGATACCATCTTTAAAAATGGCCAAGTCGGTCGTTCCTCCTCCGATATCGATCAGAGCGACTCCTGCCTCTTTTTCTTCCTGACTCAAAACAGCAGCAGAAGATGCGAGAGGCTCTAAAGTGATGCCGCCAAATTCCAATCCGGCAGATTTGACACAACGCGCAATATTGCGAATGGAGGAAATTTGGCCTACAACCACATGAAAGTTGGCCTCCAGTCTGGCGCCATACATGCCTATGGGTTCTTTGATTTCAGACTGCCCATCTACTTTAAATTCCTGTGGAAGCACATGGATGATTTCTTCACCGGGGAGCATAACCAATTTGTAAACCTGATTGATCAAGGTCTCGATATCAGATTCTTGAATTACCTCGTCAGGGTTTTGTCTGATGATATAATCACTGTGTTGCAAACTTCTTATGTGTTGACCAGCAATCCCGACCACTACCTCTTTGATTTGGGTTTCCGATGCGGCCTCTGCTTCATGTACAGCTGCTTGAATGGACTGTATGGTTTGGGTGATGTTGTTGACCACACCGCGATGAACACCAAGGCTTTGTGACTTTCCAGTGCCGACAATTTGGAGTTTGCCGTACTCATTGGTGCGACCCAACATAGCCACAATTTTTGTGGTGCCGATATCTAATCCAACTGAGGTGTTTTGTGGTTCCATATCTAAATTTTTGTGCCAATTACTTGGTTGGTATCATCCAACACGATTTCTTTGTATTTGTCCAACAAACCGTTGTCTAGCCCATAGGCAAAAAACGCTTTGTAGTTGTTAAACTTGTGCTTAATATTAGTAAGGGATCGCATTTTAATCGAGTATGATTGTTGGGGCACTTCAATGCGAATGCCGTCATTGTTATTCTCAATACAGCCCAAATGGGAACGCATAAAAACGTCTTTTCCAACTGCCATAGCCAAGGTGGCTATGTCCGCAAAGCTTTCTTTTGCCAACACACCGCAAACTTCAGGTACATCTGCCTCGTAAAAGGGCGAATAGGGAATGACAGACCCTTCACGATCCAAATAAAAACCTTTGTCCTGTAGCACACGTACTACAGGTGTCCTAGAACGCACATCAACGTGCAATATGTCATCGATTGTCAAGAACGCTTCTGCTTTTTTGATTAAGTTATTGTACTCGAGTTGAGCCTCAAGTTCCCTCAAATTTATTGCACTTTTTTGAGGGCTTAGCGAATCGTGCGGGGCAAGTGTTAACAATTTATTAACGGAGTCTGCACTTATCATGGGCGGGTATTCGGGCTCTACAGTAACTGTAATAGTATGAATGGGACGAAGTCGGTTTTTGTAGGAAGAAAACACGGTTACCACTCCCAAAACAAGAAGCCATATACCAAAAACAGTGATCCTAACCCACATGCTTACAATCTTTTAAATGTGAAACAACCGCTTGAACCTCGTCTGCAATATCACCAGCACCCATCAGCACTACCACATCTGCAGATACATCATAAACACGCTTAGGAAGTTCTTTTTTGTCAACCACAGTTGTGGGGACATGCATCAGATTGGCTATACTTTGAGCGCTGACCCCCTCAATCGGAAGCTCGCGTGCAGGATATATGTCAAGCAAAAGAACCTCATCAAACATGGACAGACTGGCAGCAAATTCCTTACAAAAATCACGTGTGCGAGAAAACAAGTGGGGTTGAAAAACCGCCAATACCTTTGAGGTCGGGTAAAAAGTACGCACAGCTTCGTGCATGGCCTTTATCTCTTCTGGGTGATGTGCATAATCATCAATAACCACGATGGGGTCTTCCATTCGTTTGCTAAATCGACGGTCGACACCCGTGAAGGTCTTCAGACCCTCTTTCAAATGAGTTGTAGAACAACCCACGTCTAAAGAGAGGCAAAGTGCGGCAACTGCGTTCATCAGGTTGTGATAACCAGGCAAAGCAAACGAAAGGTCCGTAATCTGAGTGCCGTGATACCAAAAATCAAATACATACTGACCATTTTCAATACGTATGTTTTCCACACGAGCTTGTGAAGATTGATGACTTCCAAAAACCTTACCAGGCAAATGGACACCTTCTCGAATCCAAGCGTTTTGAGATTGGGGCAAAAGCCCTACAAAATCCTTAAAACTTGTCTCTAAAGCTTCTACTTCCCCGTAAATATCCAAGTGATCCGCGTCCATAGCAGTCACACAGGCCAAGTCGGGTTGCAATTGTAAAAAAGATCGGTCAAACTCATCAGCCTCAACTACCATAAGCTCGTCGCCCTCATTCAAATAGTTGGAATCGATATTGTGAGACACCCCTCCCAAAAAGGCTGTTATTTTCTTTCCGCTCGTACGCATCAGATGGGTCAATATGGCCGAGGTAGTGGTTTTTCCATGGGTGCCTGCTACGGCTACACAATACATATCTCCACTCAAGGCACCCAATACTTGTGCACGCTTAAGCATCTCAAAACCGTGACTTTCAAAGTAGCGCAATTCATCCGAGCTTGAGGGAATTGCCGGTGTGCGTATCACAGTCGTTTGATTGGGATTTGTGAAATCTTTTGGAATATTTGATACGCCTTCCTGGTGATGAATATCCGCACCCATAGCGGCCAGTTTAAGTGTCAGTGGGGAAGCCTCACGGTCATAGCCAGCCACACGATGTCCTTTTTCCAAAAAATATTGGGCCAAGGCCGACATGCCAATGCCCCCGATTCCCAAAAAATAGACATAAGGCTTAATCATGGAGCAGTTCGTTTATCTGTTCTACAATGTCTTTTGTGGCATGGGGTTTTGCCAATTTTTTGATGTTATCACCCAGTTGTTGTCGGCGCGATGGGTCGTCAATCAGTTCCTTGATTGTGGCTAAAAATTTGTTATCAAGTTCACTTTCTCTAAGCACGAGGGCTGCATCGTGTTGGGCAATAGCCATTGCATTTTTGTATTGGTGATCCTCTGCCACATTGGGCGATGGAACAAACAGCACCGCCTTGCCCA
>CAXRDP010000023.1:0-16483 GCA_964229545.1 Flavobacteriaceae bacterium | reverse complement strand
CAGCTCCTTTACCGATAGCTGTCAGTTGCCGTATCACCTCTTTGGATGCTTTGGTCACATCTAGGCCGTTAAGAAAATCAGAGTTGGCAATTGTGGTATTTGTCTTTTCACTGTGAGCGGCCTCAGACACGTCCTTATCTGAGAAAATATTTTTGATAGGTAAGTCAAAATGCTTGGCAAAATCGAAATCGCGTTGGTCCCCACATGGAACCGCCATCACAGCGCCCGTACCGTAGCCTGCGAGCACATAATCCCCTATCCAAATAGGAATCTTCTCCTCAGTAAAGGGGTGCAGTGCATAGGCGCCAGTGAACACACCAGTGATATTTTTAACGTCGGCCATACGCTCTCTTTCACTGCGAGAAGCGGTTGTCTCTACATAGGCCTGAACATCCTGTTTCTGAGCATCTGTGGTGATTTGTTCCACCAGTGGATGTTCAGGTGCCAAGGTCATAAAGCTTACACCAAACAAAGTGTCAGGACGGGTGGTAAAGACCTCAATGATGTCCTGATGTCCGTCTATGTCAAAGCGAACAGACGCCCCAACGGATTTCCCAATCCAGTTGCGCTGCATTTCTTTTAAGGGTTCAGGCCAGTCGATGGTTTCCAACCCGCTAAGCAAACGCTCTGCATAGGCAGAAATACGCATGCTCCATTGGGTCATTTTTTTTCGAACGACGGCGTAACCACCGCGTTCAGAAACGCCATTTACCACCTCGTCATTGGCTAGCACAGTTCCCAATTCCGGACACCAATTGACCTCAGTCTCAGCCAAGTATGCCAGGCGATAGTTAAGCAAATGGGTTTGTTTTTCTTTTTCTGAAAAAGCGCGCCATTGATCTGCAGAAATCTCTGGAGTCGATGCATCACAATGAGTTTGCAAGTTGAGGTTGCCGCTTTGTTCCAAAATTGTCATCAACTCCTCGATAGGGCGAGCTTTGTTCTGAGAAGTGTCAAACCAAGAGGCAAACAGCTTCAAAAACATCCATTGGGTCCATTTGTAATAATCGGGTTCGGAAGTGCGTACTTCTCGACTCCAATCAAAAGAGAACCCCAACTGATCGAGTTGTTCTCTGTATCTTTTGATATTGGCTGCCGTTGTAATGGCAGGGTGCTGCCCCGTTTGGATGGCGTATTGCTCGGCAGGGAGACCAAAAGAGTCGTATCCTTGTGGGTGAAGCACATTGTAACCCTTGTTGCGCTTGTATCTGGCCACTATGTCACTGGCAATATAGCCCAGAGGGTGCCCCACGTGTAGCCCCGCCCCAGAAGGATAAGGGAACATGTCGAGTACATAATATTTCGGTTTTTCAGAGGTCGAATCGGCAGCAAAAGTTTGGTTCTTCGCCCAGTAGGATTGCCATTTTTTCTCTATCGACTGAAAAGGATATGCCATTTGCCCAATTAATAGCTGCAAAAATACCATATATTATCAGAATAATTAAAGTCCCAAACGTTGGGTTGGATTTTGTAATTTTAGCCCGTCATGGGCAAACCCTATCACGTTTATCAACGTCGTCAATTGATTCGCTCCTACATCTCGGTAGTGGTGAGCATCGGATTGGTGCTTTTTGTGGTGGGTGTGTTGGGCTTGTTGGTGTTAAATACCCAGCGGGTGGCCCAACACGTGAAGGAACAAATTGTACTTACTGTGTTTTTAGATGATCAGGCCAAGGAGGTGGAAGTAGAGCAACTCAAAACCATGTTGGCTTTGGCACCATTTACCAAGTCGGCTCTCTTTATTTCCAAAGCACAAGCTGCCCAAGAACACAGTGCCGAAATTGGCGAGGATTTTATGGATTTTTTAGGGTACAACCCCCTGAAAGATGCGATAGATTTGCGGTTAAAAGGCAGCTATGTAAACACCTTAAGCGTTGACAGCATCAGCACCATGATCAGCGACAGGTCATATGTGAGTGAAGTCGTTTATGACCGTCCATTGATTGGCTTGCTCAATGAAAACATTGAACGTATCAGCCTTTTACTACTCATCAGCTGTGGGTTCTTTCTGATTGTGTCTATACTATTGATCAACAACTCGATTCGATTATCCATCTATGCCAAACGAATGGTCATCAAAACCATGCAACTAGTAGGTGCCCGAAAAGGATTTATTCGCAGGCCTTTTGTGCGTAGATATGTACTACTGGGGCTGTTAAGTGCTTTGCTGGCCTGTGGGGGAATATGGGGATTGTTGCAAGTCGCTATAGACTATGTGCCCAACTTGTCAGAACTGATGGACATCGAAACCATACTGATGGCTTTTGGTGGCGTGGTCTTGCTTTCCTTTGTCATCACATCCCTAAGCGCTACCTTGGCTACGCAACGCTACCTGAATCTGAAAACGGATTTTTTATACTGATTTATGAAACCCAAAAAACAATTTATATTCAATGCCAACAACTACAAATTGATGTGGGTCGGGCTCGCCTGTATCGCATTGGGTTTTGTTCTTATGGCAGGAGGCGGCAGTGATGACCCCAATGTCTTTAATCCCGAAATATTTAGTTCTCGACGCATCCGCTTGGCACCCGCATTGGTGCTTATTGGTTTTGTGATTGAAGTGATAGCCATACTCAGCTCCAAAGGACATTCAAAATGATTGAGCCCACTACCTCCCTCTCTGTTCTGGAAGCTCTTTTGTTGGGAATTGTGCAAGGACTAACCGAGTTTTTACCTGTTTCTTCTAGCGGACATTTGGAGTTGGCCCAAGCCATGATGGGCAATGCCAATTTGAGTCAGCAAAACCTGATTTTCACTATCGTAGTTCACGCTGCGACAGCCCTTGCTACCCTAGTGGTTTTTAGAAAAGATGTTTTTGAAATCATAGGCGGACTCATCAAATTCCAAAACAACGAAGCCACCCGTTTTTCGCTGCTTATTGTCATTTCTATGATACCGGCTGTAGGTGTAGGACTTTTTTTTGAAGAAACGATTGCCCAATTCTTTTTTGGCAATACGCTATTGGTAGGTGCTATGCTGTGGGTTACTGCCGCACTGCTTTTTGTGGCAGACCGTCCTTTCTCCAACCACCAACCCATCACTCCCAAAACTGCTGCCTTAGTTGGGATTGCCCAAGCCTTTGCCATTTTGCCCGGCATATCGCGTAGTGGTGCTACCATTGCTTGTAGTTTGCTACTCAAAGTCGACAGACCCAAGGCCGCTCGCTTTTCCTTTCTGATGGTGGTACCGCTTATTTTAGGGAGTATGGCAAAAACCCTGTGGAGTGGTGACTTGGGTCAGGGTCAGGGTGAGATGGAATTACTGCCGTTTGTTGTGGGTTTTGTTGCAGCTTTTGTGAGTGGCTATTTGGCTTGTACATGGATGATAGCACTGGTAAAGCGAAGCAAACTCAAATACTTTGCCTACTACTGCGCTACCGTAGGCACATTGGCTTTGATCGCGCAATGGGTATGATAGCCAACAAAGAAGCCATACAAGAGGGTCAGCTTATTCTTGTGGACAAACCCCTTCAATGGACCTCTTTTCAGGTGGTCAATAAAATCCGTTGGATGATTCGAAAAAAATTCAATCTCAAAAAAATCAAAGTTGGCCATGCCGGAACCCTCGACCCCTTGGCCACCGGATTGTTGTTGATTTGTACGGGCAAAATGACCAAACAAATCGAAGGTCTGATGGGCAAAGAAAAAACCTACACAGGTACTTTGGTACTAGGTGCCAGCACCCCTTCTTATGATTTGGAAACGGAAATTGACAAGCACTATGGTTATGACCACATCTCGACTGAATTGTTGGATGAGATTAAAGAACAATTCACAGGAACCATACTCCAAAAACCACCCTTGTTTTCTGCCATCAAAAGAGACGGAAAACGACTCTATGAACACGCGCGCGCCGGAGAACAGATTGAAGTTCCGTCACGAGAAGTTCAAATTCACGATTTCCAACTAACACGTGTCTCTCTGCCTGAAGTTGATTTCAAAATTTGTTGCAGCAAAGGCACTTACATTCGGAGCATAGCCCACGACTTTGGACAAGCCTTGGGTTCAGGTGCCTACCTTAAAACACTATGCCGTACTTCCATTGGCAACCACCATCTTGAAGACGCCGACTCTTTGGAAGTTTTAGAAGCTATAATGAAATCTTGACACTTTTAAAGATGAGTAACGTTCAGCGTTGTGATTGGTGTGTCGGACATAAAGACTACGAAAACTACCACGATCAAGAGTGGGGTGTTCCTGTTCATGATGACCAAAAATTATTTGAGTTTTTGACTTTGGAAACCTTCCAAGCGGGATTGAGTTGGCTTACCATTTTGCGAAAACGTGAAAACTTTAGAACGGCTTTTGATGGCTTTGATGTGGAACGTGTAGCCCGATACAAGGCAGACAAAGTCGATGAACTTTTGACCAATAAAGGCATTGTTCGCAACCACCTAAAAATCCAAGCTGCCATCACCAACGCGAGAGCCTTTATTGAAATCCAAAAAAAATATGGTTCTTTTGACACATACATCTGGGAGTTTGTCAACCGAAAACCCATTCAGAACCTTTATGCTACCCTTGATGAAATCCCTGCAAAAACCGCTCTTTCCGACACTATCAGTGCCTCACTCAAACAACACGGATTTAAATTTGTTGGCAGTACCATCGTCTATGCGCACATGCAAGCTACGGGCATGGTCAACGACCATTTGGTAAGTTGTTTTAGATACAACCAAATTAAAGCCCTAGGGCAAATGACGTAAAAACTCCGCTCTGGAAATGGGGACTGCACCCATACTCGCCAAATGCTGGGTAGGTACCTGACAATCAATGAGGGTGTAATGGTTTTTTTTGAGCTCTCGTGTGAGATAAATAAGCGCTGTTTTGCTCGCATTATTGGCTTTGGAAAACATGCTTTCACCGCAAAAAACAGTTCCCAAGTCAATCCCATACAACCCACCTACCAACTGACCTTGTTCCCATACCTCTACAGAATGTGCATGGCCTTGCTGGTGTAGCACATTGTACACATCCATAAGTCCTTGGGTGATCCACGTGCCGTTTTGTCCAAAACGTTTGACTTTGGCACAGGCTTCTACAACTTCTGCGAAAGCTTTGTTAAAGCTTACCTCAAAAGTTTTCCTTCGAAGTACCGCACGCATGCTTTTGGAAATTTTAAGTTGATCCGGGAAAAGAACCATACGCGGGTCAGGGCTCCACCACATCAAAAAATCGTCGGACTCGAACCAAGGGAAAATACCCTTTTTGTAGGCCAGCATCACCCGCTCGGGGCGTAAGTCACCCCCAACAGCAACAATGCCTTCTGGTGAGGCTTGCTCAGGCGCAGGAAACAACAGTGCTTCTGTTAGGCGATACATCAGAAAGGGGTGCCGAGTTTAGAACGGCAAATCATCGGGAGCTTCCATATTGACATCATCCACAGGGTCAAACGGAGGCGGTGGGGGCTCAGGGGTTCCTGCCTGTTCCAAAGCGTCTATGCGCCACCCTTGTATGGAGTTAAAAAACTTGGTCTCTCCCTGCGGACTTTGCCATTCTCTGCCCCGCAAATTGATACCAACTTTTACGCGTTGCTCTTCTTTGAAAGCGTTTAACAAATCGCATTTGTCTTGCACAAACTCTAAAAGAAGGTGTTGGGGATATTGTTCTTCTGTAGTAAGAACCAACTCGCGTTTTCTAAAGCCGTTGCTTCCGTATTCTTTGGTTTCGTAGATGTGTTTAATTCTTCCTTGAATTTCCATGGTTTATTGTCTTTTTAGCGCCTGAACAAATCTAATAAATTAGAGGGGATTTTGTTCTGAAAAAATAAATTATATTCGTTGTAAGAAATGAAATTCCCAGCCTTTTCTTGGAGAGACAACAGCCGATGGCTATTGATATGCGCACTGGTTTTGGTGGTGTTTTTTATTTTGTGGAACCTATACTTACTTGTTCAACAAACAGAAAGTGATGAGCGCCAACGCATGGAGCTATGGGCACTTGCCCAACAGCAGTTTACCCAAAACATAGACCTCAACGAAGATGTTGATCCCTTAATCTTTAATGTGTTGACGAGCGAAAACAACATCCCAATGATAGTGGTGGATGCCGATGATCGCATTGTTTCCTTTAACAACATAGACCCTCAAAGAGCCGTTGCACGCGATTCTGCCTTCCTTAAAAAAACCTTGGCGCGAATCAAAAGAGAAAACCCACCTATCGAGATTGTGTATGAAAACACAGTCAACCAGCGGATGTATTATGGCAACTCTTCACTGTTAAACAAACTGCGTCTCTATCCGCTGGCGCTATTGTTGGTGGTTTTGAGCATGGGCACGATGTTGTTTGTCTATCTGAAAGCTACCCAATCGGCACTCCAAAACAAATTATGGACTGGTATGGCCAAAGAAACTGCCCACCAAATAGGAACCCCTTTATCGTCGCTATTGGGATGGGTGTCCCTACTTCAATCCAAAGGAGTTGATGAGGCCAAACACATGGAAAAAGACCTGAAACGATTGGAAACCATCACCCACAGGTTTTCTAAAATTGGTTCGCTTCCGACGCTCACAAAAACAGATGTGGTTGCGGCTACCGAAGAGGTGTTTGAATACCTCAAACTGCGAACCCCCAAAGGGATTGACATGGTGTTTTCTTCAGAGGTCAAAAAGAAAGAAATACGCCTCAACAAAGAATTGTATTGTTGGGTAATTGAAAACCTGATTAAAAATAGCATTGACGCGCTAAAGGACAAAGGCACAATACAATTACAAATCTCCGACAAAGCCAAGCAAATAGAAATCTTGGTTCAAGACAACGGCGTAGGAATCCCCAAAAAAATGCACAAAAAAATCTTTATGCCGGGGGTAACCACCAAAAAAAGGGGTTGGGGATTGGGGCTTTCACTGTCAAGAAGAATCATCGAGGAATACCACAATGGAAAGATTGGACTTCAAAAAACAGTGAAAAATCAGGGAACCTGCTTCAAAATCGAACTCCCAGCCTAGAGCTGTGCTTTGATTTTAGAAACCAAACTTTTAAAGTCCTCATCAGACATTTTTACTTTGGTTTGAAAAGTCATTTCGTGCATTTCGTTGAGTGGGATCAGGTGCACATGTGCATGGGGTACTTCCAAACCTACCACGGCCATGCCGACTCGTTTGCACGGAAGGGCTTTTTCCAAAGCTGCGGCAATGCGCTTGGAAAACTGCATGAGTTTGATATAGAGGTCATCTTCTAGGTCAAAAAGTTTGTCCACCTCTTTTTTAGGAACACATAACACATGACCCCTTGCATTGGGGTTGATGTCTAAAAAAGCATAGCAATCTGCATCTTCATCTATGGTATAAGCAGGCAATTTCCCTTGTATGATGCGTGTAAAAATAGAAGGCATACCTAGCTGTTGATGGAGAGTATTTCGAATTTCAGTACGCCGTTGGGAACGCTTACCTCTGCAATATCACCTACCTCTTTTCCCAAAAGACCTTTCCCAATGGGTGAGCTCACAGAAATCTTTCCAGATTTTAGATCGGCCTCGCTCTCTGCCACCAAAGTATAGGTCATTTCCATATTGTTGGCGGTGTTTTTGATTTTTACTTTGGACAATACGTGTACTTTGGATTGATCCAACTGAGATTCGTCAAGAAGACGCGCAGAAGCCAAAGTTTCTTCGAGTTTAGAAATCTTAAGCTCCAATAACCCTTGGGCTTCTTTGGCAGCATCATATTCTGCATTTTCACTCAAATCACCCTTGTCCCTAGCCTCAGCGATGGCTTGGGAGGCCTTGGGTCGCTCAATGTCTTTGAGTTGATTGAGTTCGTCACGCAATTTTTTTAGGCCTTCAGCGGTATAGTAAGATACAGTGCTCATGATATTCGATTTAGAAACAAAAAAATCCCTCAATTAGCGGGATGCATAACAAATATACAAAATTCCTGTTTTTCAGCGTTTTAGTTTTATATTGCTGCCCATGAAACAGACGCTGATTGTTGTGTGTTGCCTATGGCTTATTGGCTGTGAAGACAATGCCATAGAGCGCAACCCTTACTTGCCAAATTACAGCTTTGAGTTTGAGTTTAACCTCAACCTGCCCCAATATGACAACCTTCGATTTACAGGGGGCACGCATACAATGTCTGGATTGGGTGTGAAAGGCGTTCATCTTTACAACCTCAACGGCAGTCAGATTATGGCGTGGGAAGCGGGTTGTCCCAACCAACCCCCCAGCCAATGTTCTGCCACCCTTCTTGAAGGCACAGAAGCACAATGTCCATGCGATGATTATTTGTATAGTTTGGCCACAGGCCAACCCCTTACAGAAGGAGCGACCTATGGATTGGTAAACTATCGTGTTCAACGCAACGGAAACCAAGTACTGATTTACAACTAAAATCGAATGTTCATTCCTGCCAAGAAATGGAAACCAGCCTGTAGATAGTATCCAACGCCTTCTATGGTTTGAACCATACCCGGATTGCTCCAACTATCGTCATAGGTATAGAAATACCCATTAGACACATAGGTGGCATCCAACACATTGTTGAGCAGCAATTGTAATGTTAAAGATTTACACCACGATGGATTGAGTTGGTATTGGATGCTAATATCGTGCGTTGTATAGGAAGGTAACTTGGACAAATTCGCATTAATGTTGCCCATAAACTGCTCACCCACATATTTGCTAAACAATGACAATGACAAAGCATCGCTTGGTGAAAAAACCCACTGACTTGCACCCACTACATTGGGTGAGTAAGACAAATTTGTGTTTCCTAAATCTTGCAACTGCCCATCGCGTTCAAAAACAAAATCGCGGTTTCTATTCTCACTCAAAGTGAGGTTGGCATTCCATCCCCATTTGGCACTCAACTGCCAATCGGAATCCAACTCCAGACCCAAACGGTAGCTACTACCGCTATTTTCTCTGATAGGTGCGCCTACTTCATCGACAGCTCCTGTGAGTACCAACTGGTCTTTATAGTCCATATAATACACATTGACGCCAAATTTCAGGAATTCAGACTTGTGACGCCATCCCAGCTCGTAGTCGGTCAAGGATTCAGGCACGGGATTGCCGTTTTCAAAATCAGTTCTGTTGGGTTCTCTGTGTGCACGAGCCACAGACATATAGGCTTGAGCTTCGTTATTTAGGTTATAAGTAAGTCCAAACTTAGGGTTGAAAAACCCGTAATTCCTGTCTATGCCGATGGGTTCGGGGCCGGCTTGAACGCCATTTGCCACATAGTCCACCCAACGGTATTGTAGGTCTGTAAACACGACCAAATTGTCTCCTACCGCATGGGTGAGCTTACCAAAAAGATTGGTGTCTTTTTTGACCCCTTGGTTTTCATAAAATCGATGTCCTGGCAAGGCACCGCCAGTCTGATCAGCCCAAACTAGCACTCCAAAATGATCGCCTATATACTTACTGTGATAAGCACCCAAATCAAGTGTGTTGCTGCCTTTTTGGTAGCGCGCATTGAGATTGGCCACATAAAAATCGTTGTCCAACCATTTTTGAGTAATATTCTCCGTGGTTTGAGCACCCAAGTTTGGCAAATTGAGGTATGTAGGATCTGTGGTACCTGAAAAACCTACGTTTTGGTCAAACCACAGATCGTTGAGCTCTTGGTAATAGCCTCTCCCGTAAGTGTAATTCAATCCCACTCCCATAGACCAATAGATATTGAGCTGTTGGTTCCAGTGAAGCTGAAAGTGGTCTTGGTCATAATTGTCTACTTGGTCCTCGTAAAACCCTAAAAGATTTCCTTCCGCATCATAATTTTCACCTGCCGGGTTGTAGGTTCTGTTTTCTTTAAGGGTGATCGGATTTATTCCAAACCAAGATTGGTACGTGCGTTCATGCCCGCCAAAAGCCAAGGCTTTGAGATGGGTTTTTCCTTCTTGGTAAACCGCCTGTAAGAAATAGGATTTTAAATCAGAACTGGCCCGGTCGATGTAGCCATCTGAATCAATTTTGGACAGCCTACCAGAGAGTTCAAAGCGATTGTCCAACAAGCCAGTGGAAAACTTTAAAGTGTTTTTTTGGGTAGCAAAACTTCCAAAACTGTGAGCCAATTGCGCATAACCCTCATCCGAGACAGCGTCTGTTGTAATGTTAAGGCTTGCCCCAAAAGCACCCGATCCATTGGTCGAGGTGCCTACTCCACGCTGCAACTGTAGGCTTTCCACAGAGGAGCTAAAGTCAGGCAAATCGACCCAAAAAGTACCTTGAGATTCGGAATCATTGTATGGAATCCCGTTGATGGTCACGTTGACTCGAGTGGCATCGGAACCACGCACTCGAATGCCGGTATAGCCCACTCCGGCACCAGCATCACTAGTCGTGACAACTCCCGGTAAAAAATTGAGCAAAATAGGGAGGTCGGCACCAAGGTTTCGAGAGGCCAATTCTTCTTTGGTTACATCCGAAAAAGCCATGGGCGTTTGAGTGGTGGCACTCAAAGCAGCAACCGTAACACCTTTGAGCTGAATTTCAGTCTGCAAACTGTCTTGTGCTTGTTGGGCTAAGAGCATTCCTGTTCCTAAAAAAAAGGATAGTAAAAAAGATTTCATTCGTACTTGTTTTACGAATAAAAGGGGTTATTATTCTGATGATTAATAACTTATATTTCCCTTGGCAGCATTACCTGCCCAGGTTCGTTGGGTATGATCTCAGCCCTTTTGGTCGGGCACCCCTTTGAGATGATGCAAATATACAAACGAGGCCTTAAACCTGATGAGCCGGACGCAACAAATCGTTGACGTTTTTCACCGGATTGAAAGTACGGACCGGCACCTCCACAAACAGCGTATTCCAACCGGCCATGGCGCCATTCCAAAGACCCGGATGTTCAAGGGCTTTGACAGGCTTTCCGTCGATTGATTTTTCAGTTACAAAATAGGTATCCCCATCCACAAATTGGGTTAGGTCAAACTTTTCTCCCTTATAGTTATATACCCCACATACAATATCCACTGGGTTAAAGTGGGTCCCTTTTTGAAGGGCGTCCGTGTGTTGGGGATTGTCGGTATCCATTTGGGCCTGTTCTATAATCTGCAAACTTTGCTGCCCGTCAAGAGTCACCCAAAAAGGACCTCCACCGGGTTCGTTTTCGTTGGGTACCATACCGCACACCCGTATGGGACGATTGAGCTTTTCGATTACAAATATTCTTTCTTCGGAACTAGAAAGCGTGGGTATTTTAATATGGAGATTGTTTTCTAAAAAATCTTTGGCTTTATCTACAGACGCACCTGAGTCCAATGCTTTAAGCAAATTGAAAACCTTTTCTTGTATTTCAAGCATACATCCTGCCAGTACTTTTTTGTAGTATCCAAACTCCTGATGTCTGCTTTCAACCGGCACATTGTCAATATTACTGACAAAAATAACATCGGATTGGATTTGGTTGAGGTTTTCGATAAGTGCACCATGGCCTCCAGCTCTAAAAATCAAGTTCCCATTTTCGTTCAAAACGGGTTGGTTGTCGAGGTCTACTGTTATGGTGTCTGTATTTGGGTGTTGTACCGAATAGTCTATATGCATGCTCACTCCGTGGTCTTGGCTTATGGATTTTTGGAGTTGAGCGCCCTCAGACTTGAATTTATCAAAGTGTTCCTTTGCTATGGTGAAATGGTGGTGGGTTGTGTTGTCCGTTACAGCATAGGAGAGCGCCGATCTGAGGTGTTCTTCAAAAGCAGTGCGTGTGCTATCGGCATAACAATGAAAAGGCACCAACGCTTTGGGCTGGTTTCCGTACTTCTCCAGTACCAATTGAATCAAGTGGTAATAAAACACACTCGTATTCATCTGATTGTTAAAAGTAGGTTTTAACTCCGCCTCAAGCTCCTTGAAGAAGGGCAATTTTTCTACGCCCCCAAGAAAAACACCCAACTTGTAATTTTTTTTTCGATTCAGATAGGCTCTAATACTTTCTGTGGTCGGGTTATATTTTTCTAAAAATTCATACAAAAACTTAAATAGGCGCGTAGCCATTCCAGAAGCCGGCACAAAACGGGTGATACGTAAAGGTTCTTTCTGTTGGTCGTAGGTCTGGGCAAAAGCTTCGCACTGCTTTTTATCTAAGTGCAGTATGCCATCTCCCACAGTAGCCGCACGCACTATTTGGATCGGATGGGGTCCGTGTACCAATTTTTTCCATTGAAGTGTGAGTGCTTCCTCGGAAATTCCAAGTGTTTGAAGTTGGCTTTTGTGTGGTGTTGTATCAAACATGGGCAAAGCGATTTTCTATGGCTTCGAGTGCCATTTTAAAACGTGTATCACCATCGCCACTGATGATCACATAAGGTTTGTTATGGTCGATTAAACTTTGTTGAAAGCGTTCAAACATATAGCTACGATCATTGGGCCTGTCTCTCAAATCATCCGCTATCCACGGAAGGTCTGTGCTCATTAACAAATACAAATCATATGTATTTTTTTGTACATACTCACGTATGATAGGTGGGCATTGACCTTCAAAATAGATTTCAGAATAGGTCTGAGTAACCAACAAATCGGTGTCACAAAACAAAATGTTGTTGGCTTGGGCGGCTTTTTGGTTCTCACTATACATTTGGCCGTACGCAATGGGTACCAAATCTTCCATAGTACATACCGCTTGGTGTTCGTCCCACTTTTTTTGCAAATAGGTACGGGCATATTCTGGCACCCACAGTGTATTGTAGTGCTTTGCTAGTTTTTGAGCCAAAGTGGATTTGCCCGTAGATTCGGGGCCATAGAGAACCACCTTTAGGCAATGGGCATCGGCTTGTGCAAGGCTTTTTTCCATGCGATGTATCCAAATAGAGCCACAAAGGTAAAGATTAGGTATTGAAAGGAAGTAAAGGTCAGGCCTTTTGTGAGGTATAAGGGTACAGAAATCACATCACCGACAATCCAAAAAATCCAGTTTTCTATTTTTCTTCTTGCCATAAGCCACATTCCTGCAAAGAAAATGGCGGTGGTAAGGGTATCGATTAAAGCGCTGGTACTCCCCCATTTGTCAAACCAAACATAGACAGTATACACAAAGACCAAACTGCCTGCCAGTAATACATACAGCCATCGACGCTCTTTTTGGTTCATTCGTGCAATGGGGGTGGGTTGTTGGTATGCGTCGCGTCGTGTCCATACATACCAGCCATAGACCGACATGATAAAATAGTAGCCATTGATAAGCATATCACCCAACAGTGTCCATTGAAACAACAGATACACATAAATAGCTGTTGAAATCATACCCGTAGGAAAAACCGCAATGTGGTTTTGTTTGGCACACCACACACTGACAAGTCCCAGGGTTGCAGCGATGATTTCCAAAGCCACATCCCAAACTGCATAATCGGCATATTGGCCAAAAAGAAAATCAAAAATTTGGGACATATTGGTTTCTGTCAGTGTTAAACATTTTGATGTGGAGCAATACCCCAGTGTCTGATTCGAAGGTGGTTTTGATTTCTTGGGTTAAAAAAGGCATGAGCGTATCATATTCCCCATAAATCTGTGTACTTAAGGGGGTTTCGCGTATGTCAAAACTGCTTGAGCGCAAGCGCAGAATAAAATCTTTGATTGCCGGTGCGTAGTCGTTGGCAAGTGGAGTAAGGGTGAGTTCTACAGATATTTTCATGTTATTTTTTTTGGGTCAACACACAACTATGATTAGGCCAATATATGGGATAACAATCAAAAACTTTATTTCCACATTGAGCCGACCACTGCCTGTCTGCACCTGCGGAGACGGCTATGTCTGAACGAAAACTGATACCTGGGACCGAAAGCGCCTTATATACCGCCTCTTTGGCACACCACAAGGTGGTGAGGTAGGCCAGGCTTTCGGTGGGAACTTTGTCGTTGGGGTTGACAAACTTATTGACCACCCGTTTGATTTTGGGGCGGTGTTCTTCGATGTCAAGCCCAACCTCACTTGTGCTCAAAGCAACACCCACAAAGGACTTGGCATGACTGATAGAAATATGTACACCGGATTTCAAAAGGGGTTTGCCGTTTTCGTTGTAATACAAATCTGTGAGCGGTATATCAGCTGCTTTGAGCAAGCAGCGCACAGCCAAAAAGGCCTTTCTGTGGTTAGAGGCGCGCAAAGATTGTAATTTAGAAATGCAATCGGCAGTCAAGGAGACATGCTGTTGTAAAGCGGTTTCTGATTCCAATATTTCCCATACCCACAAAGTGGTTTTCGCGTTGATTTTCAATTGTTTGTAAATGGGCATGGGTATTCGTAAATTTGTCCAAAATTGCAGAGAAACAAATATACGACTATGGCAACAAAAACACTCCCCTACAAAGTCAAAGACATCACACTCGCTGACTGGGGCCGTAAAGAAATTCAATTGGCCGAAGCCGAAATGCCCGGCCTGATGGCACTACGTGCCGAATACAAAGACCAACAGCCCCTTGCTGGAGCACGCATTGCAGGTTGTTTGCACATGACCATTCAGACAGCTGTACTTATCGAAACATTGGTTGATTTAGGTGCAGATGTGACCTGGAGTTCATGTAATATATTCTCTACCCAAGACCACGCTGCCGCCGCCATCGCTGCCGCAGGGATTCCGGTCTATGCTTGGAAAGGGATGAACGAGGAAGAGTTTGACTGGTGTATTGAACAAACCCTGTTTTTTGGGGAAGACCAAAAACCCCTCAACATGATACTCGATGACGGGGGTGATTTGACAAATATGGTATTGGACAGATACCCCGAGTTGGTTCAAGGCATCAAAGGATTGTCGGAAGAAACCACTACAGGTGTGCACCGACTCTATGACCGTGTGAAAAAGGGTACTTTGCCTATGCCTGCTATCAATGTAAATGACTCAGTGACTAAGTCGAAGTTTGACAACAAATATGGTTGTAAAGAGAGTGCGGTGGATGCTGTGCGTCGTGCAACCGACATTATGTTGGCAGGTAAGCGCGTGGTGGTTGCAGGCTATGGTGATGTGGGCAAAGGAACGGCGGCTTCTTTTAGAGGTGCTGGTGCCATTGTCACTGTGACCGAAATCGACCCCATCTGTGCGCTCCAAGCTGCTATGGACGGCTACGAAGTCAAGCGATTGGATACGGTAGTGGGCAATGCGGATATCGTAGTCACCGCTACTGGAAACAAAGACATTGTGGCCGAGCGCCATTTCCGTGCGATGAAAGACAAAACCATCGTATGTAATATTGGGCACTTTGACAACGAGATCGATATGGCGTGGCTCAATGGTAGTTATGGCCATACCAAAGAAGAAATCAAACCTCAGGTGGATCTTTATAATGTGGATGGAAATGACATCATCGTTTTGGCCGAGGGCCGTTTGGTGAATTTGGGTTGTGCTACGGGGCATCCGAGTTTTGTGATGAGCAATTCGTTTACCAACCAAACATTGGCACAGATCGAATTGTGGAACCACAGCGACCGCTATGAAAACAAGGTCTATATGTTGCCCAAACATTTGGACGAAAAAGTAGCGCGCCTCCACCTCGACAAACTGGGTGTGGAACTCGAAAACCTAGACAAAGAACAAGCCGATTATATAGGCGTACAAGTACATGGGCCTTATAAGCCGGAGTATTATAGGTACTAGCAATCTACAGCTCACTTTATTCAAAACAAAAACCCCCGCCAATGGTGGGGTTTTTAATTCTGGTTACTTATATAATTAGATTTTGTAAGTTTGAGTATGAGTAACTACGATTTTACTGCCTATATCGAAAAAGACCCTGACACAGGGATGTATTTTGGCTCTGTACCCCAACTCCAAGGTGCTCATACCCAAGGAAAAACATTGGACGAATTGCATAAAAACCTACAAGAAGTCATTTCTTTATGCCTTGAGGAACTTTCAGCGGAAGAAAAAGAAGCCCTACGCCTTGACTTTGTCGGTACGCAGAAAGTTTCTATCAGCGTATGAGCAGACTTCCCATTATTGATGCCAAGCGTTTTGAAAAACTTCTTATTGGGTTGGGATTCCGTGTGGTTAGGCAAAAAGGAAGTCATGTTTTTTACAGGCACCCCGATGGCAGATACACCACCCTTCCACATCACAAAGGCAGAGATCTTAGCAGGCCACTCATAAGAGCCGTTTTAAAAGAAGTAAAATTAGATGTAGAAGATTATAAAAACTTGTTGAACAAAAAATAAACTCCATTCATTTTTTGACTTCGTATAGAATACAAACAAAAAACCCCGCCAATGGCGGGGTTTTGATTTTGATAAAAACCGTTGGTGTTTTATGCCGTAGGATCTACTGAAACATACGAACGATTGTTTTTCTTTTTGGTAAAGCGTACAACCCCGTCCACTTGTGCGTGAAGGGTATGGTCTTTGCCAAGATATACGTTTTCACCCGGGTGGTGCTGGGTACCGCGTTGGCGTACAATGATGTTGCCGGCAACGGCAGGCTGTCCACCAAAAATCTTAACGCCCAAGCGTTTCGATTCTGATTCTCTTCCGTTTTTAGAACTACCTACTCCTTTTTTGTGTGCCATGGTATGTTATTTTAGGCGGTCAAAGCCGCGATTAATTCTGCTTTTTTCA
>CAXRDP010000022.1:0-17484 GCA_964229545.1 Flavobacteriaceae bacterium | reverse complement strand
AGGATTTCAGAACTGCCATCGCTGTTTTTTGATTTTTTATAAAATCCCTGTCCGCTTTTAGAGCCCAACCATTGCTTCTCCATCATGGTGGCTATAAAATCTGGCAGTTTGAACACCTCGCGGCGTTCGTCCTTTGCACAGTGTTCGTGCAAGCCGTTGGCAACGTGTACGAGGGTGTCCAAACCAACTACATCTACAGTACGAAAGGTAGCGGACTTGGGCCGTCCTATCACAGGTCCTGTGAGTTTGTCAATTTCTTCTATGGTAAGCCCCATGTCTTTGACTTGATGAAACAGGCTTTGGATACAAAAGATACCAATGCGATTACCAATAAAAGCAGGTGTGTCTTTGGCCAAAACCGATTGTTTGCCCAAAAACCGTGAGCCATAGTCCATCAAAAAGTCTGTAACTTCTTGATCGCAGTTGGGTCCGGGAACAACTTCAAACAGTTTTAGGTAGCGGGGCGGATTAAAAAAGTGTGTTACGGCAAAATGCTTTTGAAAATCTTCGGATCGCCCTTCATTCATAAGCGCGATAGGGATGCCCGAGGTGTTTGAAGTGATCAGCGTTCCTGGCTTTCTGTGGCTCTCAATGCGTTCAAAAATTTGCTGCTTGATGTCTAGGCGCTCTACCACGACCTCAATAATCCAGTCGACTTCTGCTATGCGAACCAAATCGTCTTCAAGGTTGCCCGTGGTAATTCGATTGGCAAATTTGGAGTGATAGAGTGGCGCGGGATTGCTTTTGATGGATTTTGTGAGGTTTTCATTGACTATTCTGTTTCGAACGGCAGTGTCCTTGAGGGTCTGTCCTTTATTGGACTCCGTCTCAGTCAAAGATGAAGGCACTATGTCCAACAACAATACTTCAACCCCAATATTGGCAAAATGACAAGCAATTCCGGAGCCCATGATTCCAGAACCTATAACGGCCACTTTGTTAATTTTTCTATTTTTCATGAAATGTTTACTTCTTTGACATTGAAGATGCTTTTATCTTCCAATTTGTTCATAATCACATCGGTGACTTTGTGAAAGGCATTTAGCTCACTTTGGCTGATAGAATCCTCAATCGTTTTATTAAATTTCTTTACCAATGACCTAGAGAGTGTTCTTTTTTCCAACCCTTCCTTGGTAAGTTTGATCAATACACCACGTCCGTCTTCAGGGTTGGGTTCACGGCGTATCAAGCCTTTGTCTTCCATGGTTTTTAGGGTTCTTGATAGGCTGGTAGCTTCCATACCCATGCGCGGACCCAGTGAGGTGGAAGGAACCCCTTCTTCGGTGTCTATACTTAATAATGCCAGCCCGGTGGCCATAGTAGCCCCATATTTTAAAGCTTCTTCATGATACATTTTGGCTACTGCTTGCCAAGTAGCTCTCAATACATGATCAATAGTTTGATGTTGCATGCATCAAATGTATAAAAAAATACTATGCACGCATAATAAATTTGAAAAAAAATCTACTAATTGTAGATAGCTTCAATTTCAGAAGTGTATTTTGAGGCTATAATCTTTCTGCGTAGTTTCATGGTAGGTGTGAGGTGTCCAGAGTCTACACTCCAAACGTCTGAAGTAAGATGAATTTTTTTAACTTTTTCCCATTGGGCAAACTGTGCATTGGCTTTGTCGACATCAGCCATAATTTTTTCATTCACTTTGGGGTTTGAAGCTATTTCATCTGGAGTCATTTCTTTTTCTCCCTTTTCATTGATCCATGCATTGATTGCTTCAAAGTTGGGTTGGATGAGTGCTGCCGGGTGTTTTTTACCTTCACCAATAACCATGACTTGTTCAATAAAGATTGACTGTTTGATTACATTTTCTATCACTTGCGGAGCCACATACTTTCCACCTGATGTTTTGAACATTTCTTTTTTACGATCGGTAATTTTTAAAAACCCGTCTGCATCTATATGTCCAATATCTCCTGTGTGGAAATACCCATCCTTGATTACCTCATTGGTTTTTTCCTCATCTTTATAGTACCCCATCATCACATTGGAGCCTTTACAAAGAATTTCACCATCAGAAGCGATTTTAACTTCCACATTATCAATCACCCTTCCGACTGTTCCAATGCGATAGTTGCCATTACGCATGTCATTTACTGAAATCACAGGGGAGGTTTCTGTAAGTCCATAGCCTTCACAAACGGCCATACCAGCCGCGGTAAACACACGTGCCAATCTAGGCTGAAGTGCAGCACTTCCCGACGCAATCAGTTCTAGTTTACCACCCAATGCGGCTTTCCACTTTTTAAAGATGAGTTTTCTAGCAATTTTGAGTTTGAGTTCATAAACCAAGCCATTTTGTCCGTAGGGCTCATATTGCAACCCCAAATCTACTGCCCAATTAAAAAGTTTTTTCTTGACACCTGTAAGCATTTGTCCTTTGCTATAGATGCGGTCATAAAGTTTTTCTAACAAACGCGGTACCGCGGTCATTACGTTGGGGTGTACTTCATTGAGATTTTCTCCTATGGTTTCTAAGGATTCTGCGAAATAAACACGTGTTCCAGAGAGAGTGTAAAGGTATATGAGCATACGCTCATAGATGTGACATAATGGTAAAAAGCTTAAAGCCACTGCCTTTCCAAACTCTAATGGCAAACGCGCTTGGCTGGCCAATGCGTTGGAGACAATATTATGGTGGCTCAACATCACACCCTTTGGGGTACCTGTAGTTCCCGATGTATATATGATGGTAGCCAAATCTTGTGGCTGTACGGACTCCATCAAAGCTTGTACTCTAGGCTGGTGACTCGTTTCACTTCCCAAGTCTAATACCTCTGACCAGTGTGCACAACCATCAATCTTGTCAAAACTATAGACTTGCTCTAAATTGGGACATTCACCGCGAATAGATTGAATTTTGTCGTAGACCTCTTGGTCAGACACAAAACAATATTTCGATTCAGAGTGGTTGATAATGTATGCATAGTCCTCTGCAGTAATGGTAGGATAGATGGGAACGTCGATTGCACCGATTTGCAAAACGCCTATGTCTACCACACACCACTCCGTTCGATTGTTGGTGGAAATAAGGGCTATTTTGTCTCCCTGTCCCACACCCAATTCCAATAGCCCCCTACTTATCTGGTTGGCTTTGGCAAGGTATTCTTGAGTAGAAGTATGCTCCCAGACTCCATTATACTTGGTATTCAGCGCACAATCGATAGGCTTCGAAAGTGCCTGTTGGTTGAGAATATCAAATAAGCGGGTTGGTGTACTCATAAATCAGTAGTCCAACACAAATATGCATTTATTTCGGCAAAACAAAAAATCGAAGTTTTTTAGTCTAGATGGTTAAGCCATTTTTTGGCTGCTGCAAAAGCTTCCATCCAGGGGCTGACTACATCGTTCTGGCCTTCGGGATATAGGGGCCAATTCCATGGGAAAGTGGCGCGTTCCAAGTGCGGCATCATGACCACATGGCGCCCTTCGTGGTCGCTCAAAATGGCAGTGCCATAATCTGAACCATTGGGGTTAGACGGGTAAGCATCGTAGGTGTAGGTGCCTATAATATTGTATTCAGCCGCTGGTTTGGGCAATTCAAATTTACCTTCCCCATGGGCAGACCAAATTCCCAATCGGCTACCGCTTAAGCCCGAGAACATAACGGTGTTGTTTTCAGCGATATCAACCGTGCTGAAGGTACATTCGAATTTACCCGAATCGTTGTGCAACATTCTTGGTTTCACATCGTGATCGGGGTGTAAAAGCCCCAGTTCAATAAACAACTGACATCCATTGCAAACTCCTAAAGATAGGGTGTCCTTACGCTTAAAAAATTGCTCCAGAGCTTTTTTAGCCAATGGGTTGTATTTGAAGCTACCGGCCCATCCTTTGGCAGAGCCAAGCACATCCGAATTGGAGAACCCACCAACAGCCACAATAAACTGTACGTCACTCAAGTCTTCTCTACCCGACATCAAATCGGTCATATGGATGTCTTTAACTTCAAAACCAGCTAGGTGCATGGCATAGGCCATCTCTCTTTCTGAATTGCTGCCCTTTTCTCTGATAACCGCTGCGCGGATTTTTTTGCCATTAGATTCGGGCAACTTTCCAGTAAAATTTTCAGGAAATTTAAAACGGAGTGGGGTTTTGTGATAAGATTCAAAACGCTCTTTGGCCAATTGCGGTGCTGTTTGATGGGTATCCAATAGAAAGGAGGTGTAAAACCAATGGTCTCGATAGGTTGGAATGTGAAAGTCAAGGGTTTTCGCCCCCAGTTTTAGGGTCAAGTTTTCACTTGTGTTGACCTCACCCAATTTTGTCAGGCGCACACCAGATTTTTTAAGTTCTTCAGCAGTCGGGTCGTTTACTTGTATTATTAGCGCAGGGTTTTCAGCGTACAGAACACGTTCATCAAATTCGAGGGGTGACAAATCAATTGTCATCCCTATATTGTTTTCAGCAAAACACATTTCTAGCAAGCTAGTGATCAAACCACCTGAACCTATGTCGTGTCCTGCGGCGATTTTTCCCTGCTTGATGGCCCGTTGAATGGCGTTGAATGTGTTTCTGAATGCTTCCATATCGGACACATCTGGGGTATGGCTACCCACTTGAGATTGCAATTGGGCAAACGCAGACCCACCCAAATGAAAATCGGTATCAGACATCCGCACATAGTAGATGCTTCCTTTATCAATTTGTGCTACAGGACGTACCACATTGCTTACATCACTGCAATGCGCAGAAGCAGAAATGATTACGGTTCCCGGTGCCAATACGTCTTGGTCAGGATACTTTTGCTTCATTGAAAGGGAGTCTTTCCCTGTAGGTATATTGATGCCCAATCCTATGGCAAAGTCAGAACAGGCTTCGACCGCCTCATACAATCGGGCATTTTCACCCGGGTTGTTGCAGGGCCACATCCAGTTGGCTGAAAGGCTGACCGATGACAGCCCATCTTTTAATGGTGCCCATATAATGTTGGTCAATGCTTCGGCTATAGACAACCTACTCCCTGCTGCCGGACTTATCAAAGCGCTTACAGGCGCATGGCCTATGGAGGTGGCAATGCCATCTTGACCTCTAAAGTCGAGTGCCATTACCCCACAATTGGCCAAAGGAAGTTGGAGCGACCCCACACACTGTTGCTGCGCAACCCGCCCAGTTACACACCGATCCACTTTGTTGGTGAGCCAATCTTTACAGGCGACAGCTTCGAGTTGTAACAGATTTTTTACGTCTTCATTAATATGCTCGGCGTTATAAGTAACAGATTTATACTGGCTAATGACCGACTGGTCATGCAACTCCGTCTTAGGGGTTTTTCCAAAAAAGTCAGCCAAAGAAAGATCGATAGGCTTACTTTCTGTTTTTTTAGAATCCACCACAAAATTCTTGTCGTCTGTTATCTGTCCAACTTCAAATATCGGAGCGCGTTCCCGTGCAGCGATTTGTTGGAGTCTGGGCAATGTTTTTTGATCAACAATCAGCCCCATGCGCTCTTGGGATTCATTCCCAATGATTTCTTTGGCTGAAAGGGTTTGATCCCCCACAGGCAGAGCATCCATATTGATATAGCCCCCAGTATCCTCAACAAGTTCAGACAAGCAGTTGAGGTGTCCGCCGGCACCATGATCGTGTATGGAGATGATGGGATTGTTGTCAATTTCTGCCATAGCACGAATCACGTTTGCAACCCTTTTTTGCATCTCAGGATTGGAACGCTGAACGGCGTTGAGCTCTATTCCAGATGAAAAAGCCCCTGTATTGGCAGAGGAAACGGCTGCGCCCCCCATTCCAATTCTGTAGTTATCACCTCCCAAAACCACAATCTTATTGCCTTTTTTGGGAGTGTTCTTTTCACTGTGTTTGGCATGCCCATAGCCAATGCCCCCTGCCTGCATGATCACTTTGTCAAAACCAATAATTTGGTCATGCTCTTGGTGCTCGAATGTTGTTACCGAACCCGCAATCAGGGGTTGACCAAATTTGTTGCCAAAATCGCTTGCGCCGTTTGAGGCTTTTATCAAAATGTCCAAAGGCGTTTGATAAAGCCACGGACGTTCAGGTACTTTTTCCCATGGGCGCCCAGACTCCAATCTGGAGTAGGAAGTCATATAGACCGCTGTTCCGGCTAAGGGAACCGATCCGATGCCTCCTGCCATGCGGTCGCGAATCTCACCTCCCGACCCGGTGGCAGCTCCGTTAAAAGGCTCCACAGTGGTGGGGAAATTGTGCGTCTCGGCTTTCAGAGAAATCACCGATGGGATGGTCTTGGTTTTGAAAGTGCTAGCAGTTTCAGCATTTTCAGGGGCAAACTGTTCTATGTCGGGGCCTTGGATAAAAGCGACATTGTCTTTGTAGGCCGAAACCAAATTGTCAGGATGCGCTTTTGATGTTTTTTTTATAAGCTGAAAGAGGGAGTTTTCCTTGGTTTTGCCATCAATAGTGAAAGTGCCGTTAAAAATCTTATGACGACAGTGCTCTGAATTCACTTGAGAAAAACCAAAAACCTCAGAATCAGTTAAAGAACGACCCAATTGGACAGCAAGATTTTTCAAGTATGCTATCTCGTCCGAATTTAATGCCAGTCCTTGTTCTTGATTGTATGCCTCAATATCCTCTATGTCAAGTACAGGTTCAGGGACAATTTCAATGCTAAATAACCTCTGGTCTAAATTATTGAATTTTTGGAAAAGCATGGAGTCTATCTCCGCATCATTGTTGGCCAAAGTAAACGGTTCAATACGCAAAATTCCCCCTATGCCCATATTTTGGGTAATTTCAACTGCATTGGTACTCCAGGGAGTTACCATACTTATCCGCGGCCCAACAAACGAACCTTCCAAAATAGATTTGTTGATATATGGGACGTCCCCAAACAGCCAGCTCAGTTTTTCTTTGGTGGAATCTTCTAAAGGGGTTTGTGTCTGTACTGCGTAGATGCGGTCGTTAGGATTCCCAAAAAAACAGATCATCAGCTAAAGGTTGTATGTGCAAAATTACACATATTCGGTGGGTATAAAGCTTTGTTTTTGGGTAAAAAAAGGGCTGTTTTCCCCTTATTTATCAACAAGACACTTTTCGTTTCAAACGCGCCATAAAGAAACCATCAAAACCTGAATCTGCAGGACTGATTAGCTCTTCTTTCTCCAATTGAAATCCTTGACCAATTTCTGTATTTAAAAAATGTTTGATTTGATCTTGATTTTCTTGATGTAATATTGAGCAGGTAGCATATATAAGACAGCCACCTTCTTTTACCATGGTTGCATAGGACTGAAGTATGTTTTGCTGTGTTTGGATTACTTTATGTAGGAAATCAGGTTGGATTTTCCATTTGGCATCCGGATTTCTACGAAGTACCCCCAATCCAGTACAGGGCGCATCAATAAGAACCCGGTCGGCACGATCTTTTAGCTTTTTGATGGTTTTGGTGGAGGTGATTGTTTTGGTGGTTATGTTTTGTGCGCCGGCTCTGCGCGCCCGTCTTTTGAGCTCGTGGAGTTTTTGGGCATAAATATCTAAAGACGTGATTTGTCCTTTGTTTTCCATCAGCGCGGCTAAGTGTAATGTTTTGCCACCCGCACCTGCGCATGCATCAATCACTTGCATTCCTGGTGCAACCTGACAAAAGTGAGCTACCATTTGAGAAGAGGCGTCTTGAACCTCAAACCAACCCCGTTTAAATATTTCTGTGTCGAAAACATTGGCACGCTCTTCTAGAATAAGCGCATCTGGATATTGCTTTAACCACTGGGTTTGAATGCCCTCATCACGCAAGGCGTTTTGCAACAATTTCGGATTTGTTTTAAGTCGATTAACCCTTAGGACTACCTTTGCGGGTGTGTTGAGTGCTCTAAGCTCCTTTTCCCATTTCTTTACACCTAGGTTTTGCACCCCAAGATCATCCATCCAATCGGGGATAGAGGCTGCAAAAACACGTTCTTTTTTGAGTTCATCAAATTTTCCTTTGATGCGCCGGCTAGGCACCTTGGCGAAAACAGGCCAATCGGGTAAATGAATTCCCAGAAGAACCCAGCGCACAGCCAGCATGCGCCACAAATCTTCTTCAGAAAAAGGAGCTTTTACTTCAGCGATTTCTGCATAAAGTCTTTTCCAGCGAATGGCTTCATAGGTGTTTTCCGCTACAAAAGCCCGATCGCGCTTGCCCCAACGTTTGTTGGATTTTAGGGTTTTGGCTATCACTTTGTCTGCTTGAAGCCCCTGGTTAAAAATGGCATCTAAATTGGCAATGACACCCAAAACCAAATTGCGATGTAATCGAATAGAGTTTTCTTGTTTGGACATTATTGTTCGAATGATTGGAGATCGATAAGCTTTTTATAAGCACCATTTTTAGCAATCAATGTCTCGTGTTTCCCTTGCTCCACAATTTTACCGTTGCTCAACACCACAATATGATCTACAGATTGTATGGTCGATAGGCGATGGGCAATGACCAACGAGGTTCGGTTTTTCATCATTTTTGTTAAAGCATCCTGTACCATGCGCTCAGAGGCGGTGTCGAGGGCAGATGTGGCTTCGTCTAAAATCATGATGGGTGGGTTTTTTAGTACCGCCCGGGCGATGGAAAGTCTTTGTTTTTGTCCACCGGAAAGTTTGTTTCCTTGATCTCCGATTATGGTGTCAAATCCTTGGGGAAGTTCCTCTATAAAAGAAAGCGCATTGGCAATTTTTGCAGCTTCACGCATTTCTACCTCTGTGGCATTGGGTTTGGCTATCAATAAATTGTTGCGAACACTGTCATGAAACAAAATGGAGTCTTGAGTGACTATGCCCATCATGTTGCGCAAATCATCTTTACGTAGATCGCGAATATCAACTCCGTCTATGGTAATCGAACCGCCAGACACATCGTAAAAACGTGGTAACAGATTGGCAATGGTGGTTTTACCACTTCCCGATGGCCCCACCAAAGCCACAGAAGTTCCTTTTTTGATGCACAAATTTAGATTTTCTATTACCAAATCATCCTCGTAAGCAAAAGAAATGTTGTTTAAGCAAATTTCATTTGTAAATCCATCAAAATCAAGCGGATTGTCTTTGTCTTTTATTGGGTTGGGAGTCTCAAAAACCTCAACAATACGAGCTGCGGCAGCATTTCCTTTTTTGATGTTGTAGTATGCCTTGCTGATCCCTTTGGCAGGTGTTAGAACTCCGTATGCAAGCCCCATGTAGGCGATAAAAGCAGCCGCATTGAGTTTTTCTTCAACCAGTACCAAGCTTCCACCATACCAAAGCAAAATACCTATAACTGTTACCCCTAAAAACTCACTCATGGGGCTTGCTAAGTTGTATCGATTGATCAGACTGTTTGACAACTTGAAAAAGTGTTGATTGATCGCCTCAAAGCTTTCCTTAAAAATAGCTTCAGCTTTAAAAGCCTTTACAATGCGGAGCCCTGTAAGGGTTTCTTCTGTTTTGGATAAGATTTCACCCAATTGACGCTGCACTTTGTCTGATTTGGGCTGAAGTGATTTTCCTATTTTAGTGATTACAATTCCAGCCAAAGGAATAAATATGAGTACAAAAAGGGTAAGTTTGGCACTGATGGTAAACATCATGCCCAAAGCAAAAATGATGCTTAAAGGTTCTCTTATTAATAGTTCTAAAACGGATAAAAAAGAATGGCGAACCTCCATCACATCAGAGGTCATCCGAGCCATCATGTCTCCTTTCTTTTGCTCATTGTATATCGAAAGAGGCAACCCAATGATTTTTGAATAAAGCGCAATGCGTATGTCTCTCAAAACACCATTTCTCAAAAATGTAATGAAGAACAACGCAGCATAATTAAAAATATTCTTTAATAAAAAAGTCACTATGATCAAACCTATAACCAACAGCAAAGCACGCTGGGGGTCATCTGCTGCAAAACGAGTGACTTCATAGCTCATTCTGTCAGACACATAGGTTTTTAGATTTTCAACACCTGTAAAATCGGGTTTGGTGGTAATATGGCGATTTTCACCGAAAAGCACCTCGAACATGGGCATCAATACCAAAAAAGAAAAGGCGTTAAAAAAGGCGTACAAAACATTGAAAAACACATTGAGCGCAATGTATTTTTTGTAAGGTTTTGCAAATCCTAATATGTGTAAAAAGTATTTCATGCTTTGATGCCTAATGAGCTAGCTATTCGCCCGATTTTTTCTGACAATTCGTGTTGTGTATCGTCAAATTTTTCGATGTTAAATGATTTCTGTTGCACACTAAAGTAAAACTTTATTTTGGGTTCTGTGCCGCTTGGTCGGGCAGCCATACGTGTGCCATCTGCCGCTTCCAGTATGATTACATCTGATTTTGGAAAGTCTAAAAACGTAGTTTTTTGATCTTTTTTGTTTTCCAAGGTACCGTGTAAGTAATCCTCTACAAATATTACGGGGCTGCCATCCAACTCATTAGGTGGTTGGTTTCTCAATTCGCACATCATTTTTTTGATTTCCTGAGCCCCTGTTTTGCCTTTTTTTGTAAAAGAAATTAGTTTTTCTTGATAAAAGCCGAGTTGTTCGTAGGCTGACATCAACGCCCCAAAAAACGAACTGCCCTTGGTTTTTTCGGTAGCGGCAATTTCACATGCCAACAAGGATGCAGTCACGGCATCTTTGTCACGAACAAAATCTCCTACCATAAAACCAAAACTTTCCTCTCCACCTCCCAAAAATTTTTGGTTCGGAAAATCTTCAATCATTTTGGCAATCCATTTAAAACCTGTAAGTCCAAGTTTGCACTCTACGCCATAGGCCTCCGCCAAAGCCGACATCATAGGGGTGGAAACTACAGTGGAGCCGATAAAATAATCGGTATTGGGTTCTTTTTTAAACTGCTCCAATATAAACCGCGTCATCACAATCATGGTTTGGTTTCCATTGAGCAGTTCCAATTCCCCTTTGTGGTTACGGACTGCAATCCCAAGTCTATCCGCATCAGGATCTGTCCCAATGACGATGTCTGCGTTGATTTTATCCGCCAAATCGAGCGCCATTTTCAGGGCTTCGGGTTCTTCGGGGTTGGGGGAAGTTACGGTTGGAAAGTCACCATCAGGGGTGGCTTGCTCTTCAACAATATGTATCTGTGTATAACCTGCTTGCTCTAATACCTGTGGTATGGCCGTAATTGAGGTGCCGTGTAGTGCTGTGAATACCACTTTGAGTTGGCTGCGGTCTCCGGAACCTATTTTTCCTGCCGCCACTGAAGCTTTTTGAAAGGCCAAGTCAACTTCTTTGTCTATGAGGGTGATTTTTTCAGTTTTGGGTTCAAAACGGATTTCATTGAAATCAATGCTATTGATGGTTTCTGTGATTCCTTTGTCGTGGGGAGGCACTATCTGGCCTCCGTCTTTCCAATACACCTTATAACCATTGTATTCAGGGGGATTGTGTGAGGCAGTGAGTATAACACCACAATGCGCGTCTAAGTGGCGTACCGCAAATGAGACCTCCGGAGTGGGTCTAAGTGCAGAAAACAAAAACACATCAATATCGTTGGCGCTAAATATTTCAGCCACCGTTTTTGCCAAGGTATCACTTTGATGTCTGCAGTCAAAGCCGATTACGACACGGATGGGCTCGTTTGGAAATTGTTGTTTCAGGTAAAGGCTTAAGCCTTGCGTATTGCGCCCAAAGGTGTATTTGTTGACTCTGTTGGTGCCCACTCCCATGATACCACGCATACCGCCTGTGCCAAATTCCAAATCTTTGTAAAAAGCATCTTCTAGTGCTTTGGGGTCTTGGCTAAGCGTTTTTGCTTCTTGTTGGGTTTTGTTGTCAAAAGGAGGATTTTGCCATTGAAGAGCGCGTTGCGCGAAATTGTTACTCATTGCAAATTTTTATGCTTGGCAAATTTAGTCAAACCAATTGGTTTGGATGCTTTTTTAAAGAACTTCAGCAACAGTATAATTGGGTGTTTTGTGGCGAAGTCTTAAAATTATTTCTGCCAAAAAGCCCGCCAAGAAAAATTGACTCCCTAATATCATGGTAGTCAGTGCGATAAAAAATTCAGGTCTTTGGGTGATGAGCCTTCCAGATGTGTCCAAGTACAATTTATCAATTCCGAGATAGAGTGCAAACACAAAACCCACTAGCAGCATCACTGACCCTACCAATCCAAAAAAATACATAGGTCGCTTGCCAAATCTGTGAATAAACCACAACGTCAGCAGGTCTAAAAACCCTTTGATGAATCGATCAGCGCCAAACTTGGTAGTGCCATATTTGCGTGCTTGGTGTTTGACCACTTGTTCTTCTATGGCGTCAAACCCCGCATGTTTGGCCAACATGGGTATATAACGATGCATTTCCCCATGAACATTGATGGTTTTAATCACTTCTGCACGATAAGCTTTTAATCCACAGTTGAAATCGTGAAGTCTAATTCCGGAAAGACCGCGTGCGGCCCAATTGAAAATTTTGGAAGGGATGTTTTTAAACAGGACTGAATCATAACGTTTTTTCTTCCAGCCCGACAATATGTCTAAATCTTCGTCGACCATTTTTTGGAACATTGACGGGATTTCATAAGGATTGTCTTGAAGGTCAGCGTCCATGGTGAAAACGATATTTCCTTTAGCTTGTAAAAAACCTGCATGAAGGGCTTGGGATTTTCCAAAATTTCGCGCCATTCGTATGCCGACAACCGCTTTGTTTTTTTGACAAAAACTCTTAATATGCTTCCAGCCACCATCCTTACTTCCGTCATCTACAAAGATGAGTTCGTACTCCCACTGGGAGGCTTCACACACTTCCAATAGCTGGCTGTAAAGTTCAGGCAATGACTCCGCTTCATCCAGAAACGGAATCACTACACTGATGTCCTTTTCGTTATTTTTTTTTGTCAATGGAATGCAGTATTATGCTTTTTTGGTAAACAAACCCGTAATCCAGCCCAATACGAGTCCATATAGCGAGTATATAATCAAAATGAAAGGGTAACTCACCCAGAAAAACTTGGTTTGCATGGCTACCTGTTGCGCGATTTGATCTTCGGTCAGTTGGGGTGCTTTCTCTCTTAGTTGTTCACTGGTAAGTTCACCGAGTTTTTCTGCAAAGTCTGGTTCTATCACATTTGCAAAAACGATTATATACAATACAGTGATGATGGCACTAATGAGTGCGGTTGCCGTACCAATTTTGGTGGCTTGTCCAACACTGAGTTTGCCCTCATTGTCCCTGCGAAACGCTGTAATGGCCAAGATAATAAGAACAGCCAACAATACATAGCCAAATATTTGAGGGAAATTGGAACCCGAATAGGTTAGGTCCATAAAGTGGAGCATCAAGCTGAAAACAATGGTAATGGCTCCGTAGATAAGACCGTATTTGTATGCGTAGTTCCGAATTTGCGGTGTGTTTGATGTCATGGTTGTATTTTTTTTGGTTTGTATGTGGTAAAATTATGAAAAACCATTAAATTTGCAGGCGTTTAAAACGATACCCCTATGAAAACAGGTATTCATCCAGAAAATTATAGGCTTGTTGCCTTTAAGGACATGTCCAATGATGATGTCTTTATTACCAAGTCAACTGCCAATGCCAAAGAAACCATTGAAGTAGATGGTGTCGAATATCCATTGGTGAAGCTTGAAATTTCAAGAACATCACATCCTTACTACACTGGTAAGGCCAAACTGGTAGATACTGCAGGACGTATCGATAAGTTTAAAAACAAATACGCCAAGTTCAAGAAATAACTTATATCAACCATATTTTAAAACCTCTCATTACTTGAGAGGTTTTTTTTATTTTTACTCACAGAAAACCACCCATGCACATACGCTTGTTTGACGGTTCTGATCGCGATTTCTTGTTGCCATTTGTATATGTACGACCTGTAGCAGATTTGTTTATGGGCATGATGACCTTCAGGGATAGGTGGGCCCTGCTTACAGCGGCCGAAATCAGTGTTGAAACACAACCTTACCTACAAGAGGATCTTGTACAGACAGCTGACTTTTGTGTGTTGGCACCTTGTGTGCCAGACCATGTGTTTGTTGAGGCGGTCTTGTCTCTTAAACCCAAAGAAAAATTGATGTTTGAGGGTCAACTCTTGGCCTATCATGGATCGCTAACTTCTGACGACGATGCTTTGGATGATTACAAGACCCTAGTGTTGTCTGGTAGTCATTTTAGGCGTATCAAATTCTCATGGGATTTGTTCACCCAAAATGGCTTTGCGCTGCATCGCGATTTTGAGCTGCTCACAAAGGGCAAAACGACTGTTTTACCCTCTGAAGCCAATACAATTTTGGGTAATGGCAAGCTTTTTATCGGTTCAGATGTAGAGATGGAAGGCGTTTCGCTCAACACCCAAGCAGGACCCATTTACATCGATGATGGTGCTACAATTATGGAGGGCAGCATGCTGCGTGGACCTCTATATATTGGAAAAAATACGGTTGTAAAAATGGGGGCAAAGATTTACGGTGACACCACCTTGGGTCCTGAGGTGAAAGTCGGAGGCGAGCTTAGCAACGTTGTGTTTTTCGGGTTTTCCAACAAAGGGCATGATGGGTTTTTGGGCAATGCAGTCATAGGGCAGTGGTGCAATATTGGGGCTGCTACTGACGCTTCTAACCTGAAAAATGATTATGGAAATGTCAAAGCGTGGAGCTATCCTGAGCAAGGTTTTACAGATACAGGTCTTCAGTTTTGTGGTTTGTTGATGGGAGACCACTCTCAATGCGCCATTCATACTACTTTCAACACGGCAACCACCATTGGTGTGGGTTGCAATATCTTTGGAAGTGGATTTCCTCGTACCTTTATTCCAAGTTTTTCAAGGGGTGGAGCGCAAGGGTTTGTTGAGAACAAACTTGATAAGGTTCAAAAAACGGCACAACTCATGATGCAGCGTCGCAACCGCGTGTTAGAGAAGTCTTATGAAAACACACTTGCGGATATTTTTAGCCTAACAGCATCTTTTAGAAAATAATCACTCTTTGTAGACTTTTTTCAATTCCAACATATTAACAGGGTTGACACGCATACCTTTTACATTGGGTTGCAAAAAACGCAGTGCTTCATCGTAATACAAAACCACAAAAGGGGCTTCTTCTACTAGCAATTGATCTAAATAAGTGAGTTGTTGGTTTCTTTCTTCAGTATCAGTGGTTTGAATCATTGCGGTGTATTCCTGATCAAATTCAGCGTTTGAAAAATGGGTGTAGTTGGGTCCGTTTGGGGTAAAATTATCGCTGATAAAAGGAAGTAAGTAGTTTTCGGGATCCGGATAATCGGCCACCCAACTCGCACGAAACAAAGCGACTTTTCCGTTGGTTTTTGCTTGTCGCAGCGCAGCAGGTGGCATCACCTCCACCTCCAATTTTATCCCCACTTTTTCATAAGCATGTTGAAGGTAGGTACACAAATCTACGTAGTTGGCATCCGTTGATAGGGTGAGTTCTGGTGTTTTGTTGTTGTGGTTTCGCTTAAATTCCTGAATCAATTCGATGGCTTTGTTGGGATTGTATTCATATCCATTTACCACCAACTTATTATTAAGCCCATTGGGTACAAATCCCTTGTCCGCAGGATGGCCAATATTATTTTTTAGAAATTGAACCATTTCTTCCCTGTCGATGGCATAGTTGAGGGCTTGCCGTAGTGCTTTGGATTGAATCTCTGGAATTTCAGAATCCAAATAGATACCAATGTATTCTGTATTCAAAAATGGGGATCGTAGAAGTTGAAATTTGTCTTTATAGCGAACGTGTAACTGGCCGTTTTTGCTTAACAATTCATCTTTGTAGGAAACATCCAAGCTATTCAGCATGTCCAGTTTTCCTTGAAGAAAAAGTAAAAATTCACTTTGTTTATCGGGCACAAAAGTAATGGCTACCGCCTCCAGATAGGGTAGGGAGATTCCGTTTTTATCTCTTTCGAAATATTTGGGATGCTTGCGTAAGACAAGTTTTAGGTTTTGCATCCACGCCTTGACGTAGAAAGGCCCAGTCCCTATGGGGCTGATTCCAATAGGATAATCTTTCATATCACCCAGCTCTTTGGGTACTACACTAAGGTATTTCATGCTTAAGATTCCCAAGAAAGGGCTAAAAGGCTTTTTGAGCTTGATTTCAAAAACACTGTCATTCACGGCTTTGTAATCAGAAACCTGGTCCAGCGTCCACATTCCAGGCGAAGCCAGTCTGGGGTCTCGCAGTCTGTCAAAACTGTACACAAAATCATCTGCCAAGACTTTGCGTGTTTTTTGCCCGCCAAACAAAGTTTCAGATTCATGAAAATATACATTATCACGAAGCACAAATCTGTAGGTAGTTCCACGATCAAGAATTTCCCAGCTTTTGGCGATGTCTGGTTGCACAACTAGGCTGTCATCCAAACGCACCAAGCTGTTAAAAATCTGATTCGTAGCCCAAATACTGCGCAAATCGCGTGCAAAAGCCGGATCTAACGTATTGATGTTTTCGTGGGAGTTATATCTAAAAATAGCTTTGTCTGAAGTGTACTTTTTTGATTCACAACTCAACATACATCCAATAAGGCACAACCACAACCCCAGCAAAAAAAAACGAAATTTGAGCATGCTCATAAATGATGATATATTTGCCACGTAAAAATAGGACTTAAAAAAAGAAGTTGTGTCAAATCAATCGGTGGCTTTCCAAACCTTGGGCTGCAAACTCAATTTTGCAGAGACCTCCACTTTGGCGCGCAAATTTGAAGCTATAGGTTACACAAGGGTTCCGTTTGAAACTTCTTCAGATGTATACGTGATTAACACCTGTTCTGTTACTGAAAACGCCGATAAAAAATTCGCTCATACCGTTCGTCAGGCCCACAAGCGCAATCCAAAAGCATTTGTCATTGCTGTTGGGTGTTATGCCCAATTGCAACCCGAAGCCCTTGCTGCAGTAGATGGAGTCGATTTGGTTTTGGGAGCTACCGAAAAATTCAATGTGGTCTCCTATCTCGAGGACCTATCCAAAGAAACACCTGCGCAAGTACATGCCTGCGATATTGATGGTGCCGACTTCTATGTGAGTAGCTATGCTATTGGGGAGCGAACACGTGCTTTTTTGAAAGTACAAGACGGTTGTGATTACAAATGCACCTACTGCACCATCCCTTTGGCACGTGGAATTTCCAGAAGTGACCGTTTGGAAAGTATTCTATCGCAAGCCCGTGAAATTGCGCATCAGGACATCCGAGAGATCGTTCTCACTGGGGTCAATATCGGGGACTATGGCAAGGGAGAGTTTGGTAATAAAAAGCACGAACACACCTTTTTGGAGTTGGTAAAAGCGTTAGACGCTGTTGAGGGTATTGATCGTTTACGTATCTCTTCCATAGAGCCCAACTTGCTCAATGAGGAGCTCATACGTTTTGTAGCACAGTCTAAGACTTTTGTACCGCACTTCCATGTGCCGTTACAGAGTGGTAACAACGAAATACTTGGAAAAATGCGCCGCCGTTACCAGCGCGAACTCTATGCTGACAGGGTCGCTTTGATAAAAAACACCATGCCCGATGCTTGCATTGG
>CAXRDP010000021.1:0-30563 GCA_964229545.1 Flavobacteriaceae bacterium | reverse complement strand
TGGAATGGCCAACATCAGTACAGATGAAAACAAAGGGGCCGTACCACCGGGAATATACAATCCTACTTTTTCTATGGGACGCTTTTCTTGCCAACATGACACCCCTTTTTGGACAGTAACTTCGACTTTGGGTGTGCGTTGTGCTTGGTGAAAGCTGTAAATGTTGGCGTAGGCACGATCGATGGCCGATTTGAGTTCCGGACTGAGCTCATCAGCAGACTGCTCCCAATCCGATTTCGGCACTTCCAAATTGACCGGGCAATACCCATCAAACTGAGTGCTGTATTGCCGTATGGCCTTGTCACCCTCTGATTGTACGGCAGCAAAAACTGCATCTACTGTCGGTAATAAGGCATCATACGAAGCTGTCGGACGCTGTTGTAGCGTTTCCCAGTCGGATCGTGATGGATTTACAAATTGCTTCATCTTACAATACCATTTTTTCAATAGGACATACCAAAATATCCTGAGCACCAGCTGCTTTGAGTTGGTCGATGACTTCCCAAAAGGTGCCTTCATCAATGACTGAATGTAATGAACTCCATCCCGACTCCGCCAAAGGCATGATGGTAGGCGATTTTAAAACAGGTAAAATGGATGAGATGGTGTTTATGCTGTCGTTGGATACATTCATCAAAATATATTTAGACCTACGACCCTTTAAAACAGACTGTATGCGAAACTGAAGTTTGTCCAACAATGCCTGCTTTTCACTGTCTAGTGAGGGTCCTGCTGCCAACACGGCCTCTGAGCGAAACAAAACCTCAACTTCTTTAAGGTTGTTTTTAAACAAGGTCGAACCGCTCGAAACGATATCGCAAATGGCATCAGAGAGCCCGATGTTGGGCGCAATCTCTACCGAGCCGTTAATAATATGCAAATCAGCCTCTACTCCCTTTTCTGCCAAAAACTTTTTGACGGTATTGGGATAGGAGGTAGCAATTTTTTTACCACCTAAGCTTTGAATTCCTTCATAGTTCTCATCCTTAGGTACGGCTATAGAAACCTTACAAGTGGAAAAACCGAGTTTCTCTGTAATGCTTATGCCCTCTCCTTTTTCGACCAAAAGGTTTTCCCCAATAATAGCAACATCAATCACTCCATCGCGTAGATATTGGGGTATGTCACCATTACGCAAATAGAATACCTCCATGGGGAAGTTTTTTGCCGCTGCTTTGAGCTGATCCTTTCCATTATCGATAGAGATTCCACAGTCTTTGAGCAACTTTAAGGAGTCATCGTGTAGTCTCCCTGATTTTTGTACTGCTATATGTAACTTTTTTTTCATGCTTATAAATTATTTATAACAAAAAAACCCGTTTGAAGCTCAAACGGGTTTTATGAATATAATCTATATCCTCTTCAACTCGCTTGAGCAAAGCATTTTGAATGGTGGATATGTGTGTTGTTTCTCATTATGGGTGCAAATATGAAACAAAAATTTCAAATTACCTTATTGATTGCCTAAAATAATTGGCAAACCATCTTCTCCACTACCGATCACAACCACTTTTGCATTGGGTGATTCAGCGAGCTTGAGAGTAGCTTCTATTCCTTTCTCTAACAGCACATTACGAGTCAAAGAGGCGTTAAGAATGCGGTTGGCCATGGCTTTTCCTTCAGCATCAATGCGTTGACGCTCGGCTTCCTGACGGGCTTTTTCCAAACGAAATTCGTACTCCAAGGCCTCCTGCTCTTGTGTCAACTTGCGTTGAATGGCTTCTTTAATTGAGGGTGGCAAGGTAACATCGCGCACCAATACAGAGTTGATTTGAACATGCTGAGGCTCTACCTTCTTTTTGGTTTCTTCGTAAATCTCATTCTGAATCGCGTCACGTTTGGTGGAATACAACTGTTCGGGTGTGTAACGTCCAATCACAGAGCGTGCCACTGCTCGAATTTCAGGAACAATGACAATGTTGAGATAGTTTTCCCCTTTGGTTTTGTGAAGAATGCCCAACTCATCGATTTTGGGTTGATACAACACAGAAACGTCCAACGAAATCTCAAGACCATTGGAAGACAGCACGCGCATACCACTTTCAAACTCCTCTTGTTGTTTGATGTCATAGATATACACCTTGTTCCAGGGTGCAATAATGTGGAAACCTTCGCCAAGGGGTGCTTTGTCAACAACCGTACCGCCTCCAAAACGTTTCCATACAACGCCTGCCTCTCCATAACCTATGTTAACAGAAGATTTGGCGATAAAAATGAGTAAAACCATGCCGAGAACGACTATGGGCAATCCGATTTTTGGTAATGTATTCATGGGTATAATTTTTAGATATTAAGTGAGCATGCCGCCATCGACATGTAATACTTGTCCTGTGACATAGGAAGAAAGGTCTGAAGCCAGATACACACAGGCATTGGCTACGTCTTCTGGAGTACCGCCTCGCTTGAGCGGAATACCGGCGCGCCAACCTGCTACGACTTCTTCTGAGAGCTTGGCTGTCATTTCGGTCTCTATAAAGCCCGGCGCAATTACGTTGGAACGAATATTTCTCGAGCCTAGTTCAAGGGCAATAGACTTTGAAAACCCGATAATTCCCGCCTTGGAAGCTGCGTAATTGGATTGCCCGGCGTTGCCCTTAACCCCAACCACAGAGCTCATATTGATGATGCTACCATTTCGTTGTTTGAGCATGGTGCGCTGAACGGCTTTGGTCATATTGAAAACAGATTTCAGATTGACCTCAATCACTTTATCGAAATCTTCTTCTGTAATGCGCATCAACAAATTGTCTTTGGTGATGCCAGCGTTGTTTATCAATACATCTATGGCTTCGAAATCGGCCAAAACATCGGTGACCAATTGCTGGGCTTGTTCAAAATCGGCCGCGTTGGACTGATAGCCTTTGGCTTTAACCCCTAATGACAACAACTCTTTTTCGAGTTCTTGAGCAGCTTCTACAGAGGAGCTGTAGGTAAATGCAACAGAGGCGCCATGTTGGGCAAATGTTGTAGCAATTCCTTTACCGATGCCCCTGCTGGCACCAGTAATCAAAGCGACTTTTCCTTCGAGTAATTTCATATGATTAAGCTAAAACTTCAGCGACTTTTTTTCCTATTTCGGCTGGGGAATCCACAACATGTATGCCGCATTCTGCCATGATGCGTTTTTTGGCTTCCGCAGTGTCGTCTGCCCCACCCACTATGGCACCTGCATGACCCATGGTACGGCCTTTGGGAGCAGTTTCACCTGCAATAAAACCTACCACAGGTTTTGGGTTGCCTTGTTCTTTGACCCATTGGGCGGCATCGGCTTCGAGTTGACCCCCAATTTCACCTATCATTACGATACATTCGGTTTCATCATCATTCATCAGCAATTGAATGGCATCTTTGGTTGTTGTTCCAATAATTGGGTCACCACCAATACCTATGGCTGTGGTGATTCCCAAACCTTCTTTGACAACCTGATCGGCAGCTTCGTAAGTAAGGGTTCCAGATTTGGACACAATCCCCACACTGCCTTTTTTAAACACAAATCCAGGCATGATACCTACTTTGGCTTCTTCCGGAGTAATCACCCCTGGGCAGTTGGGACCAACAAGACGTGCGCCACGATCTTTGACATAAGCTGCAGCCTTGACCATATCAGCCACAGGAATGCCCTCTGTGATGGTAACGATCACTTGGATGCCTGCATCAGCAGCCTCCATGATGGCATCTGCAGCAAAAGCAGGAGGCACAAATATGATACTGGTGTCTGCGTTCACTTCTTTTACAGCTTGTTCGACTGTGTTAAAAACGGGTTTGCCTAAATGGGTTTGCCCACCCTTACCAGGGGTTACACCACCCACAATCTGGGTACCGTAAGCAATCATTTGTTCTGCATGAAAAGTGCCTTCGCTTCCAGTAAAGCCTTGTACGATGATTCTTGAATTTTTGTTGACGAGTACGCTCATTTTATTCTTTAATGCGTTCGATATAACTTCCTTTTTCTGTGTCTACTTTGATTTTGTCACCTTCATTGATAAACAAAGGGACATTGATTTGGGCACCGGTTTCTAAGGTGGCGGGTTTGGTGGCATTGGTGGCCGTATTTCCTTTCACTCCGGGTTCGCTGTGAGTAACTTCCAACACTACACTGGCAGGCATTTCAACAGAAAGAGGGATGCCATCATCCGCATTGGTAATAACAGTCACGATCTCTCCCTCTTTCATCAGATCGGGTGCGTCAAGAATGTCTTTTTGTAACTCAATCTGATTGTAGTCTTCAGTATTCATAAAGTGAAAAGTCTCTCCTTCATTGTATAAAAACTGATACTTACGAGTCTCTACACGCACATCCTCAATTTTATGACCCGCAGAGAAGGTGTTGTCAATTACTTTTCCGTTGGTTACACTTTTGAGTTTGGTACGTACAAAAGCAGGGCCTTTTCCGGGTTTTACATGTAGAAATTCTACAATTTTATAGATATCGTTGTTGTACCGAATGCACAAACCTTTTCGAATGTCGGAAGTTGATGCCATAGTTCTATGATTGAGTATACCCTTTCATGATACCGCGTTGCGAATCACGGATAAATTGCAATATTTCATCACGCTCTGCAGAGATTTCCATTTCAGCTTCGATGATTTGAGCAGCTTGGGTGTTGTTAAAGTTTTTTTGATATAGGATGCGGTAAATGTTTTGAATCTCTCGGATTTTATCCGTGTCAAAACCTCTTCTACGCAATCCCACAGAGTTGATGCCCACATAAGAGATGGGTTCTCGTGCAGCTTTTACAAAAGGTGGAATGTCCTTTCGAACCAAAGAGCCTCCGGCAACAAAAGCATGACTTCCAATAGAACAAAACTGGTGAACAGCGGTCATTCCCGCCAGTATCACATGATCACCCACCGTGATATGGCCAGCCAATGTACTATTGTTAGAAAAGATACAGTGGTCACCAACAATACAATCGTGCGCAATATGTGAATAAGCCATGATGAGACAATTCTTTCCAATGGCAGTTTTTCCGCGTGAAGAAGTTCCTCGGTTGATAGTTACACATTCCCGAATGGTGGTGTTATCGCCAATTTCAGCAGTACTTTCTTCGCCTTCAAATTTCAGGTCTTGTGGCACAGCTGCGATAACAGAACCCGGAAAAATATTGCAGTTTTTTCCAATACGAGCCCCTTCCATAATGGTCACGTTGGGGCCTATCCAAGTGCCTTCCCCTATGACAACATCTTTATCTATGGTAGTGAAAGGTTCAATCACTACATTTTTGGCAATCTTAGCTCTTGGGTGTACGTATGCTAAAGGTTGATTCATTCTTCAGTATCTTTTTTTCTGACAATCTGTGCCATCATTTCTGCTTCGGTCACCAAGCGACCTCTACTATAGGCATAAGCCTGCATATGGCAGATACCTCTTCTGATGGGTGATAATAATTCGAGTTTAAAGACCAAAGTGTCACCCGGAACTACAGGATGCTTAAACTTGGCATTTTCTATTTTCATGAAAAACGTCAAATAGTTTTCTGGATCTGGTACTGTATTCAACACCAAAACCCCACCCGCCTGAGCCATGGATTCAATCTGTAATACGCCCGGCATAACGGGTTGACCAGGAAAATGTCCTTCGAAAAAAGGCTCATTCATACTAACGCTTTTCACTGCGATGACATGATTGTCACTAATCTCTAATATTTTATCGACCAATAAAAATGGAGGGCGATGCGGTAATATTTTCATGATGTCATTGACATCCAAAGCAGGCTCGACGTTCAAGTCAAACACAGGTACTCTGTTGCGTTTTTCCGTTTTTATGATTTTAGCCATCTTTTTTGCAAACTGTGTGTTGACATAATGACCTGGTTTGGTGGCAATCACCTTGCCACGAATCCTTGTACCGATCAAAGCCAAATCCCCAATTACATCTAATAACTTATGACGGGCGGCTTCATTGGGATAGTGAAGCGTAAGGTTGTCTAATATGCCATTGGGATTTACAGAAATAGACTTTTTATTAAAAGCTTTACGCAATTTATCCATTGTTTCATCGGAAAGCTCTTTGTCCACGTAAACGATGGCATTATTGAGATCACCACCTTTGATAAGACCGTTTTCCAACAACATCTCTAACTCATGTAAAAAACTAAAGGTTCTCGCATTGGCGAAATCTTTTTTGAAGTCGGATAGTTTTTTGAGCGTAGCATTTTGAGTGCCTAATACCTTGGTGCCAAAATCCACCATGGTGGTCACTTGGTAGTTGTCACATGGCAACAAAGTAATTTCACTGCCGGATTCTTCATCGTAGTAAGTGATGTTTTCTTTGACTATATATTCCTCTCTCGGTGCATCGAGTGTGGTAATGCCCGCCTTTTCCAAAGCTTCTACAAAAAATTTGGAAGAGCCATCCATAATTGGAGGCTCAGAGGCGTTGAGTTCGATTAAAACATTATCGATTTCTAGGCCTACCAATGCAGCCAAAACATGTTCAGAAGTTTGAATTTTGACACCATTTTTTTGCAAAGAGGTGCCTCGCTGGGTATCTAAAACATACTGGACATGGGCTTCGATAACGGGATGGCCTTCAAGGTCAATTCGACAAAAAGCATATCCATGATTGGCAGGTGCTGGTTTGAAAGTCATAGTAACTTCCTCACCTGTATGTATGCCCACCCCCTTCAGGGTAATGGAAGACGAAATGGTAGTTTGATTGGCCATTATTTGTTAAGTTTTTTTTGGAGTTCGTGAAGACTGTTCATGTGTTTGGGTAGATTTTTAAAATGAACATATGATCTGTTAAATGCATTGTAATCAAAAGCAGGGGTGCCCATAATCTTTGCATCATCATCAATATTCTTTAAAACACCGGTTTGCGCTTGAACTTGCACCCTGTCCCCTATTTTAAGATGACCACCAATCCCGACCTGACCACCTAAAATACAATGAGACCCTACCTTTGTAGACCCGGCAACACCTGATTGTGCTGCAATGACAGTATGGGCACCTATCTCAACGTTGTGAGCAATTTGAATTAGATTGTCAAGCTTAACGCCCTTTCTGATGATGGTTGATCCAAGAGTAGCACGGTCTATGGTGGTTCCCGCGCCTATCTCGACGTCGTCTTCAATGATTACGTTGCCTGTTTGTGGGATTTTGCTGTAAGAACGGTCTTTGTTTGGGCTAAACCCAAATCCATCTGCTCCTATGACTGCATTGCTATGAATGATGCAATTGGCACCAATAACAGTGTCATCAGCAATATTAGCACCCGAATAGATAATGGTGTTGTCCCCAATAGTCACATCAGATCCAATATGTACATTGTGATAAATTTTAACATTATTGCCGATACTGACCCGTTCATTGACTACAGAAAAAGCCCCCAAGAAAAAATCTTTACCATAACTCACTTCAGACTCAATTACAGACTGCTTGTGAATCCCTTTTTTGGTTTGCTTTAATGCGGCATAATGACCTAGTAGCTTGGTAAAGGAATCATATGGATCATCAACCTGAATAAGGGTCGTTGTATATTCCTTTTCTGGCTTAAAGTCGCTACTAACCAAGGTTACAGAAGCACCAGTCGTATAAACGAATGGTGTGTATTTGGGATTTGCCAAAAAAGACAAAGCCCCCGCTTGTGCATCTTCAATTTTGGATAGATGAGAAACAAGAGCGTCCTGATTGCCCACTACGGAACCATTGAGTAATTCGGCAATCTGTAAGGCGGTAAATTCCATGGGTGCAAAAGTAAAAAATTTAGAGGACTATTTGGGGTAACACAAGTAATACTTGGTCACGGGCTTTGTCAATGCTTGGAGATTGGACTGGTCTGTGAGTTTTGAAAGCTCCCGAACACGCCCTTTTTTATCGATAATTTCGATGGGAGAGCGTTGATGGCTGTAAGCTCTGTTTTCCATTTTTCCCTGAAAAACAAAGTAATCTACCTCCTTGATATTATGTTTTTTTGATTGAGAAAAAAGATGTTTTATGTCTTGAATGTCTTTGGTTTTGAATGGTTTTGCAGTCACTTTTATTTTGGGGAGTTTGCGATCCAAAACACTCAAACACAAAGACGACAAAACGGTGTCTGCGTGCGATACACCCACCTTAACCAACGACAGAACATCTATGTCGTCCAAAGAAGAAAAGTGTGTGAGAATATGTTTCTGTTGATCGTTTTTATGAGTACCCTTAAGGAAATAGCGAAGTGCAGGAGACAGCGTCACCTCATCCCCTTGGTGCAACAAGTGTTTGACCCTTTTAAAAATGCGTTTCAGTACTTCCTCGGCCGCAAAACTGGTTTTATGCAAATAAACCGACCAATACATAAGCCTGCGTGCCAACAAAAACTTTTCAATTGAGTATATGCCTTTTTCCTCGACCATCAACTTGTCGTCATGTACACGCAGCATCGCAATAATACGATCTGTATTAATATTACCCTCTGTGACTCCGCTATAAAAACTATCACGTTTGAGATAATCCAAACGATCCATATCGAGTTGGGAAGCTATAAGTTGGTTAAAAAAGGGTCTGTCGTAAACTCCTTTAAACATTTGAATGGCCGTGTCCAATTTGTTTTCGTATTTCTCGTTGAGTTGCTCCATCAACTGCAAAGACAATTCTTCGTGGGAAAAACCCTCTGAAAAGACGCCTTCGAGTGCATGAGAAAAAGGGCCGTGTCCCACGTCGTGTAATAAGATAGCAATAAGGGCAGCTTCTCTCTCTAAATCAGAAATGTGGGTCCCCTTTATTTGAAGACACTCAAGGGTTTTAGACATCAGGTGCATGGCACCCAAAGCATGTTCAAACCGAGTGTGCGTAGCACCGGTGTACACATAACAAGACAACCCCATTTGGTGAATTCTGCGCAATCGTTGAACGACCGGCTCTTGTATCAATGCAGAAATAAGCGGTGTGGGTATTGAAATAAAACCGTAAATTGGATCGTTATAATATTTGAGCCTCAAGGTTACAAACTTAGAACAGCAAAGATACACTTTATGGAGCCTATTCAAGTTCTCTGGGTAGATGATGAAATCGAATTGCTAAAACCCCATATGCTTTTTTTGGAAGAAAAAGGGTACCATGTGCACCCTTGTAGCAATGGTGCTGATGCACTCGATTCGTTGAAAAGTCAATACGTGGATATCGTTTTACTCGATGAAAACATGCCTGGCATGGATGGTTTGGAAGTGTTGGGACACATCAAAAAAGACCGTCCCAATCTACCTGTGGTAATGATTACCAAAAGTGAGGCTGAAAACATCATGGAAGAAGCCATAGGGGCAAAAATTTCCGATTATCTAATCAAACCTGTCAATCCGAACCAAATCTTGTTGTCACTCAAAAAAAACCTGGATGATCAACGCTTGGTTTCTGAAAAAACCGCATCGACTTACCAACGTTCTTTTCAAGAATTGAACAACGAAATCAATGCCGCACAAACCCTACAAGAATGGGCGGAAGTTTATCAAAAATTGATATTCTGGGAACTCGAAATGGAACAGCTTACTTCAGATGGGGTACAAGACATATTGCTTTTTCAAAAAACAGAAGCCAATCAACAGTTTACACGAAGTGTACGCCAACAATATACCAATTGGATGCAAGAAAACTCCGATATGGTGTTTTCTCATCGTGCTTTTGCCGAATTGGTGGTTCCTCGCGTGACAAACGATCGCCCAAGCTTGTTGTTGATGATTGACAATTTGCGTTTTGACCAATGGAAAATTATACAGTCTGCCCTTCTTCCCTACTACGAGCTTCATGAAGAAAAAACCTATTGCAGCATCTTACCCACAGCTACCCAGTATGCTCGAAATGCTTTTTTCTCAGGTTTACTTCCTAACGAAATCAAAAAAACACATCCTCAGTGGTGGAAAGACGATGTAGACGAAGGTGGTAAAAACCTGTTTGAAGACAAGTTGCTTCAAGCCCAGTTGGAACGAATGGGGCTGGACTGGAAACACAGTTACCACAAAATAAACAAACCCGAACAAGGGATGAAGTTGGCCGAACAACTCAACAACGAGCTTCACAACAAGTTAACCGTTGTGGTATACAATTTTGTGGATATGATTTCACATGCCAAAACCGAAATGGATGTCATCAAAGAATTGGCCAGTACTGACAAAGCCTACAGGTCCTTAACGGCAAGCTGGTTTGCCAACTCACCACTGCTTGAAATTGTCAAAAAAGCCCAAACACTCGGCTTCCAACTGATGATTACCACCGACCACGGCACCATCAACGTTAAAAACCCCGTGGAGGTTTTAGGCGACAGAGACACCAGTACCAATATCCGCTACAAAACCGGCAGACGCGTCAATGTGAAAGACAAAAATGTGATTTCTTTTGACCAACCCGACACCGTGGGATTGCCAACTGTGAATATGACCAGTTCATATGTGTTTGCTACCGAGGATCGATACCTAGTGTACCCTACAAATTACCACCATTTTGTCAAGTACTATAAAGACACCTACCAACATGGGGGCGTTTCATTAGAAGAAATGCTTATCCCTTTTGCTGTCCTTTCCCCTAAGTAGGTTATTTTTGTGGTGTGCAAATCACTTATACCCTTACTGAGTTAAAGGAGGTGGCCCGGCAGGTTGTTGCGCAACTGCAGCACCCCATAATAGCCCTTCATGGGGGTTTGGGAATGGGAAAAACCACACTTGTAAAAGCTTTGGCAGCGACTATGGGCAGCGAAGATGTAGTGAGCAGCCCAACATTTGGATTGGTACACCAGTACAACATAGAAGATGGCCCCATTTATCATATGGATTTATACCGTTTGGAAGGCAAAACCGAACTTCAAAACTTGGGGATAGACGAATACTTGAATTCTGGTAGGCCTTGTTTTATAGAGTGGCCCGAATTGTTGTTGGATGAAATAGAAGGCATTGCGCATCATATACACATTTCTCAAATCTGTGAACACCGTCGTAAATTGGATTTTTCATGAGTTTTATTCGTAGACTAGGCTACTTTTTAGGCGGTTTTTCAATTGGACTGATTTTTTTGTTCTTTTTTTTAAGCGGAAAACGAACTCAGTGCCATTACGGTCCTCAGGCCCGCGTGTTGCATGATATATCGATCAAAACTTGGGAGTTTAATGACGGAGAAATCAGTGAAATAAACAAGGACCTTTTCTTACAAAAAGCCAAGATTGATTTTTCTGAAAGTCAAATTGGAGAGGAAGATTGCAACACCTACAGAATAGAAAACCATTTGGGGCTCTATGATGCCAAAAACTGCGACAGCATCGTATACTTTACAAAGCGCCGTTGAGCTTGCTTCTACGGCGTTTGATTTCCACATCGAGCAATTGGATCTCTCGGTTGGTTTGACCTGAAATAGCACTGTTTTCCTCTGCCCTTCTTACCAAATAGGGCATCACCTGATCCATAGGGCCAAATGGCAAAAACTTGACCACATTGTATCCTTTAGCAGCCAAATTAAAACTGATGTGATCGCTCATTCCGTAGAGCTGGCTAAACCACACCCTTTTGTCATCGGGACTGATTTTTTGAGCCTTCATAGTGTCCATGGCCATATAAGTGCTCATCTCATTATGAGTGCCCAATACCAAAGCAATGTTTTCGATATGTTCCAAGCCGTACAATACGGCTCTGTTAAAGTTATTGTCCGTTTCGATTTTGGTAGCGCAAACGGGACTTTCCAATTCCAACGCTTTGGCACGCAAACGTTCTTTTTCCATATAAGCACCCCGTACCAGTTTTAATCCCAAATGGTAATTGTTTTGTTGGGCGGCTTGATGCATTTCCTGAAGTCGTGTAAAACCAGATTTTAGATAAAGTTGTACCGTATTAAAAACTACGGCTCTTTGGGTGTTAAACGCTTCCATAAGTGCAATCACAAGCCTATCGACAGCAATCTGTAGCCAACTTTCTTCGGCATCTATAAGCACAGATATACCTTCTTCGTGAGCCACCTTGCAACATCTTCTAAAACGCGCTTCGATTCGATGCCATGCTTGGTTTTCCTCAAAAGACAATGCATCGCCCCGGCTTATTTTTTCATAAATTTCAGCATCCCCAAAGGAGGTAGGCTTAAATACCCCAAAGGGAAGATTTTCTTTTCCTTTTGAAAACCGCAATAACTCAATGACCTTATCGCAATTTTCGTCAAATTCGGTTTCTCTTTTCACATCCTCAACCGCATAGTTCAGGTAGGCATTCATACCAAATTTCTGGAGTTGTTGCACCACAGCTGCGGTCTGCATCAGGTTGGAGCCTGCACAAAAATGGCGATATATGATGCGCTCTACATACCAAAAACCTTGCAAGCGAATCCGTTTGGACCATTGCAATAATGTGAGACCAATGCGAACCACGTATATCTTGGAAAGCAATTGGAATAACATTCGTGCCCTCCTGAGTTCTTTGGTGGTTTTGTGCGCAAATGCCACCGCGGTATTGTTAAATATATGGTCCATATAGGGGTCGTATGTTTTATTTGAAACAGTTAAAAATAAAACATTTCATTTACTTTTGCACCATGTCGTATCCAACTTCTTTGTTGACAAAAACAAGCCGTATTTTTTTTGAAGAAACGGGCTGGGAAAAGCTCGTTAGTGCCTTAAAAGAAAATAATTACAGTAAAGTGTTTGTGCTAACTGACACAAATACAAAAACTGGTTGCTTGACTGCTTTTAGATCTAAAGTCAAAAGTGATTTTACTTTATTGGTCATGCAGGCAGGTGAGCAACACAAGCAACTAGACACCTGTACCAAACTGTGGCGTGAGCTATCCGAGCTTGGTGCCGACCGCAACGCACTGTTGATCAATTTAGGGGGTGGCGTGGTAACGGACTTGGGAGGCTTTGTGGCTTGTGCTTACAAAAGAGGCATTGATTTTATCAATATCCCCACTACCCTATTGTCAATGGTAGATGCCTCAGTAGGCGGAAAAACAGGAATCGACTTGGACCAACTAAAGAACCAAATCGGCATCATTCAAGAACCCAATTTTGTGCTGGTTGACCCTGTCTTTCTAAATACACTTCCAAAAGACGAGTTCAAAAGCGGCTATGCTGAAATGCTCAAACATGGGCTTATACAAGACCCTGCTTATTTTGAAAAGCTAACGGATTACAGTTCTGATATCAAAGGAATTGGTGAACATATTTTTCATTCTATTGGAATTAAAGCTAAGGTGGTAGCGCAAGACCCTTATGAAAAAAACCTTCGGAAGATTTTGAACTACGGCCATACTTTGGGTCATGCGATCGAGTCTTATTTCCTAGACCATCCTAACTATAAAAGGTTGCTTCACGGAGAGGCCATAGCCATAGGAATGATCATGGAAGCGCAATTATCACATACAACCTCAGGACTAAGTCAGGAAGAAAGAGACAAAATCAAGGCGGTTTTTGGTGCTATTTACCAAAAGGTAAGCCTAACCCCTGAGGACATTTCAGCTATCAAAGCTTTGCTACGTCACGACAAAAAGAACCTTTCTGGAAATGTGCGCTTTGTACTCCTTAAATCGATAGGGAATCCTGTTATCGATCAGGTTGTCAGCGAAGAAGCTATAGACGATGCCATCGCTTACTATCTCGACTAAGCGGAGTTCCTACTTGCGTTGATGTTGCCGTATAGTGAGCGTGTCACCATTTTTTCCAAAACCTCATCAGATCCATTCTCTTGAATGCGTCGCAGGGCATACTGCTGAATGGTTAACAAAGGCAACACTATCTTCTCTCGTGTCTCTATAGAAGCTTTTCCAGCAGGCTCATTTTCCATCAAAGAAGACTGACCTGTAAGCTTGAGTAAGTATTTTTTGGAACGCTCGTATTCTTGATGAATCAACTTCCAGAATGCACCGTACTCTTTGTCGTGTTGCATATAGGCTGTTAACTTAAAGAAAGATTTTGTCAAACTCATCATGGAGTTTGAAACCAAAGTTCTAAAAAAGGCGTTGTTTTTATACAGAGAAACCACATCGTTAAACTTACCTTCACGGTCAAACTTTTCCAAAGACAGACCCACCCCATAGAATCCTGGAACATTTTGTTTTAGCTGGCTCCAACTGCCTACAAATGGAATGGCACGTAGGGCTGAAAAATCGAGTGTTTTGGATTTTCCACGCTTCGATGGCCGGCTACCGATATTGGTTTTGGCATAGTATTTTAAGGTGCTCATATGTTCCAAATAGGGCAAAAACTTAGGGTGCGCCTTAAAATCTTGATATGCTTTGTAGCTGATACTAGCCAAATCGTTCATGGTCTTGCGATCTTCTGGGGACCATTCAGATTTTTTGTTGTCAAAGACACGGTTGGCAATCCCAGAACTCAGCAATTGCTCCAAGTTGTACTGACAAGAGTCAACGGTTCCAAAATTCGAGCTGATTGTCTGACCCTGAACTGTAATTTGGATTTCATCCGATTCAATAGAGTCGCCCATAGATGCGTAAAACTGGTGGGTATTTCCACCACCTCGGGCCGGTGGGCCACCCCTACCGTCAAAAAACAGAGCTTTGATGCCGTGTTTTCTAGAAACCTCGGTTAAGGCTTCCTTGGCTTTGAAAATACTCCAGTTGGCCATTAAATAGCCTCCGTCTTTGGTGCCGTCAGAAAAGCCGAGCATAATGGTTTGCTTGTTACCACGACGAGCCAAATGTGCTTTGTAGAGCGGGTTGCTGTAGACAGTATCCATCACAGCGGGTGCGATTTCCAAATCTGTGACCGTCTCAAACAAAGGAGCTACATCCACATCGGGTTGTGACCAATCACTCAAACGCAACATGGCAAAGACCTCAAAAATATTCTGAGCCGTTTGGTTGTTGCTGATAATATATCGGTGGCAGCCCAAATGTCCATTTTGAGCTTGTATCTGTTTGATGGCACGAATAGAACCAAGGGTGTTGTTGACCAATTCGTCGGAAAAAACTCCCGGAGAAAGGTCTCCTTCAAGCTGAATCAAAAGATCGATTTTTTCTGACTCATTGAGTTTTTCGTAGTTGATAGATTTATCAACGATACCCTGATTTTGTGCTTCTTTAAATATGGTCAAGAAAGCCGCATGGTGCACTCTGGAGTCCTGACGGATGTCCAAGCTAGCAAAATGAAAACCGAAAATATTCACCTTGTTGATCAGTGCATCCACATCTTTGGCAAACATTCCGTGATATTCCTCAACAAGCAAGCTATGAATTTTATGCAAACTACCAGATAATTCATCCAGTGAAATTTCAGGCAACGAAGACTTTGAAAAGATGCTGCTGTAAAGTTTGGTTTCAACATCGATGATGATAGGCTCCACCATTTTAAAAGTCAACCTTCTTCGCAGTCTTCTCACATCTCTGTAATAATTACGAATGATGCTACTACGCAATCCTTGGGCAGTTTTGAGTGTGATATCTGTAGTTACAAATGGATTTCCATCGCGATCTCCTCCAGGCCAAAAACCCAAGTTAATCAATGGATTATCAAAGGATTGACCGTCAAAAATATTGTTTTTGATGTACTGATATATCGTGCTTACTGAATGGTAAAACACGTTTTCCAAATACCACATCAAGCTATTGGCCTCGTCCAGAGGGGTGGGCTTTTCTTTTTTGAAGAAAGGGGTTCTGCCCAACTGAGCGAGTAGTGTTTTTATGGTCGGTAAATCATTGCGTTTGATAGCCTCAGACAAATCTGTAATAATACCCAAAACAGAACCTGGATAAAACTGCGTGGGGTGTGCGGTAAGCACAGGACGCACCCTGAAACTACTCAAATATTCTTTGAGTGCATCCGTTGCATCATTTTCCAATGCCTCTTCCTTTGAGCTACGCAAAGTACCCCTACCACTTGGGTTGTTTATGGTGGTAAATGCTGCGTCCTCTATGGCGTCAAACAGCACCACCTGACGTTCAATAAACTGGATAAACCTAAACAACATATCAATATTTTCCTGGGGAGAATCATCTGGAAAATATTGAGCAAAAAAATCATCTACTATATCTTTTGGACTTTTATCTTTGGTAAAGCCCTGCTCGCAAAAATCTGCAAACAAAGGTAAAACCGTGGCCGTTCTGGATATTTCTGAATAAGGCAAAGTAGAAAAGACGCTGTTGTACAGGTTAAACTTGGACAAAACATCTGTTTCGAATCGTTCTAATTTTGTTTTTCTAGACACTTGTATCGTAATGACTTAAAAAAACCCTCAGACGAATGTAAGAGGGTTTTTGTGTTGATTATTATCCTCTTATAGTTCTTGGAAAATGGTGTGCATCAATCGCTTTTTATCGTTAATGCTTTCTTCCAACGAAATCATGGTTTCTGTGCGTAACACCCCATCAATGTCATCGATGCTAAAAATGATTTCTTTAGCATGGTCGGTACTCTTGGCACGTACCTTGCAGAAAATGTTGAATTTCCCTGTGGTAATATGCGCTACAGTAACAAAAGGAATTTCAGAAAGCCGTTCCAAAACATATTTGGTCTGATGTGTTTTTTCTAAAAATATGCCAACGTATGCGATAAATGAGTATCCAAGTTTTTTGTAATCCAATGCCAATGAAGAGCCTTTGATGATGCCGGCTTCTTCCATTTTTTTGACCCGCACATGAACCGTTCCGGCGGATATAAGCAATTTTTTAGCGATGTCCGTAAAAGGTGTTCGCATGTTATCTATCAGAATATCAAGTATCTGATGGTCGATTTCGTCTAATTTTATCTTTGCCATATTATTTTTTTTGCAAAGAAAATAAAAAATTATTAAATAATATGCATCAAAAGCTGATAATCGTTATTAAATAAAAGTTAAATATGAATATTATAAACAATCCTGTGCGGATTCGTTAAATTTATACGTAATAATACGATTTTTGACACCTTTCATCTCCTTATGGCCCTTGTGTTTAGATAAGTCACCCTCGGCAGCATAGACGGGGTTCAGTGTAAATTTTCCATCTTGGATAACTTCCATGAAATTTATTCCAATATCACCTTGCTTGACCCTGCCCTTCACATCATAAGTAAGGTCTTTTATCAAAACATCGAAAAAGTGTTTTTCATTTTCAGGAATCTGGAGGTATGTCTCCATATCAGAGAATTTTTTCTGTACGATAGCATCTAATGCGTATTGAAGGGCATAAAAAACAAACGCACGTGTTTCCTCTCTGACGTAATCATCCGGAAAATGACCTGCTTCCAACAACAACGTGGGCACACCTGCAGCCTGAAAGGAGTCTCCGGTACAATTTGGGTTAAAAGCATCATCGTAACGCCCAATTTGATTGGGTATATGAGCATGTAACTTTTTAGCAATCTGAGCAATCAAAGAGGCTGCTTGGGTGCGACTGGAGCCAAAAAGACGATTTTCATCAGCAGAAGGTGCTAAAAAGGATACAGTTGCAGGTTTGTCTGCAATCCCATACATAGTTCGTTGATCGTGAAGATTGAATGCATAGTGAGGCTGAAAATCCTCGAATTCATTACGCAAGAATTGGCTTTCAGGTTGAGATAGCTGCTTTGCGTCTCTGTTTAAATCAACATCGTTGGCATTGTTTCTAGTGTAAGCAGCAGCTCCGTCTGGATTGACCATCGGAAGTATTCGTAAGGAAATCTGTGTTTGATAAGAAGGGTTTGCATTCAGATAAGCCAACAGATCAAAAACAGCTTTTGTTGTTGTGGATTCATTGCCGTGCATGTGTGACCACATAAAAATCTTTTTCGGCCCAGAACCCCATTCAATGCGATACAAAGGCAATCCAAGAACACTTTTTGATATTTCAGTGGTGTAATATTGAGAAAGTAAGTGCTCAATATCATTTAGTGTAATGTATCTACCTGAAAGCGTCTTAACCTTGCATTCTGTATGTGACTTGCTCATTGCGTTTGCAAATGTAAAAACAAGTTAGATTACAATCGTAAACAATTCGTTGATTACAAATGTCAACAAATGTGGGTTGTCTGATGCGTTTTCTTTAAACTTTTGTAAACAATTTATATATAAATATATTTAAATGCTTAAAAATGAATTAATTACAATTTATATATAAAGTATTAGTGTAAATAAAATAATTGATAAGGCTGTTGGATTTATTAGTATATTTAACCCGATTAAGCATACTGATTCAGTATATTTACATTTGTAACATGACGGAAATCGTAGCGCGCATCCATCAAATTATTCAAGAACAACAGCTGAGTTCTGCTGCTTTTGCAGATGCCATTGGCGTGCAACGGTCTTCCATTTCGCATGTGTTGTCAGGGCGCAACAAACCCAGTTTAGACTTTATATTAAAAACACTTCAGGCTTTTCCGCATATTTCTCCTCAATGGTTGTTATTGGGAAATGACACTTCTACCCTGCCTTTATCTGATTCCAAGAATCATTTATTAGCAACTGATGAAAAAGAAACCGAAATCCAAACTGAAAATAAGATCACAGATAAGGGTGATACAATAGACAGAATTGTACTCTTTCACAAAGACGGAAGCTTTCAAACCTATCATCAAAAGGATTAAATTTGCCATCAATATTGGCGTATGAAAAAGTCACTTCTTTTACTTCCTCTTCTAGGTGTTTTTGTATCTTCTTGTTTCTCTGTGGAGCGCAATTGTAAAGCTTTTCACAACGGGGTTTTTACTTTTAAAACCATAGTCGAAGGTGATACTTTGGTCAGTCGTTTCGAGCGCTATGACAGTATCGAAGTGGATTATTACGCTGGTATTGCAGATACTTCTTCGGTAAGATGGATAAATGACTGCGAGTGCATCGCAAAAAAACTCCATCCCAAATCTTTCCAAGAATCCAAAGCAGTGCAGATGAAAATTTTATCGACGTTTGAAGATGGTTATGTTTTTGAATACCACCTTGTGGGCAACCGAAGCAATATACAACGTGGACGGGTGACTAAAATATCTGATTAGAGCTCTAGCGTAATCTGCCCATTGTCTCCGTCTTTTTCCAGTGTTTGAGGATCAGCCACCTCTATGTCCTCTGTTTGGGGCGGCTCAGGCTCAGGGGTATATGGCAAAGGCTCCAAACTATTGATGTTTTTGATTTTTTCGGAACTCATCTGATTCCCCATGGCTTTAATACCCTTGACAGTTATAAATTCTTCGAAAACAATTTTTTGGGTAGGTCTGGGTTCTTTGCCTCGGGGCTTGGCAAACTCCAACTCAATCACAGGACGCCAATCTGTGCTGATAAGCTCTAAATTGACTTTGCTTTCGTCTTTAATAAAATCTTCTTCCTTGTCAGGTGATTCTATCAAAAAACGTTTGCCAAAATACCGTTCTTTTACACCATCATAATACACCACAGAAATGGGTTTTTTAGGCTCCCATTGCTCTAAAATCACCATATCCTCTGGAAAGTGCATATTCAAATCCGGGATGACCGTCTTGATAATCCCTGATTGGGTGGCGATCAACAATCGATCATTGCCTCTAAAGGCACCCAACAAATCTCCTCTTTTATCGACATTCAGTCGGCCCACCGTGTCGTCAAACCATATTTTTCGGGGCTTGAGTGTGGAAACCCCTTCTTCTTTGAGTTCAATACGCTTGACTGCGTATTTGGTAACAGTGTTGCCACGAACCCCCCTTGATTTGATGTCCAAATCAGCAAAATCCAAGTCCCATTTGAGTTTTTTAATACTGCCCGATTGGCGCAACATCACAGTGACAACTTCGGCCTCCCCATTGGGGTTGGCAGAAAAATACAAAACTTTGGACTGGGCTTTTCCATTGGTCAAGTCATAGTTTTTATCGCGTGTTACGCCTGTTACAGGAAAACGCTTCATATAGGTAGTGCCCCCACGACCGTCTCTGTATAACATGTTGTAAATGGTGCGGTCATCCTTCTTTTTAAAGACCGCCACATGAATGATGTTTTTTCCAACAAAGGTTTTGGGTTCCACTTTGGTCACAACCATCTGCCCCTCTTCGGTAAAGACTATAATGTCATCAATATCTGCGCAGTCGGTCACATACTCATCTCTGCGCAATGATGTACCCACAAAACCTTCCTCTCTGTTGACATACAGCTTGGTGTTTCGAATGACCACTTTCTTGGCATCAACATCATCAAAAATGCGTATTTCGGTTTTGCGTTCGCGCCCTTGCCCATAGGTTTTTTTCAAATAGGTGAAATAATCGATGGCAAAGGCAATCAAATTTTCCAAATGGTTTTTTACTTCTGCCAACTCGTCCTCTAAAGCTTCGATTTTTTGTTGTGCCTTGTCCAAATCAAATTTGGAAATGCGTTTGATACGAATCTCGGTAAGACGAACCACATCATCATCGGTAACAGCTCGTTTAAGATGAACAATGTGTGGCTGTAAACCCTTGTGAATGGCAGCCATTACCCCATCCCAAGTTTCTTCCTCTTCGATATCGCGGTAAATGCGATTTTCGATAAAAATGCGCTCCAATGAGGCAAAATGCCATTGTGACTCTAGCTCGTCTTGCTTGACCAACAATTCTTGGCGCAACAACTCCACAGTGTGGTCTGTAGAGCGTCTGAGCATTTCACTCACTCCGACAAACAAGGGTTTGTTATCTTCAATCACACACCCTAATGGTGAAATGGAGGATTCACAAGCGGTAAAAGCATACAACGCGTCTATGGTTTTGTCTGGGGAAATATTGGGTGGCAAATGCACCAAAATTTCCACTTTGGCAGCTGTGTTGTCCTCTATCTTTTTGATTTTTATTTTCCCTTTGTCATTGGCCTTTAAAATGGAGTCAATCAGTGACGAAGTGGTCGTGCTAAAAGGAATTTCAGATATGACCAAGGTATTCTTGTCTAGTTGTGAGATCTTGGCGCGTACCCTAATTTTTCCGCCTCTCGCACCATCATTGTATTGACCAACATCCATGATTCCTCCCGTAGGAAAATCCGGAAATATCTGAAAACGTTTGCCTTTCAAATGATTTATAGAGGCATCAATAAGCTCTATAAAGTTGTGAGGCAATATTTTAGTCGAAAGACCTACTGCAATTCCCTCACCTCCTTGGGCAAGCAAGAGAGGAAATTTAACCGGCAGATGAATCGGTTCTTTTTTACGGCCATCATACGACAATTGCCATTGGGTAACCTTGGGACTGTAAACCACCTCCAAGGCAAACTTCGACAATCGAGCTTCAATATATCGAGAGGCAGCAGCACTGTCCCCTGTGAGTATGTTCCCCCAGTTCCCCTGCATGTCTATCAAAAGGTCTTTTTGACCCACCTGTACCATGGCATCAGAAATACTGGCATCCCCGTGTGGGTGGTACTGCATGGTATGCCCTACAATATTGGCGACCTTGTTGTAGCGCCCGTCATCCAATTCACGCATGGCGTGCAATATCCTTCTTTGTACGGGTTTTAGACCATCTGCAATGGCAGGAACCGCACGCTCAAGAATGACATAAGAGGCATAGTCCAAAAACCAATCTTTGTACATACCGGTAACCTTGACCAGTGCGTCTTGTTGGTTGTCAAATGATTCTTCTAGGCGTTCCTCTTCCATCATTATTCTTCTACACGATCCAATTCGACCTTAAGATTGTCTATGATAAATTCTTGGCGCTCAGGGGTGTTTTTACCCATGTAGAAAGACAGCAATTCCTCTATGGCCATGGCCTTGTCGATCATCACTGGATCCAACCGCATGTCTTCTCCTATAAAATACTTGAACTCATCAGGTGAAATTTCACCCAATCCCTTAAAACGTGTGATTTCCGGGTTTTTACCGAGTTTTTCGAGTGCGTCTAGTCTTTCTTGTTCTGAATAGCAGTAAATGGTTTCTTTTTTGTTGCGCACCCGAAACAAAGGTGTTTGTAATATATACAAATGACCTTCTTTGATTAACTCTGGAAAAAACTGCAAAAAGAAGGTGATTAACAACAAACGAATATGCATGCCATCTACATCAGCATCTGTGGCAATGACAATATTGTTGTAACGCAAATCTTCCATGCTTTCCTCAATGTTGAGAGCCGCTTGTAAAAGATTGAATTCTTCGTTCTCGTACACAATTTTTTTACTCATCCCATATGAGTTGAGTGGTTTGCCACGCAAACTGAATACGGCTTGGGTATTTACATCTCGAGATTTTGTAATCGATCCACTAGCCGAATCTCCCTCCGTGATAAACAAAGTAGATTCCAAACGTCTGTCAGCTTTTAAATCTCCCAGATGCACTCGGCAATCACGTAGTTTTTTGTTGTGCAAACTGGCCTTTTTAGCGCGTTCACGCGCCAATTTTCGAATCCCTGACAATTCTTTACGTTCCTTTTCGGCTTGTAGTATCTTACGTTGGAGTTTTTCGGTTGTTTCAGGGTTTTTATGCAAGAAATTATCGAGCTGAGTGCTGATAAAGTCATTAATATAGGTACGCACGGTGGGCAAGCCACCACCCATTTCTGTAGAGCCCAGCTTGGTTTTGGTTTGAGATTCAAATACGGGCTCCATCACTTTGATGCTGATGGCAGAAATGATGGATTTACGAATGTCTGAGGCGTCAAAATTTTTACCAAAAAAATCTCGAATGGTTTTTACAATCGCTTCCCTAAATGCCGCTTGGTGCGTTCCCCCTTGAGTGGTATGTTGCCCGTTGACAAAGGAATGGTATTCTTCACTATACTGGGTTTTACTATGGGTAATAGCCACCTCAATATCGTTCCCTCTAAGATGAATAATTGGATACAACAAATCTTCAACGTTGTTGTTGTCCTCTAAAAGATCTTTAAGTCCGTTTTCAGAAGTGTATTTCTCTCCGTTGAAAACAATGGTCAGTCCTGGATTGAGATATACATAGTTTTTAAGCAAACGCTCCACATATTCATGACGGAAACGATAGTGTTTAAAAATAGTGTCATCGGGCACAAAAGAGACCTTGGTGCCTTTGCGTTTGGTGCTTGCTTCTTTAGGTGGGTCTTCTGTCAAATCTCCACGTTCAAAAACCGCAGTTTTGATTTGATCCTCGCGTACAGATTCTACCTTAAAATAGGTGGATAGTGCATTAACGGCCTTGGTACCAACCCCGTTAAGCCCCACAGACTTTTTAAAGGCACGGGTATCGTACTTTCCCCCTGTGTTCATTTTAGAGACCACATCAATGACTTTCCCGAGAGGAATCCCGCGTCCATAGTCACGTACGCTTACCCTACCATCTCGAATGTTGACTTCAATGGTTTTGCCAGCACCCATGACGAACTCATCTATGCTGTTGTCCAAAACTTCCTTAAGCAAGATGTAGATGCCATCGTCAGCAGAAGAGCCGTCCCCTAGCTTTCCGATATACATACCTGGACGCATCCGAATATGCTCTTTCCAATCGAGCGAACGGATATTATCTTCTGTATATTGGGTAGTTTGTGGCATGGACGCTAATATAAGCCAAGCAAAACAATAGGGTCAACTGCTATCAGGTAAAGAAATTAACAATTCTTGCTGTTGGGATGTTGAATAATAGTTTTCAATTGTAACCATGCCCTCTAGCTGTAAAAACCAACAATTAAATTTTACACCTCTATCAATTCTTTGGCCGTGTTGCTGTTAAGATCGAGTTAAAATCAAGGCTGTGATCACAGCATTTTTGTACCTTCACATAGTGAAGTCACTTATTTATATTATTTTTTGTTTATCCTTGATAAGCGCCAATTCATTGGATATACCTTCTTTAAGTTATGCCCAACTCAAACCCATGCTGCATCAAACAGGTGACAAGGTCTATGTGGTCAATTTTTGGGCTACTTGGTGTGCCCCTTGCATCAAAGAATTGCCTTATTTCGAAACGGTAAATAGGCGTGATGATGTGGAAGTTTTGTTGGTGAGCCTGGATTTTCCAAAACACAAAACCAAACGCTTGTTGCCTTTTGTCGAAAAACACCAACTCCAATCCAAAGTGGTACACCTTGATGATGCAAATGAAAACTTTTGGATCAATGATATAGATACTGAGTGGAGTGGTGCCATACCTGCCACCATTATATACACACAAAAAGAGAGAAAGTTTTACGAACAATCTTTCACATTGGAACAGTTAAATTCTGAAATCGAATCATTTTTATAATCTAAAACCCATACCATGAAAATTATTTTTGCTTGGCTCAGCATCCTAAGCCTGACATCGATTACACCCACCAACCCGCCTGGTTATCAGGTTGGCGATGTGGCAACTGATTTTTCTCTCAAGAATGTGGATGGCACCATGGTCTCTTTATCAGATTATGAAGTTGCACAGGGATTTATCATCGTCTTCACTTGCAACACTTGCCCTTATTCTGTGGCTTACGAAGACAGAATCATCGCTCTTGACAAAAAATACGCTTCGTTGGGCTACCCTGTCATTGCCATCAACCCCAATGACCCCGCAGCGATTGATGGAGATGACCTTGCAGACATGAAGCTCAGGGCTGAAGAAAAAGGGTTTACATTCCCCTACCTTCAAGATAAAGGACAAAAAATATATCCAAAATACGGTGCCACCCGCACGCCCCATGTTTTTGTACTTCAAAAACAAGATACAGAACACATCGTACGCTACATAGGCGCCATTGACGACAGCTCTCGAAATCCCGACGCGGTCTCTGAACGTTACGTAGAAGATGCTGTCAATGCATTATTAAACGGAAATCAACCTCAAACAACAAACACAAAAGCCATTGGCTGTTCCATCAAGCGATTGTAAAATAGTTTCTGGATAATTGATTGTGACCTGATGTTTAAGCAAATGAACGGTCTGTAATCGGTACATATCTGTTCATTTGTGTAATTTTGAATATGAGCAACTAAAACGTCATGAAAACATTAGAATTAAGAAAAAAATTAATTGAACAATTTGATTTATTAATACAAGACGATTCAAAACTCATGACTTTGGATGGGGTTTTTGATGCTATCAACTCTGAGGATGTTGATTATTCATCCAACATTTCTGAAGCTCATTACAGAGTTGTTAAAGAGCGTAGACATCAATATCATGACGGTCAAGCTTCAGGCTCCGATTGGGAAAGCGTAAAGCTGAGGCTCCAAAAAAAGCATGGACTTTAAATTAATTATTGTACCGGAAGCCGAAATTGAAATCTCTGAAGCTATTGTATATTATGAGTCCAAGCAACAAGGGCTCGGCTCCATTTTTGTCCAGTATTTGGATGGTTATTTTTATACTTTAGTAAAGGGGAAAGCTTTTTTTGAAATCAAAAGAAAGCCCACTTTTCGTGAACTACCTCTAAAAAAATTTCCGTTTATCATAATATATGAGGTCGTGAGAAATACAATAATTGTGTATTCGATATTTAACACGCATCAGAACCCTGATAAAAAAATTATGTGATTTTAAAAAAAATCAACACCCAAAAGAGTTGTGTAAAGTTCCCTAGTTTATAATGTCATGCCGTATTAAACCTGCCTGCCGTCAGGCAAGTACGGCATCCATGTTATTGTAAAGTACCGTTTCCTTCTGATTGAGAATTGATTAAATATTTTGCCTACCCCAACCAACCCTCTCTATCAAGGCTTCGGTATTGTATGGCCTCTGCGATATGTTTGGTTAAGATATAATCTTCCTCTTCCAAATCCGCAATCGTACGTGCCACTTTTAAAATACGGTCATAGGCACGGGCAGATAAGCGCAGTTTGTCCATCGCTTGCTGTAGCAATCGCAACGCATCATCTGGCAAGGCACAAAACTCACGCAAGGCCTTGCTTTGCATCTGGGCGTTATGAAATATTCCTCTATGGTCTTGAAAGCGCTCCGTTTGTCGTTGACGGGCTTTCACCACACGCTTTCGTATGTCTGCACTGCGTTCTCCACCATGCGTTTGCGCCAACTTGTCAAAAGGAACCGGCGTGACTTCGATGTGCAAATCGATACGATCCAATAGGGGCCCCGATATTTTACCCATATAACGCTGCATTTCTGTTGGGGGGATACGTGTGGGCGATGTGTCATCATTAAAATACCCGCTTGGACTGGGATTCATACTGGCCACCAACATAAAAGAAGCCGGGTAGGTCACGGTAAACTTGGCCCTAGATATGGTTACCTCTCGGTCTTCGAGGGGTTGTCGCATGACTTCCAACACCCCTCTTTTAAATTCGGGCAACTCATCCAAAAACAAAACCCCATTGTGTGCCAAAGAAATTTCTCCGGGCTGCGGATAGGTGCCCCCGCCCACCAAAGCCACATCTGAAATGGTATGATGGGGCGCACGAAAAGGACGCTCACATATCAACCCACGGTCTTTGACCCCACCCACTACCGAATGAATTTTGGTGGTTTTCAGTGCTTCCTCAAGCTCCATAGGAGGCAGAATGCCAGACAGTCGTTTGGCAATCATAGACTTTCCCGATCCCGGCGGTCCTATAAGTATGATGTTATGCCCGCCTGCAGCGGCAATTTCCATACAGCGTTTGATTGACTCTTGCCCTTTGACATCTGAAAAATCGAGTCCCAGGTTTCTACGGCTGTTAAAATGGGCTTGGATGTCTATTTTGGTGGGTTCTTTAGGAATGCCCTCTAGGAAATCAATCAAATCTTTAAGATTATTAAAACCATAAACAGACAATCCCTCGACCACGGCCGCTTCCTTGGCATTTTCCTCGGGCAATAGCAAGGATTCCAAACCTGAGGCATGGGCTTGTAGGGCTATGGGCAACACGCCTTTAATGGGACGTAAGCCCCCGTCTAAAGCCAATTCTCCCATGATGCTACACTGACTCAACATATCGGACTGTATCTGTCCTGAGGCTGCCAATATCCCAATAGCAATGGGCAAATCGAAGGCTGCCCCTTCTTTACGCAAATCGGCAGGTGCCAGATTGATGGTGATTTTTTTGCCCGGTAATTTGTAACCACAGTTGGCCAGTGCGGCCGCGATGCGGTAGTTGCTTTCTTTGACAGCATTGTCAGGCAGACCTACCAAATGGTAGCCAATGCCTTTGTCGATATGAACTTCAATGGTAACAGGATGTGCCTCTATACCATAGACGGCACCGGCATAGACTTGGGTGAGCATGATTTTGAAAATCTTTAGTTGAATTTCACAACGATTTCTCTTTCCTCTCCATTACGAATTAGCCTGATTTTTACATCGTTTTTAGTATCAATGGCTTCAAATAAGGGTTGTGCTTGCGACATGTTTTTTATTTGTAAACTGTTGATAGCGATAATCACATCACCTGGAATGATATTGGATTCGTATGCTGGCATGTCTCGAATAACATCAACGACATACACTCCGGAATTGCGCTCATTTTCTTGGCGTTCTTCAATCGTTAAATCTCGGTACTGTATACCCAACTTGGGTTTTGGGGTAGTGCCTATATTATTTTGGACTGACACTTGACTTGAAGTGGGAGGTGTTTGAAGATTTTTTTGAATTAAGGTCAACTGGTTTTTACTTAGTGCATAATAATGTGATTCTAAAAAACTGTCAGTCAAAATCATAGTAGCTCCGGCTTTGATACCAGCTTTTAAAGCCCTGGATTTGTTTTTAGATTCTTTGAAAGAGGGGTGGCCTAAATACAGTCCTACCATTACATAGCCCCTCTGTGCTAAAAACTGGATGTTTTCTTCAAATTCAGAAAAAGAATTAAATCGAATAACTTGGGGCTCTTGACCTTTTTCAAGAGCTATGAGGTCAGGGTCGGTTTTGGGATTAAGTACTTCACTATATTTCCAGATTTGAGCTTCTGTAGGAAGACTTAAAAAGTAAATAATTAAACAGCTTAAAAGACGAAAAATAGATGACATTATAAATAGATTTGAGACAATACCAAATCTACAAATTTTACGCCAAACCACAAATTTGAAATTTACTACATTTTGAATAACCCATGGGGATTTACATAAAAAATCAGCCAAACCCTTTCCCTTCCCCTTAAGGTTTGTTTTCTTTGCAGCCATGAATACACAAGACTTTCGTACTATCTGTGGTCAGTTTGCCACTGGTGTAGCTGTGATAACCACAACGCACAAAGGGCAACACTACGGACTCACCGTCAATTCTTTTACCTCTGTTTCACTTGAGCCGCCTTTGGTATTGTTTTGTGTGGATCGTCAAGCGCGCTTTAACGAACCGGCTCGACAAAGCGGTGTGGTGGCCATCAATTTTTTAAAGGAGCAACAGAAGGAGCTTTCCAATCGTTTTGCCAACCCCAAACTCAGTACAGCGGAGCGCTATGATGGCGTGTCGCTCACCAAGGAAAATCCCGCGCCTGTGCTAGCGGATACTTTGGCGCATCTGGAATGCACAATCGAAGCCGTTCATGCTGGTGGTGACCATCATATCTATGTGGCACGTGTCAATTCGGGTGGTTTTACAAAAGGCGCACCCTTGCTTTATTATGGTGGAAATTACAGATCCGTAATGCCCCAATCTTGATTGGGAACCTTTTCCAACCCATTCTTTAACCAAGCCTTATAGGTCGCTATATCTGTGTATTGTTGGGGAGGCCCCAGCAGGGTGCCGTCGGGCATCATCATGATATAATGCGGTTGGGCTACCGACTGAAAATTGATCGCTTGAAAAGCCGCCCATTTTTGCCCTACCGTTTCTATAAGTCGCTCTCGTCCGGATTGATACGTCAGGGTAAATTGTTCGTCCTCGGGAAGGGTTTTTCGATCGTCTACATAGAGGGAAATCAAAACAAATTCCTCGTCAATCATTCTAAAAATTTCAGGGTCACTCCAAACGTTTTCTTCCACTTTACGACAATTGACACAAGCCCAGCCCGTAAAATCCAACAGTATGGGTTTTTGTTGTAGCATGGCCATCATGCGTCCCTCTTCGAAGTCTTTGTAACAATCAAAGCCTAAAGGGCAATCTGAATCTTGAGGATATACACTGTAAAAAGTAGGAGGTGGAAAACCGCTCAACAACCTGAGGTTGTTACCAGAATCGGGCAATACGCCCGGCACCAAATAGGCCATAAACGCAAAAGAGAGAATACCGAATCCCATACGCCCCACTCCTATTTTAGATTTTTTAGGCTCGTGGGGAAAGCGAATCACCCCGAAAAGATACAAGACCATAAGTCCAAATATCAACACCCAGAGTCCGATGAATATTTCTCTTTTAAGTAGGCCCCAATGCGATACCAAATCGGCGTTGGACAAGAATTTAAGTGCCAGAGCCAACTCCAAAAAGCCCAACACCACTTTGGTGGTATTCATCCAACCACCAGATTTGGGAAGGGATTGCAGCCAATTGGGGAACAATGCAAACAGCGCAAAGGGAAGCGCTAATGCCAGTCCAAAGCCCGTCATACCCATACTGAGCTGAGTGGCGCCCCCATCGGAACTCAATGAGCCCGCCAGAAGCGAACCCAAGATGGGACCGGTACATGAAAAAGATACAATCGCCAAAGTCAGTGCCATAAGGAAAATACCGATCACACCCCCTGTACGGTTAGAAGCAAAATCGATTTTATTGGCCCATGACGATGGTAGGGTGAGTTCGTAATACCCAAAAAATGAGAAGGCGAAAAAGACGAAAATCGCAAAGAAAAACACATTCAGCCACATATTGGTGGAGATGGTATTAAGGATTTCTGGGTCGACACTGTCCAAAAAATGGAAAGGCATGCTGAGTAAAAAATAAATCAACACAATAAAAAAACCATACATCACCGCGTTGCTCACTCCACGAGCTTTATTACCGCTTTGCTTGGTGAAGAACGATACCGTCAAAGGAATCATAGGAAACACACAAGGTGTGAGCAAAGCTATCAGACCGCCTAGAAAACCCAACACAAACAATTGCCACATTCCAGATGCATCCGCTTCTTCTCCCATACTTTGGGAAATCAGCTCGGTGTTTTTGAGTTCTATAGAGAGAAGTTGGGCTGATTCGGCTGTCAAAGCAGTCAAATCTTCTGAAACTTGCGCCTCTGTAGCACCAGAAAGATTGATACTTAGGGTTTCTTGTCTAAAAATACAGAGTTTATCATCACAGGCCTGATAGACTACCTCCACTTCAATGTTTTCTGCGTTAACATCTTCTAATTCTACGGACTGATAAAAAACTGCCTCCAAGTCAAAGAAATCCAGTTCGGTTTCAAAAATGGGGTCGTAATCGGTTTTAAGATCAGAATGGGTTAGCTTACCAACCAAGTTAACCTCTGAAAAACTAAACTCAGTGGGCAAAGGGCCATTTTCTGGCATTTCAAGTGCATACAAATGCCATTTGGGTTCAATATCAGCACGTATGACCAAATCGTAAGTCGTATCACTGGTTTTTCGTGCTTGAGTACTCCATTGAACCGGGTTTTGTGCCCAACCAAGGGCCGTAAAAAAAGTTAAGCATGCAATAAGAATAGGCTTCATATAAGGGTGAATTTTAATTTCTGGGTTTTATTTTCACTTAAAAATCTTCTGTCAGCGCGTTGCCCGACAATCCATATAACATCGTTGCCGTTACATAGCAACCATTGTGCCGTTTTTTCTTTGACACTCCATTTTTGATCCTTAAAAAACTTAGACACTTTTTTGCTGCCCCGCATTCCAATGGGATAAAACACATCACCTGGCTGCCATTTGCGCAAGGTAATGGGAAACTGAACTTTATCAGCGTCAATAATAAGTTCGTTTTTAGAATCACTCCTCAATCGCTCTGTCTGTTCGATTTCGATTCGAATCGGCATGTCAAT
>CAXRDP010000020.1:0-26308 GCA_964229545.1 Flavobacteriaceae bacterium | reverse complement strand
ATGGTGTTGACAAAGCCCGCAAAAACACCGGCACCAATAAGAAGAAGAATGTCGTAGGCGTTTTGCATATATGATTTGTAGTAAAGTTAATCATAATTCAGCAAGCATAAAAAAACCAAGTGCTTCCACACTTGGTTTTTTTTGCGGAGAAAGAGGGATTCGAACCCCCGGAGGTGTGACCCTCAACGGTTTTCAAGACCGCCGCATTCGACCACTCTGCCATTTCTCCTCGGGGCGCAAATATAGTGCGCTTTTTTTTCTTACAAAAGCCATCCCAAACCCTATTTCATTTGATTACATTTGAACTTTTGTGTGTCATGATTGAGCTTCATGAAATATTATTGTTGTTTGGTGCTGGTGTTTTCGCTGGTTTTATCAACACCATGGCTGGTGGGGGATCATTGATCACCTTACCCTTGATGATTTTTTTGGGATTGCCCCCCGCAGTAGCCAATGGAACCAACCGCATCGGAATTGTGATTTCCTCATTATCAGCTACTATGGGCTACCGAAGCAAACAAGTTTCTTCACAACCTTTTAGTTCGTATTTGGGCATCGCTGCCCTATTAGGCGCGTTGATTGGTGCCAAAATAGCCATTGATATTCGCGGTGATTTGTTTAATCGCATTCTGGCTATTATCATGATTATGGTGGTAATGACGATGGTTTTTAAACCTAAGTTTTCTACCCAAAATGCTGTAGAAAGACTTTATGGAAAGCACCTTTGGATTTCTATGATCGCATTCTTTTTTATTGGTATTTACGGAGGTTTTATCAATGCCGGAATCGGATTTATCATCATGCTGTTTTTGAATTTTTTCAACCGCATGAATTTGGTGCGTGTCAACGCGACAAAAGTAGCTGTGGTATTTGTGTATTCTGTAGGAGCTTTGGCCACTTTTGCGTTAAGCGGGAATGTACATTGGATTTACGGTTTTTGTTTGGCCGGTGGCACTTCTTTGGGTGCTTGGACAGCATCTCGCTATTCCGTAAATAAAGGGGAGGGCATCATCAAAATTTTTATGGTCTTAATGGTTATTATTATGTCAATAAAACTCTGGTTTTTTTAATACGTAACCCAATCCGAGATTTCAATTCCGTAACCGCCAATGCCCACGCGTTTGGTACGCTCACTATTGGTCAACAAAGATAATTTATGGATTTGGAGCTGGTGCAACATCTGTGCCCCGATACCGAAATCTTTATCGTCCATATAGGTGCTTACACTCTCTTTACTTTGATTTTTTGACTTGAGGTCGTTCAATTGTCTAACAAATTGGGTGGCGTCATCAGGTGGGTTGATGAACAACACAGCCCCACTACCGTGCGATTTGATTTTTTCGAACACCTTATCCAAAGCAGCACTTTGACCAAAAAGTAGGTTTTTTAATAAATCTTGTGGGGTTTTCATCGATTGAATACGTGTCAGTACCTGATCTCCGTCTTTCCATTCACCCAAAGTCAATGCCAAATGAATTTGCTTGTTGGTGTTTTGTTGAAACGCTCGCAATCTGAAGGTTCCAAAACGCGTGTCTAAGGGGAAGTCCTCTACCATTTCGATAAGGCTATCGTGCTTCATTCGATAGGCAACCAAATCCTCAATAGAAACCAATTTAAGGTTGTATTTGTCAGCGACTTGCTTCAGTTGAGGCAACCTGGCCATGCTGCCGTCCTCGTTCATGATTTCAACAATCACGCCGGCAGGCTTAAATCCAGCCAATCTCGCAAAGTCAATCGCAGCTTCTGTGTGCCCTGTGCGCCTTAAAACCCCACCTTCTTTAGCTGTTAGGGGAAATACGTGTCCGGGACGTATAAAATCAGTAGGTTTTGAGGCCTTATTCACCAAAGCCCGAACGGTTTTGGCACGGTCTGAGGCAGAAATCCCTGATGTTACTCCATTTCCGTTAAGATCTACAGAAACTGTAAATGCTGTTCCCATAGGGTCTGTGTTGTTTTGCACCATGGGATAGAGATCAAGTTTGGTGCAATAAGACTCTGCGAGCGGGGTACAAATCAACCCGCGACCATGTTGGGCCATAAAATTGATAAGCTCAGGCGTGGCACATTCTGCAGCGGCAACAAAATCCCCTTCATTTTCTCGATTTTCATCATCAACTACAATGATGATTTTACCTTCTTTGATATCGGCTATGGCATCTTCGATGGAATCAAATGCAATCTGCTGTGGGGACGACATAGGCTATTTTTTTGCAAATATACGTTTCCCCAAACTTGTAGCCATTTGACTGCTTATGTCAATCCCATTTTTGATACGATGCAACGCATTGGATAAGCTAAACACACTTTTGTCTGCACTTGCACGGCGCACCAAACTCAAAGAAAAAAGCAGCAATACTACCGATGTAACCGAAGTACCCATAAGGTTTCCGATACTGCCGTCTTCTGCACTATTTTTAAAAAAAGTACCCGCAAAATGATAGGTAAGAAAAATAATCAATGCAAGTACTACAGGCAGTCCAAAACCTCCTTTTCTTATAATAGCACCAAGTGGTGCGCCTACAAAAAACATCAATAAGGCAGAAAATGCGATGATGTACTTATCGTACATGTAGATGGCGTGAAGATTGATGACTTTTTCTCTAAAAAAAAATGTTTTTTTCTGCTGATCTAGATTGCTTTTTAGGGAGGTTAGTGTTGATTTGGCTTGCCGTACAATCGAATTTTGCATGTTGTTTGTGTAGGGTGCAACGAATGATTTCAGACCTGCGTATGCGACCAATGAATCTTTTTGAGAGTGGATATTTTTGGCTCCAGTTCGTATGTAGGTGGTTCGCACAAAACCATCGACCTCATCGGCGTATTGTTGCTCCAAAGAGTCAATGCTAAAGGCCAATTCTGAAACCGTTTGCATCTTAAAAGTGTTGTTGTATTTGATCTCATCTAGGTCTACATTGTTAAAGTCGCGCAAATCAATATTCATGGTATATTTTTCAAAAGCAACACGCGCATGAGGGCGTTTGTTTTGATTGCTACGTCTTTTTCGATTTACAATTTCTTCGTAACGGTTGCCATCATACAACACCAATTGAAGACCATCAGTGATCTCTGCGTCTTTGAGTTCTCCTTTGTCTGCTTTGATAACTATGTTGTTTTTTTCGGATTTTGATTTTTCGTGTATGATTACATCTTCCAACAGTCTGTCATCAGGGCCGTATTTGTCGCTGACCTTGATGGTACTAGCCCCCATGTCATTGAACATTCCTTCAGCAATGGCCAATGCAGGTTTCATTTTGGCTAAATTTTTTCGAAGGTTGTATGTTTTAAATTCCGCAAATGGGATGACTGTGTTGGTCATATAAAAAGTCAATCCGCTGAGCAATAAACTAATGACAAATACACTGCGCATGGCACGCATCAATGATATACCAGCAGATTTTAGGGCAGCAAACTCGTAATGTTCAGCCAGACTTCCAAATGTCATAATAGAAGCTAGCAGCACAGTTAGCGGCAGCACCAACGGAATGAGCTTGGGGGAGTAATAGAGTAAAAACTTTAAAATCACACTGATGTCCAACCCTTTTCCTGCAAACTCATCAATAAAAATCCAGATGGTTTGTATGATGAATATCAACATCAAGATGAAAAAAAAACTAAAAAAGTTTTTTAGAAACCTAGAAGCTATATAGCGGTCAACAATAGGTATCATCTCAGTAGCGGTCTATATAATAATCCGAGTAGGCCTGTTCATCAAAAACAAAAGCATTGGTTGGAAGATCTTTATTTACAGCAAATTTGCTGATGGTAATGGTGGTTTCTGTTCCGTTCACACCGACTTCAATCAGTCGATAGAGTTGTTTTTTATGGATGTCAATTCCAGCAAGCAGGTATTTGGTTTGACTTTCAGGATCAATAGGAATCAGTTTGACATATCTGATTTTTCTTCCCGAAACATTTTGAAGAATGTCCCACTGAAAACGATAGCCTGTGCTGTAAAAATCAAACAGTTGTTTTGGACTCACGGTACCTTCTTCGTCAGCCCCCTCTTGTATCATGACTTCTTCGTTTTCATCAATAATGGTGTATAACATGGTTCCGTCAAAAATCTGTTTTACACCCATGATATTGAGCTGGTATCGGTCTCCTGAAGCCATCAGGGTGCCCTCGGCACGCTGGTCAATTCCTTCTTTGCGGTTGCTTAATTTATAGATAAAAGCGAGGTCTAAAGATTTGTAGGACTCATATTGGATTCGAACTTCGTCCAATAAATTTTTAGCCTGGGTGTCATTTTGAGCTTGTAGAGTCAAAACAAGTGATGCAACAAACCAAATAAGAATGCTTTTCGTATTAATTCTCATTTTCTTTTTCTAAAAATTCATGTAAAGCAATCACGTCTCTAAACAATACCTCTCTGGCTTTGCTGCCCTCAAAAGGTCCCACTATGCCTGCCGCCTCGAGTTGGTCAATGATTCTACCCGCACGGTTGTAGCCCAGTTTGAGTTTGCGTTGCAATAAAGATGCCGAACCTTGTTGGGCATTGACAACCACCTCTGCAGCTTCTCTAAACATAGGGTCTCTGTCTTCAATATTGTTGTCCAGTTTGGAGGTGGCCTCATCGCCTACGTATTCAGGTAATAAGTGCGCACTAGGGTAGGCACGCTGTGAGCCAATATATTCGGTTATTTTTTCAACTTCTGGCGTGTCTACAAACGCGCACTGCAATCGAATCAGCTCATTTCCTTGTGTAAACAACATGTCTCCACGTCCGATGAGTTGGTCGGCTCCTCCGCTGTCTAAAATCGTACGTGAATCCACACGCGAAGTTACCCGAAAAGCTATTCGAGCCGGGAAGTTGGCTTTAATAACGCCGGTAATAACATTGACAGAAGGTCGCTGGGTGGCGATAATCAAATGGATCCCCACAGCTCGGGCCAACTGCGCCAATCGTGCGATAGGGGTTTCTACTTCTTTACCAGCGGTCATGATCAGGTCCGCAAACTCATCTATTATCAATACCAAATAGGGGAGAAATGCATGCCCGTCGTTGGGGTTGAGTTTTCTTTGTTTAAAGCGAGCATTGTACTCCTTGATATTGCGACACATGGCATTTTTGAGCATGGTGTAGCGGTTGTCCATCTCCACACACAAAGAGTTTAACGTGTTTATGGTTTGGCGATTGTCTGTGATAATGGCGTCCTCCATCTCGGGCAATCTTGCCAAATAGTGTCTTTCAATTTTATTGAATAAGGTAAGTTCTACCTTTTTTGGGTCTACAAGCACAAACTTGATTTCTGATGGATGTTTTTTGTATAATAATGAACTCAGTATGGTGTTTAGCCCCACCGATTTTCCTTGTCCTGTGGCGCCAGCCATCAATAAGTGAGGCATTTTGGCCAAGTCCACCACAAAGGTTTCGTTGCTTATGGTTTTTCCCATAGCCAAAGGCAATTCCATTTCGGCTTCTTGAAATGCCTTGGAACCCACCACAGAACGAAAAGAAACAATGGTTGGTTTTTTGTTGGGCACTTCGATTCCTATGGTACCTTTTCCAGGGATAGGGGCTATGATGCGTATGCCCAATGCGGATAAAGACAGCGCTATGTCGTCCTCTAAGTTTTTGATTTTAGAAATGCGCACCCCTGCAGCAGGAATGATTTCGTATAAAGTCACGGTTGGACCAATGGTCGCTTTGATTTCAGCGATGCCTATGTTGTAGTTCTTAAGGGTGTCAACAATGCGTTCTTTGTTTTCTTCCAGTTCTGATTCGTTGATGGTAATTCCCTCTTGGTTGTAGGACTTTAAAAGTTCAAGGGTGGGGAATCGAAACTTTTTGAGTTCTAATGTGGGGTCAAACTCTCCGTAATCTTCAACCAATCTTTTAGCCAACTTCACCTCAGGCTCATCTTCCTCAGATGGGTCGATGGTTAATTTAATATCCTCAGATTCTTTGGTTTTTGATATGTTGTTTGTGGATTCCTTTTTTTGTGTTTCTTCAGGCGCTACGTCTAACTGAATTTCAGCAGTAGGTTCTTCTTCTTCAAAACCAATGTCTGTTTTTTCGGGCTGTTCTGGTCTTTTAAAATTGTTGTATATTTTTTCGGGTGTAATTTTGAGTTGTAACACTACAAATACAGTCAGCCCGAACACCAACAGTCCGGCCACACCCAAAACACCAATATAGGCCATCAAGAATTGACTGATTTCAAATCCTACCATACCGCCAAGTAAGGGTTGGCTAGGTATCAAAAATCCCATAAAAAGGGAAATCCATAAACCTACTCCCATGGCCCAACTCCATTGTACCCACAAACGCTGGGTAGAAGCCCCCACAAATAATCGCGTGCCGGTCACCAACAACATGCCTGTCAGAATAAAAGCGCCCATACCTAAAAATTGATACACTAAAAAATGAGCAATGACAGCCCCCAGTTTGTTAACGGCGTTGTCATTGACAACAGAGCGGTCAAAGAAAGTGTCCAAATGGCTTTGGTCGTTTTGCCAGGTTGAATAATAAGAAATCATGGAGGCCAAAACCAAAAAAGATATAAGGATAAGCAGCCCGCCCAACAAAATTTGTTTTTGCCGATTTGAAGCGGTCTTGTCTGAAAGAGATGTTTTTGCCATGCATCACAAAAATAACAATAATTCGACCAGAGAAAAATAAGGAATAAAAAAACCCGCACAGGGCGGGTTTGCTTTGGGTCTTGCAGTTGTCATTGATCGATAGAACCCAACACCCGACTCATAAACTCCTTCAATGCTAGCTTGCGATCTGTGCCGGCATCAATCATAGATTGGACCTCTATGGCTCCGTACATATTGGATATGAGTTCGCCAATGACATCCAATTCTTCATCTTTGATACCGGGAGCTTCTGTCAAAGCTTCCAGTGTTTCGGCCGCTTCGATGACAAAATCCACATCGTTTTGCTCAATAAATAAGCTTAAATGCTTAATTAAGGGAAGACGCATCGACGAAAGATTTAAGCACCTCCAACTTGTTGGTCTGCTCTTGACCGACTAAATTCCCATTCTTAAAAGCAGCAAAGGTGGGGAGGTTGTCTACGTTGGCCAGTTTTCTAGAATTTGGATTTTTTTCCGCATCTACCAATACAAACTTGGCTTCAGGGTGTTCCGAAGCCATCTTTTTAAACTTAGGCTTCATGATACGACAATTGCCGCACCAACCGGCTGAATATTGGACAAATACTCTCTGATTTCCTTCAAGTACGTCATTGAGGTTGTCATCTAATAATTCTTCTACCATGATGATTTAGTTTAGACTTAGATATGATGCAACTCCTTTGCTAGTGGCTTCCAAGGCTTGTGCACCTTCTTCCCAGTTGGCTGGGCATACTTCACCTTTTTCTTGAACGTGGGTCAAGGCATCGATCAAGCGCAAATACTCTTGCACATTACGTCCCAAAGGCATGTTGTTGATTCCCTCGTGAAACACGGTACCTTCTTCATCTAAAATATAGGTAGCACGGTACGAGACATTGTCACCCTCTACCAAAACCGTATCGGTTTCTTCGTTGTAAGTCTCATTGGATATGTCCAAAATACCAAGGGTGCGGGCTAGGTTTCTGTTGCTGTCAGCCAAAAGATTGTATGTGACACCTTCAATACCGCCTTCATCTTTGGCTGTGTTTAACCATGCAAAGTGTACTTCAGCTGTATCACAAGAAGCACCAATAACAATAGTATTGCGCTTTTCAAATTCAGGCAGCGCCTCTTGGAAAGCATGGAGCTCAGTAGGGCATACATAAGTAAAGTCTTTAGGGTACCAAAACAAAACCACTTTCTTATTGTTTTTGGTGGCTTCTTCTAATACATTGATTTGGATGGTGTCACCCATTTCATTCATTGCATTGACTGTGAGATTGGGAAATTTTTTTCCGACAATAGACATAATTTTTCTTTTTTGAGTTCATTGCAAATATCTTACACAATTCACTTTTATCGAAGAAAAAACATCACAATTTGCTATCTAATTATAGGCTATTTCAATGTTTATGAAGTCTATAATTTTTAATAAAATCTATTGACAACTTAAACAGTATTGGCTTACTTAAATTGTCATATTCTCACAATTTTGATGATTCACAAAAAACAAAAAATCAATAATTTTTTTAATGTATAGCAAATTATTATTCATTAATAGAAAAATTATATATCCACCAAGTTCATGTCAATCGTCGAATTTCATACATTTAGTGACCTTTAAAATAATTTATCATGGAACATCTCGGAAACAATTCAAACGGACAAGGAAAATGTCCTTTTTCATCCACCAACCTACGCCATACCGCAGCGGGTACCCAATCGAATGCCAAATGGTGGCCAAACCAGTTAAACTTAAAAATCCTACATCAAAACACCCCAGAAACCAGACCTTATTCCAACACTTTTGATTATGCCAAAGCTTTCGATTCTTTAGATTATAAGGCTTTGAAAAAAGACTTACTCGACTTGATGACAGACTCACAAGATTGGTGGCCCGCCGATTATGGGCACTACGGACCTTTCTTTATACGTATGGCCTGGCACAGCGCCGGTACTTACCGAATAGGGGATGGGCGTGGAGGCGCTTCTGCAGGGACTTTACGTTTTGCACCCCTCAACAGTTGGCCAGACAACGGAAACCTAGACAAAGCACGTCGTTTATTGTGGCCCATCAAACAAAAGTATGGACAAAAAATATCCTGGGCCGACCTGATGATACTCACCGGAAACGTAGCCTTGGAATCCATGGGTTTTAAAACTTTCGGATTTGGAGGAGGACGTGAGGACGTTTGGGAGCCTGAGGGAGATATCAATTGGGGACCTGAAACAGAATGGCTAGGAGACGAACGCTATAGCGGTGACCGAGACTTGGCAAACCCTTTGGGTGCGGTTCAGATGGGGCTCATTTATGTAAACCCTGAGGGGCCTAATGGCAAACCCGATCCGATTGCGTCTGCAAGGGATATACGAGAAACCTTTGGTCGCATGGCCATGAACAATAAGGAAACCGTGGCTTTGATCGCCGGTGGACATACGTTTGGTAAAGCACATGGTGCTGGAGATACGGCTCATGTTGGAGCGGAACCAGAAGGAGCTGCCATAGAGCAACAGGGCTTTGGTTGGAAAAACAGTTTTGGCTCAGGTAAAGGAGTCGACACCATCACCAGTGGCCTCGAAGGTGCCTGGACTCCGACACCCATTACTTGGGACAACAGTTATTTCGACACCCTTTTTGGGTATGAGTGGGAGCTGAGTAAAAGTCCTGCCGGTGCCCAACAATGGAAACCCAAAAACAACGCCGCCGCAGATGCCGTTCCTGATGCCCATGATGCAACAAAACGACATGCGCCCATGATGGCCACCACAGACATTGCACTTCGCGAGGATCCGGCTTACGCCAAAATCTCCAAACATTTTCACCAAAACCCTGAGGCTTTTGCAGATGCATTTGCGCGTGCATGGTTTAAACTGACCCACAGAGATATGGGACCCATCGCACGTTATCTTGGTCCCGAAGTTCCTTCAGAAGAGCTGATTTGGCAAGACCCCGTTCCTGCCGCTGACCACGCTTTGGTAGATGCCAATGATGTTATTTCTCTTAAAAAGCAGATTCTTGCTTCTGAATTGTCATTGGGTCAATTAGTATCCACAGCTTGGGGATCGGCTTCTACTTTCCGTGGAACAGATAAAAGAGGCGGTGCCAACGGCGCACGGATCCGATTGGCTCCTCAGAAATATTGGGCCGTCAATCAGCCTGAGTCACTTTCTAAGGTGCTCGATGTCTTGGGGGTCATTCAATCTGACTTTAACAAGGCGAACACCAACAAGCAAATTTCTTTGGCCGATCTGATTGTCCTTGCGGGAGGCGCCGCCATTGAGGCAGCAGCCCAAAATGCAGGACATGACATAGAAGTTCCGTTCACACCCGGACGAACCGATGCCACTGCGGAGCAAACAGATGTAGACTCATTTGCTGTTTTGGAACCCAAAGCAGACGGGTTTAGGAATTATTTGGGTGCTGGCCATGACCGCCACGCAGAAGAATTGTTGTTAGACAGAGCCCATTTGTTAACGCTTTCTGCACCCGAAATGACAGTTTTGGTTGGCGGAATGCGTGTCTTGAATACCAACACAGATGGAACAACCCACGGTGTGTTTACCCATCAGTCTGAAGCATTGACCAATGACTTTTTCGTCAATTTGTTAGACATGAGTACGGAGTGGACACCAACAGACAGCTCTAATTCTGTGTATGAGGGCAAAGACCGTTCTACAGGGGTCCTTAAATGGACAGCCACTCGAAATGATTTGGTCTTTGGTTCCAATTCACAGCTACGCGCATTGGCAGAGGCCTATGCTAGTGATGACGCTTCCAAACAATTTGTTTCGGATTTTGTAGCTGCTTGGGTCAAAGTGATGAACTTGGATAGGTTTTAGACAGTTGGAGAATAGTGCATGTCATGCCCACCCGTACCGAAAAGTACGTTAGGACTGGCCCGCCAGAATGACTTGTCGGATGTCATGCCGTGCTTGACACGGTTCCGTTAAACCTTCTGGAGACTCCTGTTTCCACAGGCCTACCTGCCGGCAGGCAGGAGTGACATTTTATTTTGGTATTTCTGATTTCATGCCGCACCCCGATGCGGCATCCTCCACGCCCTAAGAGGACTCCCTTCGCGGGAGTGACAGGATGTAACAATGTTTCTAATGTCATGCCGTGCTTGACACGGCATCCGTTAAACCTTCTGGAGACTCCTGTTTCCACAGGAGTGACATAAAGGTTATCACCTAAGTGCTTTAATTTTAATATGTAAAGCCGCAAATAGCAGGGTCATAAACGGGCTTATCCAGTTGAAAATTGCATAAACAAAATACTCGGCCACACCCACACCTAGCACACCCGATTGGTATGCGCCGCAGGTATTCCAAGGTATCAAGACAGAAGTGACGGTGCCCGAATCTTCAAGTGTACGGCTCAGATTTTCTGGGGCCAAACCACGGTCTCTAAAGGCTTTTTGGAACATTTTTCCAGGCACAACGATAGACAGATACTGGTCGGAGGCAGTGATGTTGATGGCCAAGCATGAAGCAACCGTACTGGCAAACAATTGAAAAGTCGTTTGTGCCCAAGACAACAACGCACGACTGATGGCAGCCAAAGCACCTATTCCATCCATAATACCACCAAAAACCATGGCACAAATAATCAACCAGATGGTGCCCAACATACCCTCCATACCTCCAGAAGAAAACAAATCATTGAGCATTGGATTCGTTGTTTCGATTTGAGTATGCACCGTAATGGCATCCATGATGACCCTATAGCTAGACTCCACAGAAAGTGATCCTTCGAGGTTGACCAACACGTCTTGTTGAAAAATCATAGCGCTGCCGGCACCCAATAGGGTTCCCACAAACAAAGCCACCAAAGGAGGTGTCTTTCTAACAATGAGCACAATGACCAACAGGGGAACCACAAACAACCATAGGTTGATGTTAAAAACCGCATCAATAGATGCTAACATTTGAGCAGTATCAGCGCTCCCACTGGAAGAAATTGTAAAACTCAATATGATAAACACCACTAGTGTCACCAAAATACTGGGAACCGTGGTTAGGGTCATATAACGAATGTGCCGAAACAGATCGCCTCCTGCCATAGCTGGCGCCAGATTGGTAGTGTCGCTTAAAGGAGATAGTTTGTCCCCAAAATATGCGCCCGAAATCACAGCTCCGGCGACCATACCCAAAGGAACTCCAAGGGCTTTTCCAATACCAATCAGTGCAATACCCACTGTGGCAGAAGTCGTCCAGCTGCTACCTGTAGCCAAGGAAATCAAAGCGCAAATCACCACACAAGCGGGCAGAAAAATACTTGGATGTAGGATTTGAAGTCCGTAATAAATCATGCCGGGTATGATACCACCAATAAGCCAAGTCCCTGCCAAAGCACCCACAAACAACAAAATTAAAATCGCTCCGGTGACCGATTTGAGGTTGTCTGCCACCTTGTCGAGCATGGTTTTGTAGGAGTGTTTGTGTGCAAAACCCACTAGGGCTGCTACTGCACCGCCTACCAAGAGTATAAACTGGTTAGACCCACCCAAAGCATCGTCTCCATAGACCCAGACATTGACTGCCAACAGCACTATGAGTACCAAAAGCGGAATTAGGGCCGTGCGGAGAGAGAGTGGTTGTGCGTTGTGTTTTTCCTTCACAATACAATGTTAGGAAAAAACCGTGAATATGCTGGGGGTCTATTTATTTTGAGTTCAATCTCAGACTGGTCGGAGGGCGATGTGTATTTCTGATTCAACATCAGCCGTGTGTTTGATTGGTAGGGGTATTTTTTTCCATTTTATAAGGCGTTATACACACTTTCGTCTTAATTTTGCTTAGCTAAACAACAAACTATGTCTGCTTTTGACGTTGCCGTTATCGGATCGGGCCCTGGAGGCTATGTGGCCGCCATTCGTTCTGCCCAACTGGGTATGAAAACTGCCCTAATTGAAAAATACAACACCCTTGGGGGTACTTGCCTTAATGTGGGTTGTATTCCTTCAAAATCTCTTTTAGATTCTTCTCACCATTATGAAGATGCTGTCAAGCATTTTGCCACTCACGGGATTGATATAGACGGAGAGGTTAAGGTCAACCTAAAGCAGATGATGAGCCGCAAAAGCAGTGTGGTAGAACAAACCACCAAAGGCATCAACTATTTGATGGATAAAAACAACATCACCGTCTTTCAAGGTGTGGGCAGTTTTGTAGATGCCACCCATATCCAAATCAGCGGTGAAAAGACCGAAACCATTGAGGCCAAACACAGCATCATTGCTACGGGTTCCAAGCCGGCTTCTTTGCCATTTATTGAGATAGACAAAGAACGTATCATCACCTCAACAGAAGCCTTGTCGCTTACCGAAATCCCCAAACACATGGTGGTTATCGGAGGTGGGGTTATTGGTCTGGAATTGGGGCAAGTCTACCGTCGTTTGGGGGCAGAAGTGTCTGTGGTCGAATACGCAGACCGCATCACCCCAACCATGGACGCATCACTCTCCAAAGAATTGATGAAAGTCCTAAAGAAGCAAGGTGTCAAGTTCTATGTGTCGCATCAGGTCAATAAAGTGGACCGCAAAGGCGATCAGGTACTTGTTACAGCACTAGACAAAAAAGGCGCCGAGGTGGCTTTTGAAGGTGATTATTGTTTGGTCTCTGTAGGTAGAAAACCCTATACTGCCGGATTGAATGTTGAAGCTGCCGGTGTGGCACTCAACGACAAGGGACAGGTAGAGGTCAACGAAAACCTTCAGACGACAGCCTCCAATATTTACGCCATAGGCGATGTGGTTCGCGGAGCCATGTTGGCCCATAAGGCTGAAGAAGAAGGGGTAATGGTGGCCGAACTTTTGGCTGGTCAACATCCGCATATCGATCACAACTTGATTCCCAACGTGATTTACACTTGGCCCGAGGTGGCTTCTGTTGGAAAGACCGAAGAACAGCTCAAAGCTGCCGGTGTTTCTTATAAATCAGGACAGTTTTCTATGCGTGCTTTGGGGCGTGCCCGTGCCAGTATGGACACAGACGGTTTTGTTAAAATATTGGCGGACAGTGCCACAGATGAGGTATTGGGCGTTCATATCATTGGTGCCCGTGCAGCCGATTTGATTACCGAGGCTGTTACTGCTATGGAGTTTAGGGCATCGGCCGAAGACATCGCTCGCATGAGCCATGCGCATCCTACCTATGCCGAAGCGGTAAAAGAAGCTGCTTTAGCCGCCACAGAAAACCGCGCATTGCACGTCTAAACTGTGTTTCTTTCTTAAAGTAAATTAGCACCAACCCGCTTACACTTATTACAAAAGCTATGGCACCCATGATAGCTGTTTGCCAATCGAGGCTGTATTTTAGGAATTTGTACAAGCCCAAACCAGTTAGACTTCCATACAATACAAAATAGTGTACGATGTAGAGCGACAGTGTTTTGGTTCCGATTTGTTGCCACAAACTGTGTTTGAACAAGGGTTGTAGAAACATGAACAACCCAAACAAGACAAATACATCCCCCAATCGGATAAACAAAAAGTTGTTGTTTGCTACATCTTTGAATAGCTCAATATCCATTAAATATCCCATTCGATTCAGTCCCCAAGAGGAAGAGAAGATAAGCCATGCACCTAGAAGCATAAAACCCCCTGCCCAAAGTTTGGAGGTGTTGTGATGGGTTTTAAACACACAGGCAATGGCAGCCCCAATGCTCACATACCCCAACCATGGAAACAGGTAGAAAACCCCTCCATTGCCTTTGGTTAAATAGCCGGCTACAAACTGCGGTAGGTTTTCGAAAATATACCCGCTATAAATGGGTTGGGTCAAAAACACGATCAAGCCAAAACCCAAAAAGAACGCAAACATGATTTTTTTATAGCGATGGAGTGCTGCATATGCCAACAATACAAACACCAACCCCAGCGCGATGATATGCAGTACATCGGGTTGAATGAATGAGGGATTGAGCTTTCCTTTGAATAGAGTAGGGAGGTTCAGGCGCAACGCATAGCCCCAAAGTATGAGTTCAACAGCGCGTCGCAATCCCCTACTGATTCGAGGGTTTGTTAGACCTTGAAGAGGGTTTCTAAACAGCAAAAAGGCAAATACCCACCCTGTTATGGTAAAAAACAAAGGGGCAGTAAAGCCTCTGCAGTACAACCACAGACGATAGCCGTAATGACTGGAATCTTTGTAAGCAGGATCCAACAGGCCACTGATAAAATGTCCTTGCAACATCATCAAAATAGCAAAAGCACGTACGGCATCTAGAAAATAGAGCCGCACTTTGGGCGATATGTCAGTATTGACGGTCAAATTTTTCACGAATGGCTTCGAGCTTCAAATGGCCCAAACTCCCTATATGACTGTGTTGGGCTTTTTTGGGAGGGGTAAATTTACCTTTATCGATGGCATCACCTATTTTTTTATAGGCATCTCTAAAAGGAATACTTTTCTGTACCATTTCATTGAGGGCATCCACACTAAACAGGTAATCATATTTTGGGTCTTCGAGTATGTCTGACTTTACTTGCACTTGCCTGATGCTAAAAGCCGTCATTTGCAGGCAGTCTTTGATTTCATCAATGGCGTGCAGTATGGGGCCTTTAAACAATTGCATTTCTCTGTGATAGCCACTGGGCAAGTTGGTCAGCATCATGGCCATTTGGTTGGGCAGCGCTTGTAGGACGTTGCATTTGCCTCGGATCAACTCAAAAACATCGGGGTTTTTCTTATGGGGCATGATGCTCGAGCCGGTGGTTAATTCTTGTGGGAAAGTGAGAAAATCAAAGTTCTGACTCATGTACAGACACACATCCATGGCGAATCTGCTCAACGTACTTGCAAGATTGGCGATACCGAAAGCCAAGTTTTTTTCAATTTTTCCTCTTGCCATCTGCGCAGCGACCACATTGATTTTTAGTGTGGCAAAATCCAAGGTTTTGGTGGTTTGCTCCCGGTCGATCGGAAAAGAACTGCCATATCCGGCGGCACTCCCTAAAGGGTTTTGATCGCATAGGGTATAGGCTGCATTTAGTACTGCCAAATCATCGACCAAAGATTCTGCATAGGCTGAAAACCACAAACCAAAGGAAGAGGGCATGGCAATTTGTAAATGCGTATAGCCGGGCAACAAAACTTCTTTGTGGGCGTCTGCCAACTCCATCAATACCTCAAACAAATCTTTGGAGAGGCTTTTAATGGCTTTGATCTCATCTTTAAAGTACAACTGAAGTGCAACCAATACCTGATCATTTCTAGATCTTGCCGTATGGATTTTCTTCCCCACTTCACCCAATTTTTGGGTGAGCTCATATTCGATTTTTGAGTGCATATCCTCAAAACTTTCTTCTATCGTAAAATCACCTGATGCTATGTCTTCCATCAAGCTGTCCAAGCCTTTTTCTAGCAAAACCACCTCGTCGTTGGTTAGCAATCCTACCTTTCCCAACATTTGGGCATGGGCTTTGGAAGCCTGTACATCATAGGGTGCCAATCGCAAATCCCAGTGGCGGTCTTCACCTACCGTAAACCTTTCGATGTCTTGGTGAACTTGAGTCGATGATTTTTGCCAAATTTTCATAATATGGGTTTAAAGAACTTTTTCTAACAGTTGAATATACAATTTTACAGCTTCTTCAATTTCATGTACATAGATGTACTCGTCTGCTGTATGTGAACGTTTTGAGTCTCCCGGCCCCAATTTGAGTGATGGACACGAAAGAGCTGCTTGATCAGAAAGGGTAGGGGAGCCATAAGTGTTTCTTCCCAAAGCAACACCCGCTTGCACCAAGGGATGATTTTTACTGATAGATGAGGACCCCAAACGCAAGGACCTTGGAGTAACACTACAAGGGGCTTGCCCTACGATATCAGCAATTTCTTGGTTGGTATAGCAGTCGTTGACTCTTACGTCCAATACGATTTGCACTTGCGCAGGAACGACATTGTGTTGACTACCGGCAGCAATCTGGGTAACGGTCAGCTTTACAGGACCCAGGGATTCAGATACTTTTTCGAATTTCAAATCTTCAAACCACCGAATCACATCAACAGACTTGACGATGGGATTGTCATTGTTGGGGTGGGCAGCATGCCCAGGAGTACCTTTGACAACCGCATCAAAAACAACCAGCCCTTTTTCTGCTATGGCTAACTGCATTTGAGTGGGTTCTCCTACGATGGCCACATCTATTTCAGGTAATATTTTTAACAGACTGTTCAGTCCGTTAGGACCCGAACTTTCTTCTTCTGCAGTAGCTGCTAAAACCAGGTTGTAGGAAAGGTTTTTATGCTCATAAAAATAGGTAAACAAGGCAATGAGCGAAACCAAAGCCCCGCCGGCATCGTTGCTTCCCAAACCGTACAACCTACCTTGATGGATGTCAGCTTTGTGCGGATTGCGCGTGTAGGCTTTGTTGGGTTTTACTGTGTCGTGGTGGGAATTCAATAACAAATAAGGCTTAGCGGGGTCATGGTGTTTGTTAAATGCAAACACATTGTTCATACTGCGTTGGGTTTCGATACCGTATTTGGCCAACCAAGCTTGTATACAATCTGCCGTATCTGATTCTTCACTCGAAAAAGAGGGAATTTCTATCATGTCACAGAGCAACTGTATGGCGTCTTTTGTCAAATCTGCTTGGTTCATAGGTGCAAACTGGTTTTGAGTGTGTTTTGGTTTTTCAACATGTCTGTCTGACCTACAAATACTTTTTTCACCCCACTTTCAAGGGCATAAAAGCAGTTGTGGAGTTTGGGCAACATCCCATCCGCAATAATTCCTTTGGCTTGAAGTGCTGGCACCTCGTCTTTTTGAATGTGCTCAATGACAGATTCCGAATCATTAACATCCATGAGCACCCCTTTTTTCTCGAAGCAATAATGCAAATGTACCTCAAAATGTGAAGCCATGGCTGCCGCAATTTCAGCGGCTATGGTGTCTGCATTGGTATTGAGTAATTGACCCTTTGTATCGTGTGTGATGGCACAAAACACCAAGGTGACATTGTCATTGACCAATTTATCAATGGCCGTTCTGTTGACTGCCACCACATCACCGGCCCATCCATAGTCTATTTCAGTGACAGGCCTTTTTTGGGCTTGAATCATATTTAGATCGGCTCCGGTGGCGCCCAAGGCTTGTATTTGGTGTTTTTGGAGTTCGGCCACAATTTTTTTGTTAGCCAATCCTGCATAAACCATCACAGCAACATCCAAAGCGGCATCGTCAGTAATACGACGACCGTTGTGCATTTTGGCAGGGATCCCCATTTTGCTACACACCTCAGATGCGCGTTTGCCACCGCCATGTACCAAAATTTTATGCCCCTCCATGGCGGCAAAAGTTGCCAATGCCTGACTCAAATCGGTCGGATTTTCAATCAGATTGCCACCTATTTTAACCACATGAAGTTTATGCATCATCCAATAGTGTTTTGAGAACCGCTTGGGCGGCATAGGTTCTGTTGTTGGCCTGTTCAATAACCAAAGATTTTGGGTGGTCTATCACCGCATCTGAAACTACCACATTGCGTCTGACGGGTAGGCAGTGCATAAAATAAGCATCATTGGTGTGCTGCATCTTTTTATCAGTCAACATCCAACTATCGTCTGTACGTAGAATTTTGCCGTAATCATCATATGCACACCAGTTTTTTACATATACCACATCGGCATCCTTAAGAGCTTCTTCTTGGTTATACACTACCTTATTATTTCCTACAATATCAGGATTGAGGTCATATCCCTCTGGGTGGGTAATGACAAACTCAGCATCCTGATACGCCATCATTCGAATAAAAGAATTGGCCACAGCGTGTGGAAGGGCTTTTGGGTGTGGCGCCCAACTCAATACGATCTTGGGCTTGCTTTTCTCAACTTGCTCTTGAAGGGTCAGTGCGTCTGCCAACGCTTGCAAAGGGTGTGCTGTCGCACTTTCCATGTTGACAATAGGCACTGAAGCATACTTGATAAAGCTATTGAGTACTTGTTCTGACTCGTCTTTTTCTTTATCAGTTAACGTGGCAAAAGCTCTGATCGCAACCAAATCACAGTACTGAGATACCACTTGTGCGGCCTCTTTGATATGCTCCGATCGCAATCCACTCATGATGGTGCCATCTTCATATTCAATCGCCCATGCCTCGTTGCTAAAGTTCATAACCATAACGTCTAAGCCCAACATTTTGGCTGCTTTCTGGGTACTGAGACGCGTGCGCAAACTCGGGTTAAAGAACAACAAACCAATGGTCTTACGTGCACCCAAGTGGGAAAAGGCGTGGGGGTCCGATTTTAGCTGAGATGCCAATTGAACCATTTGTGCCATATCTGGCACGTCGTTAAGGGTGAGCAACTGTTTCATGATAAGCATTTGTTTAGTGCATCTAAAAATAGGTCGATGTGTTTCTTTTTTATGTTCAATGGAGGGAGGATGCGAAGCAGGTTTTTGTTACTACTGCCACCAGTAAAAATACGGTACTCATAAATGAGTTTTTTTCGCAAATGACCCACCTCATGCTCAAATTCCAATCCGAGCATCAGACCTCTTCCTTTGATGTTTTTAACAGCCGGAATGTCAGCCGCCTTTTGTTTAAAGTATTCACCCATCTGATGGGCATGGGCTTGTAGGTTGGATTTCTTTAGCACTTCCAATACGGCCAAAGACGCACGACAAGCCAAATGATTGCCTCCAAAAGTGGTTCCCAACATGCCGTATTTGGCCTCAATGTCGGGGCGTACCAAAACCCCACCAATGGGAAAACCATTGCCCATACCCTTGGCCATAGAAATTACATGGGGTCTGATGGGATATTTTTGATAGGCAAAAAACGTTCCTGTACGCCCGAAGCCAGATTGTACTTCGTCGGCGATTAGGCAAACTCCGTATTGGTCACATAACTTTTCCATGCCTACCACAAATTCTTCTGTGGGTTCGTCCAAACCACCAACTCCTTGGATGGCTTCAAATATGACAGCACAAACATCTCCTTCTATGAGTGTTGTTTCAAGACTTTTCAAATCATTGAAGTCCAAAAAAGTAACCTCATGTTGTGCGTTTAAAGGCGCATTGATATTGGGGTTGTCCGTAACAGCAACCGCAGCACTGGTGCGACCATGAAACGCATTTTTAAAAGCAACAACGCGATTTTTATTGGTCTGAAAAGAGGCCAATTTAAGTGCGTTTTCGTTGGCCTCTGCGCCTGTACTACACAAGAATAGCTGGTAGCCCTCACAGCAAGACTGTTCTATGATTTCATCCGCCAATTGCTGTTGTAAAGGGTTTTGAATGGCATTAGAGTAAAACCCGATGCGATTGAGTTGTTGCTTGAGGGCCCTTTTGTAAGTGGGATGTCCGTGACCGATAGAAATCACCGCATGACCCCCATACAGATCCAAGTATTTACGTCTTTGTTTGTCATAGACATAAATACCCTTTGCCTTAACGGGCTCAACATCATACAGCGGGTATACATCGAATAGTGGCATATTTATCCTTTTGCGATGGTATTAATCTTATTAAAAGAAGCGACGATTCCTCGAATCAAGGATGAGCTAAGTCCTTGGTGTTCCATCTCATTCAGGCCTTCAATAGTACAACCTTGAGGGGTGGTGACTTTGTCAATTTCTTGTTCTGGGTGGGAGTCGGTTTCTATTAATAGGCTAGCCGCGCCCAAAGCTGTGTACATCGACATTTTCATGGCTTCTTCTGCATCAAACCCCAATTGAACACCTCCTTGTGTGGTGGCTCGAATCAATCGCATCCAAAAAGCGATTCCAGACGCACAGATAACCGTGGCGGCACGCATGTGTTTTTCTTCAATAACAATACTGGTTCCTAGGCCATTAAAAATAGCTTCTGCTAGTGGAAGTCGCGACTTGCCTTTGGCGTTGGCACACAGACAGGTCATGGACTTTCCTACAGAGATGGCCGTATTGGGCATGCTACGCACCAAGTGCTGATGGGTACCCACGATAGCTTCCATCTTTTCGATGGAGTAGCCCGTAACTGTAGAGATCAACACATGTTTTTCGGTTAACAAATCAGTGATGGAGTTTAAAACCCCATCAAGTTGTACAGGTTGAACCGCTAATATAATTACGTCTGACTCCGAAACGGCTTTGCGGTTGTCGTCTGTCACTATGGTGTTTTTGTATTCTTCCCAGTCTGCTATGCCAGATGGATTGCGACGAGTCAAATAGAGTTGAGTTATGCTATTATTGGTAATCAGCCCTTTGGCGATGCTTAAGCCTAAATTTCCGGCTCCTAAAATGGCAATTTTCATTGAATGTTATTTTAAAAAACGTTTGCTTTGAGTTGTAGTCCTGCTTGTTGTGGCCATCCACATATCAGATTCATGTTTTCAACCGCTTGACCCGAGGCTCCTTTTAGCAAATTGTCAATAATACTAGTAATGAGCAACTGATCTCCGTGTTTGTGGAGGTGTATCACACAGTTGTTGGTATTGACTACCTGCTTGAGGTGGACAGCTGTCTCTGACACATGTGTAAATGGATGGTCGGCATAATATTTTTGATATATCTTCTTGGCTTCAGCCTCTGTCCCTGAAAAAGAGGTGTAAGAAGTGACAAAAATCCCCCTTGTAAAATTGCCTCGAATGGGTAAAAAATGCAATTCAGGAAGATTGCCTTGAGCTTCGGTTAGGGTCTCACCAATTTCCCCCAAGTGCTGATGGGTAAAAGGTTTGTACCATGAAACATTGTTATTTCTCCAACTGAAGTGACCTGTGTCTGAAGGTTTGATTCCGGCACCCGTACTTCCTGTAAGGGCATGGATATGCACATCGTTGGTCAACAGACCCGCATCGGCCAAGGGCAAAAGCGCCAGTTGGATAGCGGTAGCGAAACAACCCGGGTTGGCAATGGCTTGCGCAGACTGGATGGCTGCTTTTTGAAATTCAGGAAGACCATAAACAAAGGATTTGCCCATAAAGTGGTTATCTGCTTTCAATCTGAAGTCATTACTTAAGTCTATGATTTTTGTGTTGTCGTTGACCGGGTTTTCATGAAGAAAAGTTCCTGAAACCCCATGTCCAAGACACAAAAACAACACATCCACATCGGGGTTGATTTCGTTGGAAAAAAACAATTGAGTTTGTCCGAGCAGGTCAGGATGTGCACTTGTGATGGGTTTGCCTGAACGCGTGGTGCTATACACAAAATCGAGAACGACATGGGGGTGGTTGAGCAACAATCGCAACAACTCGCCTCCTGTGTATCCAGAACCTCCGACTACGCCTACGGTCTTTTTATTTTTTGTTGACATGTTGGTGTATTTTATTGGCGTTTGCACTGATTTTGATAAAGCCTTTGGCCTCATCTGCTGTCCAGCCTAAATTCATTTCTCCATAACTCCCAAAGGAACTGTCCATCAGATCATAGCTAGATTCAATCCCATCGAGTGTAAATCGGTAAGGATGAAGTGTCACATAAACCGTTCCGCTCACAGTTTTTTGGGTGTTTTCCAAAAACACTTCAATGTCACGCATCACAGGGTCTAAATATTGGCCTTCGTGGAGTTGCATGCCATAAAAATTGGCCAGCTGTTCTTTTTGAAACTGTTGCCATTTGCTCAAGGTGTGCTTTTCCAAGAGATGGTGTGCTTTGATGATAAGCACAGGTGCTGCTGCTTCAAACCCTACGCGCCCCTTAATACCGATAATGGTATCGCCTACGTGAATGTCCCTGCCAATGGCGTAGGCAGATGCGAGTTCTTGTAGTTTTTGAATGGCAGTGATGGCATCATATGTTTCACCGTTTAACCCTATCAACGCTCCATTTTCGAACTGCAAACTCACTGTTTGAGATTCGGTTGAAGTGATCTGACTTGGGTAGGCTGACTCAGGTAGGGGATTGCGTGATGTAAGCGTTTCACTTCCGCCCACACTTGTACCCCACAAGCCTTTGTTGATAGAATATTGAGCTTTTTCCCATGACCAATCCACACCATGAGATTGTAAAAACTCAATTTCGGCCTCTCTAGAAAGTTGTTGATCACGAATGGGCGTAATGATTTCAATATCTGGACACATGATTTGAAAAATCATATCGAACCGTACTTGGTCATTCCCAGCACCGGTGCTGCCATGGGCGATGCATTGGGCGTCAATTTTTTGGGCGTGCTCTGCTATGGCCACTGCCTGTATCACACGCTCCGCACTTACAGAAAGGGGGTAGGTATTGTTTTTGAGTACGTTTCCAAAAATGAGGTATTTGACAATCTTGTCATAAAAGGTTGCCACTGCATCTATGGGCGTATAACTCGCTGCACCCAGAGCCATGGCTTTCTCGGCCAATTGTTTGGTTTCTGCCGTGTCAAATCCACCTGTGTTGACACTGACAGCATGTACCTCGTAACCATTTTGGCTTAGAGATTTTATGCAGTAGGAAGTATCAAGACCGCCGCTGTAGGCTAGGACTAACTTTTTCATCTGTTTGTATTTAATGTTTTTCAAAGGTCAGATGGAACATCTTAACAATCAGTCTTGGATGTTTCATGCTTTTTTACTTTTGAGAAATAAGGATTGTTTGATTTTTTTGAGCCTTGCCAAAACGGTATTGTCATAGGGATGTTCTTTAGCCTCTGAACTCGCCGTTGGGTCATACAGCATACCAGTACACAAACACATCTTGCGTTCGGTTCGGGTTAACACGTCGTAGTTTTTACATGTTTGACAACCCTTCCAAAATTCAGGGTCATCTGTGAGTTCAGAAAATGTAACAGGCCTGTAACCCAACTCATAATTGATTTTCATCACAGGCAAACCTGTGGTAATTCCAAATACTTTGGCTTCCGGATATTTTTCTCTAGAGTATTCGAATATTTTTGTCTTTATGGCTTTGGCCAAGCCTTTGCCTCTGTATTCGGGAGCAACAATCAGTCCCGAGTGAGCGACATATTTGCCATGACCCCAGATTTCGATATAACAAAAACCTGCAAACACCTCACCGTCCAAAGCGATGATGGCATTTTTGTTTTCCATTTTTATGGCTATATATTCAGGAGTTCGTCTGGCAATCCCAGTGCCGCGCACTTGTGCTGAAGTAGCAATGGTTTCCGATATGATTTTCGCATGCTGAACATGCGATTTATTAGCAATGACAATTTCCACTGTCGAACAAATTTAATGAAACTAAAAAATGGTGAAATTTTAAAAGAAGCCGGACACACCTAGGCTTCAATACGATTACATACCCCCAAAGGGGCGACGTGGACGGCGCGGTGGAAAAAAAGGTACGCTTTGAGTAATCATAGTGCAAATATCACAAAAAAATTAGAAATTCAAAGTTATTCTGCAGCTTGTAATGGTTATTTTTGTTACATATTAAACAAGAAGAATCCTGTTGAAGCGCACCACCACCCGATTTTACTGCGATGATTTGGAGCTGATCAAAAGCAAAATGCTGTATTGGTCAAAACAATTTTCCGAAGCTGTTTGGTTGGATTCGAATCAGTATCCCTCTGAATACCATCAATTTGACTGTGTCTTGGCAGTGGAGGCTGTTTCTCAACTTCGCTTTTCAGGAAAGGGGTCGTTTGAGTCGTTAAGACAATATATATCACAAAAACAAGATTGGTTGTTTGGGTACTTGGGTTACGACCTCAAAAATGACGTTGAGCATTTGGTATCTAATCACAAGGATGCTTTGGGCTTGCCTGATATGACCTTTTTTCAACCCAAACGCCTTTGGATATGTAAGGACAATCATTTTGAGGCTCATTATCCCGATAGTGAAAATGCTTATCATGACTGGGCAGCCATAGAATCCGTTGTGGTTCCATCAGAAAGTATGGATGTAAAATCAGTGCGACTTACCCCTAGAATGTCTCATACTGAGTACATCAACAAAGCCAATTCGTTACTGGAGCACATCGGTAGGGGAGATATATATGAAGTGAATTTTTGCATGGAGTGGTATGCCAATCAAATGGGACTGCAACCTCACCAAATTTTTTCTGAATTAAATGCAGTTTCAAAAGCTCCTTTTGCAGCTTTGATGCAGCTAGACACACATTTTTTGGTGTGTACATCTCCAGAGCGCTTTCTAAAAAAACAAGGAGATACTTTATGGTCACAACCCATCAAAGGAACCGCCAAACGAGAATCTGACCTTGCTTTAGACCAAGCTCAGGCACATCGTTTGGCAAATGACCCAAAAGAGCAAGCTGAAAACATCATGATTGTAGATTTGGTTCGAAATGATCTTGCTCGAGTGGCCAAAAAAGGGAGTGTCAAGGTAGATGAAAAATGTAAGGTCTATGCCTTTGAGCAAGTTCATCAGATGATTTCAACTGTTTCGGCCACACTCGACCCTGCCTTCGATACTATTGATGCAATCCGTGCTTGTTTCCCAATGGGTAGTATGACAGGCGCACCCAAAGTGCGCGCCATGGAACTCATCGACCAACACGAAATGTCAAAGCGGGGTTTGTACAGCGGTGCCTTAGGGTATTTTACCCCCGAGGGTGACTTTGACTTCAATGTGGTTATTCGATCACTCATTTACAGAGCTGACACTGGCTATCTGTCGCTTCACGTTGGGAGTGCTTTGACAGCCGAGGCGGATCCTAGAAAAGAATATGAGGAGTGTATGCTTAAAGCCAAAGCCATCAGGGAAGTTTTGGAAACTCCAAGCTCGGTAAATTTAAATTTGTAGTTTTGAGTATGGAGCCCAAATTTTTAAGCCATATTTCGTCTGTTTTTCCGGAGCTTGACAATGCAGGTGTTTTGATTGCGGTTAGTGGCGGTATGGATAGCATGGTATTGCTGCACCTGATGCAAAAAACCACCAATATTTTGGGTGTGGCTCATTGCAATTTTGGGTTGCGAGGTGTTGATAGTGATGCTGACCAACGATTGGTTCGTGATTACTGCGACAGCCATCAAATTACCTTCCATACGCGTTTGTTTGACACCAAGCTACCCAAACAATCTACTCAAATGGCCGCCCGTCAATTGCGTTATTCCTGGTTTCAAGAGTTGTGTGACACACACAAATACGATTTTGTACTTACTGCCCATCATGCAGATGATGTGTTGGAGACTTTCTTTATCAATTTGTCAAGGGGTACTGGAATAGCTGGCCTGAAAGGGATTCCACCAAAAAGTGGGAAGGTATTGCGTCCACTATTGCCTTTCGAAAAAGAGGAACTACAGGCCTATGCGAACAAACACCAACTTCCGTGGCGTGAAGATCTTTCAAATGCCACAGATGATTATTTGCGCAACCGCATCCGTCACCACGTGGTGCCTGCATTCCGGGATATTGCTCCCGACGCATTCAGACAAGCCCTGCTCAGTATTGACCTAACCGCTGTAGCCGCAGATGCTATTGGCGGCATGACAGAAAACCTAAAAAAATCACTCTTTGTTTGGGATGACACACATCATTTCCACTCAATAAACCTCAATGAATTACAAAAACTAACCCCCCTTCCTTTTTGGTTATTTCAGTTGTTTGGTTCATATGGATTCGACTCTAAAGAAGTGAGTAAGCTGTTTTCATCGCAATCAGGAAAAACATTGGTAAGCGGCAATTATGTGCTTGAAAAGGGCAGGGGAGTTTTTTTGTTGCACACCCAAGAAGTTCAACCGCAGCTCGAATGCATGGAAGTCCCTTTCGCGGGCATTGACATGCCGATTCGAATCGAAATCGAACAGACAGAGCGATTGAGGAGTGATTCTAAAAACGAACTTATTATTGACGCTGATAAAGTTCAGTTTCCCATTACCTTGCGCAAATGGCAGCCAGGTGATGTGTTTTATCCC
>CAXRDP010000019.1:0-45147 GCA_964229545.1 Flavobacteriaceae bacterium | reverse complement strand
GCATACGAGATCTACCAGTGTGACTGGAGTTCAGACGTGTGCTCTTCCGATCTGGTGGGATCCAACTGTTGTAATTCTTCTTGAAGATTGGCCAACCCCGATGTGTTAAGTCTATCCCCAAGTTTGCTTCGAATCGCTTCTGAAACATCGGGGAACACATCCAGCCCCTCTGTAACCGCCTGCATATAAAGCCCTGAACCACCTACCAAAATAGCGATGTCTTTGTGGGAAAAATACTTTGTCAATGCCTCTATGGCATCTTGCTCATATTTACCCACAGAATAGGGTTCTTCTATGCTCATGTGCTGTATAAAGTGGTGCGGAGCCTGTGACAATTCCTCTTTGTTGGGCACGGCTGTACCTATGCTCATTTCTTTGTAGAACTGTCGTGAATCACACGAAAAAATTTCTGCATTCACTAGGTTTGCCAGCCTGATGGCCAAAGCTGTTTTTCCACTTGCCGTGGGACCCGATAAGGTGATGAGTATTTTTTTAGTCATCCGGATTCAATCTTCCCCCACATTTAAGACAGTAAATTGCTTTATCAGAATGTTTATCAAACATACAATGCGGACAGGCTTGGGTGTTGTTGATTTTTTCTTTGGTTCTGGAAAGTTGGGCAGTCACAATTCCAGTGGGAACTGCAATGATTCCATAACCCAAAATCATGATAAAGGCAGCGATAGATTGCCCCAATGGGGTAATGGGTGCTATGTCGCCATAACCCACGGTGGTCATGGTCACGATGCACCAATAGACACTTCGTGGGATACTCGTAAAACCAGAATCTGCTCCCTCAACCAAATACATAATCGAACCAAAAATCACACAAAGAATAAACACTGCCGAGAGAAATACCAATATTTTGGGTCGACTTTTTCTAAGGGCAATCATCAAAACGTTCCCTTCTCCTACATAGCGTGTAAGTTTTAATATCCTAAAAACCCGTAAAAGCCGCAATGCGCGAATGGCTACCAAACCTTGGGTTCCAGTTATCAATAGGGAAATGTATTTTGGTAGCATAGCCAACAAGTCTACAATACCAAAAAAACTTGTTATATAGCGCCATGGTTTCTGTACTGCCACAATACGAAGTATGTATTCTACAGTAAACAAAATGGTAATGGCCCATTCAGCAATATCCAACAAAATGTGATACTTCGCATCTATAGAATGAACGCTTTCAAGCATCACCAAAACAACACTGAGGAGAATGAAAATTAGTAACAATAGGTCAAACCATTTTCCTGCGGCTGTATCGGCCTCATATATAATTTCATGGAGCCGATGTTTCCATTTTGGGGTTTTGTTCATAGTGTAAAAATAAACAATATGTTTTAGCCAAGTTTGAGGACCCTAACGCCTTTGGTTTTTCGTAGATGACTTTGAATCAAATGGCGTACCTCTCGGCTGTTTGGCAAGGGATAAATCAGGTTTCGAAGCACATCAATATGGGTGATTTGGTGGTTGAGTCCTACATAGCCAAAACCGGCAACCTTGTCATTTTCTATCAAAACCACGCTTTGTTCCTCAGGCGTACGACCTTTGTCAATAAGTACCATATCGGTATGCGGAAATCCCAAATGCTGAACAAGCTGCTCGGCACGTTGGTTGTAGCTTTCTGAAGACTCTTCTCCTGTACATGCACCCATACATTTCTGTAAACTATAATGGCTGCAAGCGCCTTCTTTTTTGTCCATACTCAAGTGTTTGAGGCACAACCCAAACTTATCGGCAAAATGAAACAATAATGTACGCGCACGATTGAGGTTTCTAAAAGTAGTCACATAAACCCCATCCTCGTTCAAATGTTCCAATCGAAAAAACCGATAGCCATCGCTGCTAAACCCTGTAGCCAATCCAAATCGTACAAACTGATTCTTGAACATGCGGTTGTGTTTGGGTTTGTGTAATCGAATCTCATCCATTTCTTTGAGCAGGGCTAACAGTTCACACCCTGTTTCTTCAGTGCTCACAGAAGTGGCTTCTAGTTGTAGTTTGAGGGCCTTTTTTCCATTGCCGCTAAAATGCTGACTAACCCTTCTTCGCATGTTTTTACTTTTCCCAATATAAATAATGTCTCCCTTCTGATTGTGGAGGTAATACACCCCGAGTTTAGGTGGTGTGCTATCTATAAGATGTAAAAGATGTTTGGGTTTTTTCTGCGAATCAACAGATTTGATCTGTTTTTTAACAATTTCTTTCTCGCCGTCTTTGTTGAGCAGTAGTTTTAACAAATCGACTGTGGCTCGGGCGTCTCCGGCAGCACGGTGTCGGTCACTCAAAGGAATGCCAAGGCTGCGAACCAAACGCCCCAGTTTGTAGGATTCAACTTCCGGAAAGAGTTTTTTTGAAAGCTCAACCGTACACAATGTCTCCCTGTCAAAATCAAACCCCAAGCGGTCAAATTCGGTGCGCAACATACGGTAATCAAAAGAGGCATTGTGGGCAACCAACACACAGTTGGTGGTAATTTCTACAATTCTTTTCGCTACTTCGTAGAATTTGGGCGCGTTGCGCAGCATCTTTTCGTTGATCCCGGTTAGGTTGGCAACAAAAGGCTGAATGGGGCGCTCAGGATTGATGAGGCTAATAAACTGATCTGTGATGGTTTGGCCGTCGAATTGGTAAATGGCGATTTCTGTAATCCCTTCTTCATCGTATTTTCCTCCCGTGGTTTCAACGTCAACAACTGCGTACATTCGGTTCAGTTTCTGGCGCCAAAGATACGACTGCCCACACGAATCATATTGCTGCCACAATCAATGGCCAAAGCATAATCCCCACTCATTCCCATGGAGAGTGTATCCCACTTTTGGATTAATTGGTGTTTTTGGTAAAAGGCATGCAGTCCCTCAAACTCATTTCTGATCTGGTCTTGGTCGTCTGTAAAACTGGCCATACCCATAAGTCCTTTTATACGCACGTTTGTCAAAGAAAGGTTTTGAATAATGTTTTCGACCTCGTCATAATCCATTCCAAACTTGGTGGATTCATCAGCGATACGGATTTGAAGCAAACAATCGATAGTGCGTTTGTTTTTGGCGGCCTGTTTGTTGATTTCAATTAGCAGCCGAGTGCTGTCTACACTGTGAATCAGACCGACAAATGGCGCGATGTATTTTACCTTATTGCGTTGTAAATGACCAATCATATGCCATCGGATGTCTTTAGGCAAAGCCTCTGCCTTGGTGCATAATTCCTGAACTTTGTTTTCTCCAAAATCCAATTGCCCCGCTTCGTAGGCTTGTAGTAAAGCCTCATTGGGCTTGGTCTTGGAAACTGCTACCAAGGTAACATTCTTGGGAAGTGTAGAACGAAATGAGTTCAGGTTGTCAGCTATCATGGGCTTTAAAATCGTACATCAACAAACCATTTAACAATTTCGGAAAAACATAGGTGCTTTTTGGGGGGAGCAAAGCGCCTTCAGACAAACAACGCTTGACTTGGTCTAAAGATATCGGAAAATGTGCAATACCCAATTTGAATTGCTTGGAATCCACAGCCTCTTCAATACCCTTTTGGTTGTTTTCATGGTATTGGTATTCAATTCTAGCATCAGTATGCAAATCCTCAATACCTAACAAAGGTTTTGCTACATGTTTATACAATACTTGGGTAGGAAGATTGTCAAAGGCTTTGTTCTTTTCAATGCTTTTGTATTGGAGTTTGTACCATGACTTTTCCATGTACATGGCAAAAGTCTGTGGGTTATTGGGTTTTTGGTAGTAATTGACACGTGTCACATTGAATGTTGATGACAATTGGGCAATAAAATGATCGGGGCGGTGGTTATTTAAGTCCGTAAACAAACGACAAAAAGTATCCACTTTTAGTTGGTGCTCAGGAACCAAACACACCAGCATTTTGTCATAAACTGCTTGTTCTGCGGCCAATTGCAAGGATGAATAACAACGATGATGCCCGTCTATAATAAGTAGGGACTTGATATCTTTCAAGGCTCTTTGGACTTGATAAATCATCGTAGGGTGATCAATGCGCCACAACGAATGCGTTACGCCTGCTCTGTCAAATTCAGCAAAAGGTCTGCTGCAGAAAAACCGTTTTCTGATTTCAGTCAAAGCCGCATTTTCTGTATGTCCAAGTAATACGGGCTCGGTATTGAGCATAACCTCTTTGAGGTAGTCTTTAAACAAGTTAACACGCTTGTTGACCACACCCTCGTGCGGCACGATAGTGCCGTCGAGCACATGCTTAGTCTCCATCAGTCCGATAACACCTTCAAAAACAGCGTCATTTTGTTTGATTCTGTAGCAATACAGACTTGGACTGGCATCTTCGACCAAAACCCTGTCTTTTAAAAAGGTATGGAGTCTTTTTCTAATTTGGTGGTGGTTGTTATCCTCTGGGCGAATCAATGAGTAAAAATCAGCAATATCATTTTTTCTCTCAACATCATTGTTACCGATTTGTCTGTAAGACCAGTTTTTTATGTGTTGGGGCTGGGGGCGTAGGGCATGAAATGGGTGTAGGTTAAGCGTCATATTAAAAACAATTTAGAATGGCATGAGCCACTCGTAGTGCCTCTGCGCCATTTTGGAGCGATATATTGGGGGTAAACTCTTCTTCAATAGCATCAGCAAAATGTTCGAGTTCCATTTGAATGGCATTGCCTTCATCAACCCTAGGGTTGTTAAAAAGGATTTCTTTTTTCTTTCCATCTGCGTTTTGCAAAATCATGGCAAACTCCTCTGGATTTTCGGGTGCGTCCTTCATTTGGACAACTTCGACTTTTTTGTCTAAAAAGTCCACAGACACATAGGCGTCTTTTTGGAAAAAGCGAGATTTTCGCATGTTTTTCATCGAAATGCGGCTGGCTGTCAAATTGGCCACACATCCATTTTCGAACACAATGCGTGCATTGGCAATGTCAGGGGTTTGACTGATGACAGACACCCCACTTGCGTGCACCTCTTTTACAGGCGATTGAACCACGCTCAACACCACATCGATGTCGTGTATCATCAAGTCTAGCACCACAGACACATCTGTACCCCTGGGGTTAAACTCTGCCAATCGGTGGGTTTCAATAAACATAGGGCTGGTGATAGCGGCTTGCGCCACCATAAATGCCGGATTGAACCGCTCCACATGCCCCACCATGCCTTGAAGTTGCTTTGCTGCTGCCAATTGCACCAATTCTTGCGCTTCTTCTGTGGTGTTGGTAATGGGTTTTTCAATAAAAATATGTTTGCCTTTAACCAGTGCCTTGGTGGCCATGGTGTGATGCGAAAGGGTAGGGGTTACGATGTCAACCACATCGACTTGGTCGATAAGCGAATCAACATCTGAAAAAGCCTTGTAGCCAAACTCTTTTTCAACAGCCTTTGCCATTTGAGGATTTTGATCATAAAAACCTACTAAGGTAAAGCGGTTGGAAGCTTGCAAGATTCGCAAATGAATTTTACCCAAATGACCGGCGCCAAGCACGCCTATGTTGATTCTTTTTGACATAGGCACAAATGTAATGGGTTTCTTATGATTTTATTGTGAAATCTAGGCAAACTCTGTTATTTTTAGCATGATGATTGACAGTCCAAAACATCAAGGCATGCGCAAACGCTTGGTCGATACCCTTCGCGCCAAGGGAATCACAGATGAGCGCGTGCTGGAAGCCATGGCGCAGATTCCACGGCACCTTTTTATGGACAGCGGATTTGTGTCTCATGCTTACGAAGACAAAGCCTTTCCCATCGCAGCAGGGCAAACCATTTCTCAGCCCTACACGGTGGCTTTTCAGACCCAATTGTTGCAAGTAACTTCGGGACATCGTGTGTTGGAAATCGGTACCGGATCGGGCTACCAAACGGCTGTGTTGACACTGATGGGAGCAAAGGTCTATACCATTGAACGACAACATGCGCTCTATAGATACAGCCTCAAACAATTGAGTAAACTCAACTATAGCCCTAAAAAAATTGTTTTTGGAGATGGGTATAAAGGGCTACCTGAATTGGCTCCCTTTGACCGAATTTTGGTAACGGCCGGTGCTCAAGAAGTGCCTAAAGCTTTGTTAAGCCAATTGGCTGTAGGGGGTAGGCTTGTCATTCCTGTGGGAGTAGAGACCCAAGAAATGTTACTATTTGTAAGAACTTCTGCACAAAATTTCGAAAAACAAAAACACGGTTCCTTTCGTTTTGTCCCTATGTTAGAGGACAAGAACTAACACTTTTATTTTTCTTGTAAATCGATGGGAAGGTCGCTGTATTCGCTTTTTTGGCTAACATTCCCATAAAAATTGACTTTCGCCTCAATGCCACATTGTCCAAATACGCTTTTCTGCAAAATGCAGCGTAGTGCATCGTGTATGCCACTGGCTTGATAATGGGGGTTTGAATGGCCGGTAGAAATATAAAGCGTGGTGGTTTTGTCTCTCAACAAACCCTCAGCGCTGTCAGACCAGTCGGTAAAAGCAAATCCAGGAGTAAACACTCGGTCAAAAAAGCCCTTTAATATGGCGGGCATCTGTCCCCACCACAGCGGAAACACAAAACTGTAGTGATCGGCCCACCTAAGTTGGTCTTGGTATTTTTTGATAGTATAGGTTACCACAGTGTCACCTGCCAGTATGGGGTTAAAGCCGTCTTTATATAAGTCAATGACTTGGGTGTTTTCATTGTTAGCAGTTGCTTGAGCCAATAATCGCTCTTTGAGTTTGTACGAAAAACTGCCGGAATCGTAGTGTGAATAGATGATAAGATGGTTCATAGATGTTAGGATTTAGGGTGTAATCAAATATAGGGATTTATTCAAACAACCCCTGAAAAATGCATGGCAAACAAGTAATTTAGAAAACCCCTTAACGATTGGAAAAGCTCTTTTTTACACGATCAATTTGTCTTTTGTTGTCTCTGTCCTTGAGGGTTTCTCTTTTGTCGTGTAGCTTTTTTCCTTTGGCCAAAGCGATGCGCATCTTGGCGTAGCCTTTATCACTTATAAAAAGATTGAGGGGTACGATAGTGAGTCCTACGTTTTTGACTTCCTTGTGTAGTTTGCGCAATTCGCGCTTGTTGAGCAAGAGCTTGCGATCTCCACGGGTGCGGTGGTTGACATAGCCACCATGGCTGTATTCGTCCACATACATATTGATCACAAACAATTCGCCTCGGTCATTAAACTCACAAAAACTCTCACCTATAGAGGCTTTTCCTACCCGAATCGATTTGATCTCGGTTCCGGTCAATACCAATCCAGCGGTATATTGATTGAGTAGTTCATACTCGAACCGCGCACGTTTGTTTTTGATATTGACCTGCTTTTGCATGCCGCAAAGGTAGCAACAATCCCCTTAGGCGTTGCGAAACACCAATTCTTGGTCAAAAGCATCCAAGAGGATGGCTTTTTCTTTATCAATTTCATCTACAAGCAGGCGTTTGGCTAATTCATTAAGAACCATACTTTGCACCACTCTTTTAACCGGGCGAGCACCGTATTGCGGGTCAAAACCTTTTTGCGCCAACAATTGTAAGGCCTCGTCTGTGGCTTGTATGCTGATGTGCTGATCTGTTAATCGTTTGTTGAGGAGTTGAATCTGTAGTTTTACAATAGAGACAATATCTTCTTTAGTCAATGGGCTAAAGAGAACAATGTCGTCAATACGGTTGATAAACTCGGGACGTACATTTTTACGCAAAATATCCAGAACCGCTTCTTTGGCCAAACCTGACGCCTTTTCCATGTCCGACTCTTTAGAGTATATTTCCTGAATCGCCTCACTGCCCAAATTGCTCGTCATGATGATGATGCTGTTTTTAAAATCAGCAACCCTTCCTTTGTTGTCCGTCAATCGACCTTCATCCAATACTTGCAGCAATACATTAAAAGCGTCTGGATGCGCTTTTTCGATTTCATCCAACAACACGACCGCATAGGGCTTTCTGCGAACGGCTTCTGTGAGTTGTCCACCCTCGTCATAGCCCACATAGCCCGGAGATGCGCCCACCAATCTGCTCACCGCGTGTCGTTCTTGATATTCGCTCATATCGATACGTGTCATGGCGTTTTCATCGTCAAACAGCAGTTCGGCAAGGGCTTTGGCCAATTCGGTTTTTCCAACCCCTGTCATGCCTAAAAACAAAAAGCTACCCACGGGCTTGTTGGGGTCTTGCAGTCCGGCACGGCTACGTCGCACGGCATCACTCACAGCCACAATGGCCTCATCTTGGCCCACAATGCGTTTGTGGAGTTCATCTTCTAATTGCAACAAACGCTCTCGTTCTGATTGAAGCATTTTGCTTACAGGAATGCCTGTCCATTTGGCTACCACTTCCGCGATGTCATCGTAGGTAACCTCTTCCTTGACGAGCGCATCTTGCTGCTCGGCCAATTGGGTTTGTTCTTTGGAAAGTTGTTCTTGCAGCTCTTTGATTTTGCCATAACGCAATTCGGCGACTTTCGCATAGTCACCCTCTCGTTCTGCTCGGTCGGCTTCTGCGCGCCATTGCTCGATGTCTGTTTTGTGTTGTTGTATGCCTTCAATCAGTTCGCGCTCGGCATTCCACTGCCCAAACAATCCGGATCGCTCTTCTTTAAGGTTGCCCAATTCGCTATGTAGGGCTTTGAGTTTTTGTTTGTCGTCCTCTCTCTTAATTGCTTCGATTTCGATCTCCAACTGCATGATTTTACGGTCCAAAGCATCGAGTTCTTCGGGTTTCGAGTTGATTTCCATTCGCAATTTGGAGGCTGACTCATCAATAAGGTCAATGGCTTTGTCAGGTAAAAATCGATTGCTGATATAGCGTTGTGATAGCTTGACGGCTCCGATAATGGCTTCGTCCATAATCAATACCTTATGGTGGTTTTCGTATTTTTCTTTGATTCCCCGTAAGATTGAGATGGCACTTTCGGTATCTGGCTCATCGACCATTACTTTTTGGAAACGACGCTCCAACGCCTTGTCTTTTTCGAAATACTTTTGGTATTCATCAAGCGTGGTCGCCCCGACAGCTCGCAACTCACCCCGTGCCAAAGCGGGTTTGAGGATATTGGCGGCATCCATAGCGCCTTCACCACCGCCAGCGCCGACTAGGGTGTGAATTTCATCAATAAATAGCACGATGTTGCCTGCGCTTTGAGTGACTTCTTTAACCACACTTTTTAGGCGCTCTTCAAACTCTCCTTTGTATTTGGCGCCAGCAATCAAAGCACCCATATCTAGTGCAAAAACACGTTTGTCTTTTAGGTTTTCAGGAACATCACCCGAAGTGATTCTATGTGCGAGGCCTTCTGCTATGGCAGTCTTTCCAGTTCCTGGTTCACCAACTAGTATGGGGTTATTTTTGGTACGACGGGTCAAAATCTGCAGCATGCGCCGTATTTCATCATCACGCCCGATGACAGGATCCAATTTGCCCTCTTGGGCCATTTGATTAAGATTACGCGCATATTTTTCTAAGGCTTGGTAGCTTTCTTCTGCAGATGCAGATGTGACACGTGCGCCCTGGCGCATTTCTTCAATGGCTTTGAGAAGTTCTTTTTCGTTTACACCCTGATCTTTTAATATCTGGGAAGCAGTTGATTTGTTTTTGACAAGTGCTAACAACAAATGCTCCACAGCAATAAATGCGTCTTTCATCTTTTGAGCCTCCGTCCATGCATCGGTAAAGACTTTGTTGGTTTCACTGGACAGAGACAATTGTCCTCCCTCAACAGTGGGTTTAGAGGCCAAATTTTTGTCGGCCATTTGTTTGAGCAAAATGTTGTTTACCCCTAATTTTTTATACAAGAATTGAAGGGAGTCAATCTCCAGTAAGACTTTTAGCAAGTGGTCATTATCGACTTGTGCGTGGCGGGCTTGTTGGGCCAGCATTTGTGTTTCTTGTATGGCGGTTTGGGCTTTGGTGGTGAGTGTGTTGGGGTTCATATTTTATTTTTTCATACTCAATTCAATTTTGATACCAGATTTAAAAAATGACAAAATGACGTTTGAAAGGCTTAAAACGCTGACTTTGTGGCGTTTTTAAACAATATAGATGTTGATTATATTATTAAAAACTTTCCACGATTCCTCCAAAATTCGTTGCATACACTTTGTCGGATACATACATTTGCGTTTTCAATAAATAAGCTATGTCATTAGAACGCGACCAACAACTTTTTGAACTTATTGAAGCCGAACACGAACGCCAATTGGGGGGCATTGAACTTATCGCTTCGGAGAATTTTACCAGCGAGCAAGTGATGGAGGCCACGGGCTCTGTGCTGACCAACAAATATGCCGAAGGTTATCCTGGCAAGCGCTATTACGGGGGTTGCGAGGTAGTCGATGAAGTAGAGCAATTGGCCATAGACCGTGCCAAAGCTTTGTTTGGTGCCGAATATGCCAACGTACAGCCTCATTCTGGTTCGCAAGCCAACACGGCTGTTTATCATGCTTTTCTTAAGCCCGGTGATAAAATTATGGGATTCGATTTGTCTCATGGAGGGCACTTGACCCACGGTTCGCCAGTAAACTTTTCAGGACGTCTATACAACCCTGTTTTTTATGGTGTTGAAAAAGAAACCGGACGCTTAAACTATGACAACATCGCTGAGATTGCAGAACGTGAAAAACCCCAGATGATTATTGCTGGTGCTTCTGCCTATTCTAGAGATATAGACTTCAAACGCTTTCGTGAAATTGCCGATGCTGTTGGTGCTTTTTTGCTAGCGGACATTTCACACCCCTCGGGGCTGATTGCCAAAGGGGTTCTAAATGACCCTGTTCCTTACTGTCATGTGATTACAACCACTACTCACAAAACCCTACGTGGCCCTCGTGGTGGTCTGATTTTGATGGGGAAAGACTTTGAAAATCCATTCGGTATTACACTTAAGAACGGTAAAAAACGAATGATGTCATCGCTGTTGGATGCTGCCGTATTTCCCGGCAACCAAGGTGGGCCTTTAGAACATGTGGTAGCAGCCAAGGCTGTTGCGTTTGGAGAGGCATTGACAGATGCATACATGCACTACATTGTACGAGTACGTAATAATGCGCAAGCCATGGCCAATGCCTTGATAGCAAGAGGCTACAACATCATTTCTGGAGGAACCGACAATCATATGATGTTGTTGGACTTGCGCAATAAAAACATTACTGGAAAAGAAGCCGAACAGGCTTTGGTAAAGGCACATATAACAGCCAACAAGAACATGGTGCCTTTTGATGACAAATCGCCATTTGTAACTTCTGGAATTCGTTTTGGAACAGCAGCCATCACCACTCGTGGTTTGTCAGAGGCCGATATGGAGCCCATAGTAGCCCTTATAGACGAAGTGATTGAAAACCATACGGATGAAGCTGTGATTGCTTCTGTTGGAGAACGTGTGCACCAAATGATGGTACACCGTCCTTTGTTTGTGGCCTAATCCCCTTCGAAAATTTGATGTTGGTAGGCGCCTAAGTCGGGAACTTCCGTACGATTAATTCCTGCCAAATCTGTGGGCGCTTCTTCAGCCAACGTCTTGTTTCCTTTATTGATAAGTGCACTTTCTTGGGTCGGGCGAAAATCATTTTGTTGAGGTTCCTTAAAGGAAGGATCTATGTTTCTAAACAGCGTGGGGTAGTTGGTGTTGTCCTCAAAATTGTAGTAGGGATTTGATAATACACTTTGATCAGTAGTATCAAATCGCAAACTGGTGTGGTTGAGAGTGAAGTTAAGGGGTTCGTCTCCTTGTTGATCCACAACAAACTCAACCCTTTGGTTGCCATCGATAACACAGTTTTTAAAATCGGCTTGTAGAAGGGGCTGCACAAAAATTTCTGTTTCTGATATTTGTACGTAATCATCGAGTGCTACGGCCGGCGTGTTTCGAAAACTTCGGTTCCAATGGTTGGCAAAGGTACAATGTGTAAAATCATACTTTCCGCCAATATTTCCGTAAAAAGACAGATTGCCTGCATTTCCAAACACAGCGTTTGTGGCTTTGATATGTGCGGTTTTGGCCCATAGGCCTACAGAGCTGCTGTTATGGATTTGGGTTTGCTCTAATACAAGGGTTGGCTGGTCACTCTCGTCATTGTAGTCCATCAAAATACCTACGGTGGCATTTTTGATGGTTGTATGTTTGAATATATGATTTGTACTCCCTTTAGTGAGCCATATGGTGCCCCATTGACCCGGAATTTTGTCAAAAAAGGGCTCGAGTCTGTCACCTTCAAAAACAACCTCATTTTCCATGGCCATAGGATCACTGCTTGGCGTGCCCAGCACGTGTACGCTACTCTCTTTAGCCGCAATCAAACCTGAATTTTCGTGAAAATGCACCCTTGCACCGGCTTCAAACACTGCGGTTTTTCCAGAAGGCACTCCTGCATAGCCATATATCACATAGGGCAGTTCGTTGGTGAAAATCAATTCGTCGTCCTCTAAATAAAAACCTTCAATTCCTACGATGTTGCCATCCTCGTCTTCACCAATAGGAAGGATTTCTTTGATGCCCTCATCATCTCTCTCTGGATATAGGAAAATGGCATCTTTGACCAAAGTCACCAAATCGACAGATTGACTGTCAAAAAACAATTGGTCTTGATATAAAAACTCTTTGCTGTCTTGGGTGTATTCTTGAATGTCAACCGTGGTTTCGACAAAAACATACATACTGTCTTTGGCCAACAGCTCCACCTTTTCAAAGGCTTGTCCGCTGAGCCCATCAACATTGAGCCGAAATTTGGAATCGGTTCCTTGTCCCAATCGAACACGGTCTATAAGGATGTTGTCAGAGGAATTGTTGTAAACCCGCAAATTGTAGGTAGCCGATCCGATATTGGTAAAAACAGTATCGAGATATACAGTATCCCTGCTAAAGCTCAAATCTTGGGGTTGGGCGGGTACAAAATCGAGTGCGCGCTCACAGGCATTCCATTGTAGGACCATTAACAAACCCACAAGCACACGAGCCAAAGATTTCATCATACGCCTCATAGCTTCTTTAAGATTTTGACTTCAAACAATTTATCCCAATATTTACCTGTCACAAAAAAACTTTTTCGCTGTGGGTGATAGGCAATCCCATTAAAAACATCCAAGCGGGCATGTTTTGTCACTTTTTCTTTTAGACCCGAAAAATCAACCACCCCTTTCACCACACCTGTTTGGGGGTCAATAATGACTACTACCTCTTTGTTAAACTGATAGGTGTTGGCATACACCAGCCCATTGACATACTCCAACTCGTTGACCTTGCTGATGTATTTGTTGTTGGTGAGTATCTCAACAAACCCTTCTTCCTCAAAGGTTTGAGGGTCTAGAGTCCAAAGTTTCTCGGTGCCATCCGTTTTGTAGAGATGAAAGTCGTCTGAACAAAGTCCCCAGCCTTCTTTGCTTTTGTTGTACTGAAAGGAACGCACAAGCGTAAAGTCATCCGGATTGTACACAAAACCAATATTTTCTTTCCATGTGAGTTGGATCAATTGGTCGTTATAAAAACTCAAACCTTCCCCAAAATAAGATGCGTCAAGCTTGAGTTCGTTTAGTATTTTGCCTGTGGTAAAATCAATTTTTCTAAGTGTAGAAGCTCCATACTGCCCCGTGCTTTCATACAAGAAGCCGTTGTGGAATTCAAGTCCTTGGGTGTATGCGTTGGGGTCATGCGGATAGCTAGCAACGAGCTCATATGTAAATACTTCAGGGGCTTCATTGGCATAAACATCTATATTTTGCTCGAGATTAATGTTAGTTCCTCCAGATGAAAAGGTGGCGCTCAACAAATGTTTTCCCAAATTTGAAATAACCAAATAGTCGTCTGCGATGGATTTTCCATTAACAGCATATTTAAGGTTTTCAATACTGTGGCTTTTGGGGTTGACAATCTCGTAATACACTGTGTCACCGACAGAAGCAACATTGTGATTGGTTTTTAAACGAAAGTGTTGTGGCCCCACAGAACTACAACTCACAAGGATTAAAACCATGAAAATTAGCGTGTATTTCATAAAAGAAATTGAGCAAACTAAATTATTCATTAATTACTTAACGTAAAAATGGAAATCAGATTATATTTGCAATGGGTAAGTTCTACACAACCAGCTCCTGCTGAATCCCCCAGGGCGGGAACGCAGCAAGGGTAGGCGGTCGTAGCGGTGTGATGTGGGTCGCTTACCCATTTTTTTTATTTATGGGGTCACAATCAGTTGTTTTTATTACAGGCGCATCCTCCGGAATAGGAAAAGCCACTGCTTTGTTACTGTATAAGAAAGGCTATCGAGTGATAGGCACTAGTAGAAACCCGAACAACTACTCCGATTTTCCTTTTCCATTATTTGAAATGGACCTCACTGATGCAGATAGCATCTCCAAGGCTGTTGATAAGGTCATAGAAGAATTCGGAAGTTTGGATGTATTGATTAACAATGCAGGGGTAGGCATATCGGGACCTCTTGAAGAATTGCCCGACAAAGCCATTAGAAATCTTTTTGACACCAATCTTTATGGGCCTTTAGGCGTTATTAAATATGTCTTGCCGCATATGCGTAAACATTATGGTGGTAGGATTGTTAATATCACCTCCATAGCGGGATATTCTGGTTTGCCTTTTCGAAGTATGTATTCTGCCACGAAAAGCGCTTTTGACAGAGCAACAGAGAGTTTACGCTTGGAACTTAGAGGCTCCGGAATTCAATGTTGTACCTTGGCACCAGGCGATGTAGCTACCAATATTGCTAAGGGCCGTTTTCATGCTCCTATTTTAGAAAACTCTCCTTACAAAGTAGCCTATAAAAGGTCTTTAGAAGACATGAATGAACACGTAGACAAAGGCATATCTGCCGAAAAAGTTGCTCAAAAAGTATATGAAATCTTGTGTAAAAAAAGTGTAAAACCCCATTATAGCGTGGGGCCCGCACTGCAAAGATTTTCTGTACATTTGAAGGCTTTCTTACCACAACGTTGGTATGAGTATATGCTTGCAAAATTTTACAATTTATAATCTCTTAACCTTTCAAACACATGAAATTTTTTATTGACACTGCCAATTTAGACCAAATCAAAGAAGCCCAATCCTTGGGTATTTTGGACGGCGTTACCACCAACCCTTCTTTAATGGCCAAAGAGGGTATTAGCGGCCAAGATAACATCTTAAAACACTATGTTGATATCTGTAATATTGTTGACGGAGATGTGTCTGCGGAAGTAATCTCCACAGATTTCGAAGGTATGGTCAATGAAGGTGAAGCTTTGGCAGCTTTGCATCCACAAATCGTGGTGAAAGTACCGATGATTCAAGAGGGTGTCAAAGCCATCAAATATTTTTCAGACAAAGGCATCAAAACCAACTGTACCTTGGTGTTTTCATCAGCTCAGGCTTTGTTAGCGGCCAAAGCTGGGGCAACCTATGTGTCCCCTTTTATAGGTCGTTTGGATGACATTTCTACAGATGGTCTTAATTTAATAGAAGATATCCGTTTGATCTACGACAACTACGCATTTGAAACTCAAATTCTTGCGGCTTCGGTGCGTCACACCATGCATGTGCTCGAATGTGCCAAAATCGGTGCCGATGTGATGACTGGTCCATTGAGTGCCATCGTGGGCTTGCTAAAGCATCCTTTGACCGATAGTGGCTTGGAAAAGTTTTTGGCAGATCATAATAAGGCAAACTAAGTTCACAATCATATAATTTGATAATAGGGTCAAAAATGGCCCTATTTTTTTTTAATTTTGCACCTTAATTTCAACCTATGTTGACGGTATCTAATTTGTCTATTCAGTTTGGTAAACGCGTTTTGTTTGACGAAGTCAATGTGACTTTTACAACCGGTAATTGTTACGGCATTATCGGGGCCAACGGGGCTGGGAAATCTACTTTTTTAAAAGCTTTAAGTGGAAAAATTGATCCCAATTCGGGAAATGTTCATTTAGAGCCCGGAAAACGCATGTCTGTTTTGGAGCAAAACCACTTTGCTTTTGATGAGCATCCTGTTCTACAAACCGTAATTATGGGGAATGCACCGCTGTATGCGATTAAAAAAGAAATGGATGATTTGTATGCCAAACCCGATTTTTCGGATGCCGATAGCGAACGTGTTGGTGAACTCCAAATCAAGTTTGAGGAAATGAATGGTTGGAACGCCGACAGTGATGCGGCTGCCTTGCTGTCTAATTTGGGAATTTCGGAAGATCTGCATTACAGCCTTATGGGAGATTTGGATGGTAAACAACGTGTTCGAGTACTATTGGCACAGGCATTGTTTGGAAACCCAGATGTGCTGATAATGGACGAGCCTACAAACGACTTGGACTATGAAACCATCGCATGGCTTGAGGATTTTTTAGCCAATTATGACAACACCGTTATTGTTGTCTCTCACGACCGTCACTTTTTAGATGCGGTGTGTACACACATCTCTGATATTGACTTCGGCAAAATCAATCATTTTAGTGGTAACTACACTTTCTGGTATGAATCCAGTCAGTTGGCAGCTCGTCAGCGTGCACAACAAAATAAAAAAGCGGAAGAAAAGAAGAAAGAACTCGAAACTTTTATCGCTCGTTTTAGTGCGAATGTGGCCAAGTCCAAACAAGCCACCTCTCGTAAAAAAATGATAGAAAAGCTCAATATTGCCGAAATCAAACCCTCTTCAAGGAGATATCCTGCCATCATATTTGAGCAGGAACGCGAGGCAGGAGACCAACTCTTGAACGTAATTAACCTCAGTGCTCAACTCGATGGCACGACCCTTTTTCAAAACATAGACCTGAATTTGGTCAAAGGAGATAAGGTAATAGTCTTTTCAAAAGACCCAAGAGCGACGACCGCTTTCTACCAAATTATTAACGGAAACGAAGAAGCTGCCTCAGGAAGCTATAGTTGGGGTGTCACGACCAACCAGTCGTATCTGCCTTTGGACAACAGTTCTTTTTTTGAAAACGAATGGTCTTTGGTAGACTGGCTGCGTCAATACGCCAAAACTCAAGAAGAGCGGGAAGAGGTCTTTTTACGCGGATTTTTAGGGAAAATGTTGTTTAGTGGAGAAGAAGCCCTTAAATCTTCCAATGTATTATCGGGAGGTGAAAAAGTGCGCTGTATGGTGTCGCGCATGATGATGCAGCGCGCCAATGTGGTCATGCTAGATGAGCCCACCAACCACTTAGATTTGGAGTCAATTACAGCTTTTAACAATGCTTTGGCAAAGTTTAAAGGCACTGTTTTGCTCACCACCCACGATCATGCCTTTGCCCAATCGGTTGGAAATCGCATCGTAGAACTCACCCCCAAAGGTGTTATAGACAGACATATGACTTTTGATGATTATATGTCTGATCCTAAGATTAAAGAATTACGCCAAAAGATGTATGCCTAAAGCACTGTTTGGGCACGTTCGAATTCATCTTTGTGCACATATACCTTTACGGCATCAATCATAGCCGGTACGGCAAATCCAGCACGAGTTGCTGAAGTTTCTTGGTCTTTCACTATGGCTTTTATGCCTATTTCTTCCAATTCAATACAGATGCGTTGCGCTTCCATAAGGTTGCCAGAATATAGCAGTAGGTAGTTGGTTGACATTTTTAGGAATTGTAATATCTGCTATCCCAGATAGCTCTGTTAAAGTTTTTACCCAAAGCAAAGGCATAGTAGATAGCAACAGCAGCTATGGATTTAAAAACAAACAGGAAAATCAAAAGGAAATCAGACAGGGTAGGGTTGGGGTTAAATAAATGAAGCGGCATGACCCATGTTATCGCTAAACTCACAAGTAATAAGGAAACACACATGGTAATGATGTTCTTAAAAGGCCATACAAAAGCTTTTCTTAAGGGACTCATGTCATTACCCCATTTGTGAATCAGATAGTAATAATCATTCCCCATGGGTGCAAAGAGCAAAGGATCGTCCGCACTGTCGAGTTTAAATAGTTTGGAAGGCGCCATAATTTTTAATTGGCTCAACTGGGTATTGTGGGTGTTTTCTATGGCTTTTTGTTGTGTTAAAGCCGCTTTAGGAACAACACCTTTAAATCGACTGATATCCAAAAATCGTAAGCGATAATCAATGCAAATGTCACGAATGTTATCTAAATGAAATATACGGTTGGGTTCAAGTTTGTCAAAATCAAAAGCATTGACTGATTTTTGGTTAGAAAGTATTTGATATACTTCTTCCAATAACTTTTCTTCCTTGTTTCGAACCGATAAAAGTTGGGCGTGAAGATCAACAGATTCCATCATCTTTTTTCTTTTTTAGCAATAATCCAAATGTAGAAAAAAGACAAAAACCTCACAAGCACTTCTTAGCGTAGTTCAGCGGCAAACTCTTTTTGGTAGCGGTTAAAAATTTTGGATGTGATTTTGTCTACTTGTTTGTCTGTCAGCGTCTTACTGTGGTCAGAGATGGTAAAGGTTAAGCCATATGACTTCTTCCCTTGAGGGATGCCCTTTCCTTGATATACATCGAAAAGTTGAACAGATTCAAGCAGTTTATTTTCAGTCTCAAAAGCCAGCTGTTTTAGTGTAGAAAAAGCAACCACATCATCAATAAGCAAAGCCATATCTCTTTTTACAGAGGGGAATTTAGACAAAGGATTCACACGTACTTCTGGTTGCCCTGCAAGTTCTGTCAAAATATTCCAGTCTAAATCTGCTACAAAAATATTTGTTTCTTCATCTAAAGTGGTGAATACATCGTTTTTAACCTGTCCAATATGGCCTATGCATTGTTTGTTGTGCATAAGAGCCACACACGAAGAAAGATGACTGTGTTCCACAGCTTCTTCGGTCATGTCAATTTTAGCGCGATCTGTTATTGCTTTAACAATACCCTTGACAAAGTAAAAATCTGTAAGTTGGTCTTGTGCTATCCAGTGCGACTCATGTTGGTTTCCATTGGCAGCAATTATCAGTCTTTTGGATTGATGATAAGCACCCTCTTTTTGGGTATATACATTTCCAAATTCAAACATCTTACAATGTTTTTGCCTGCGATTGACATTGTAAACAACAGCGTCCACAACACCTCCGATCAAATGCGTGCGCATAGAAGAAAGTTCGTTGCTCAAAGGGTTAATCAGACGGACAATCTCTTTGTCGTTGTCGTTGGCAGGCGTGGTGAGTGAGTTGTTGTATATCTCAAAAAAACCCAAATCCACAAGCTGACGACCGATTTTACGTTCCCATTGGTCTTGGTCAAAGAAATTTACCTCAGGCAAAGAGGTTGAGAGTTTGTTTGAGAACTGGACGCTATTGTATCCATATACCCTCAAAATTTCCTCAACCACATCGGCTGGGCGGGTGACATCTACCCTGTAGGGTGGTATGCTCAATGCCAAAGCTGTTTCGGTTACATTATTGATTTTAATGTCCAACGAGGTGAGTATGGACTTGATGGTTTGTCTAGGTAATTCCTCTCCGATCAAACTGTTTATGTAATCAAATTGTACCATGAACTGTACAGGCTTCGCTTTGGTGGGGTATTCGTCCATCACATTGCTAGACACATGCCCTCCTGCCAATTCAATGATCAAAAGCGCAGCACGTTTGAGTGCATATTCTACCAATTCTATGTCTATGCCACGCTCAAAACGAAAAGAAGCATCTGTGCTCAATCCGTGGCGTTTGGCGGATTTACGTACACTCACAGGGTCAAAGTAGGCACTTTCTAAAAAAACCTCAGTAGTTTTCTCAGAAACACCCGAATGCAATCCCCCAAACACTCCGGCAATACACATCGGAGTATCACCATCACAGATCATCAGGTCTTCCGCGTTTAAAGTGCGTTCAACTCCGTCCAAAGTTGTAAAAGAGGTGCCCTCCTTTAAGGTTTGCACTTTGACCACACCCGATGAAATTGCGGATGCATCAAAAGCGTGAAGCGGTTGCCCCAACTCATGAAGAACGTAGTTGGTCGCATCAACGATGTTATTGATAGGGGTGAGCCCAATTGCTTTGAGTTTGTTTTGAACGTGGTTTGGAGAAGGTCCTACTTTTACACCTGAAATCCGCAAACCACAATATCGAGGTGCACGTTTTTTGTCGACTACATCAATACGCATAGAAGCATTGGTGAGCTCCACATGAAAGCCGTTGATGTTGGGTCTTATCAGTTCTTTGTTGATGCCTTGTTGCAGCCAACCTGCCCTGAGGTCACGAGCCACCCCAAAATGACTCATCGCATCTGCCCGATTGGGCGTAAGGCCAATTTCGAAAACTTCATCGTTTTCTACCTCAAATATATCCGAACAGGCTTTGCCAACAGAGTGTTTGTCGTCTAAAACGATAATACCATCATGGTCGTTGCCAATACCAATTTCATCCTCGGCACAGATCATACCTTGACTGAGTTCCCCACGAATCTTACTTTTTTTAATCGTAAATGGTTCTCCAGAAGTAGGGTATAAAACGGTTCCTACAGTAGCAACCACCACTTTTTGACCTTTGGCTACATTGGGCGCACCGCAAACTATGGAAAGCAATTCTTCCTGTCCAACATCTACTTTTGTAAGTTTGAGACGATCGGCATTGGGGTGTTGTTCGCAAGATTTTACTTCGCCAACAACCAGCCCTTTTAGACCACCTCGTATGGATTCAAACGTTTCTATTCCTTCTACTTCTAAACCCAAATCGGTAAGCAGCTCTCCTACTTGTGCTGCATCCCAATCTGTTTTTACAAACTGTTTGAGCCAATTATATGATATCTTCATTGAAACAGATAAAGCACAAAGATACGATTAAGAATTTTTTTTTGGATTAGGAAATGTACTTCCATAGCCCTTTTCCATGCTCAAGCTGTTGAAGGGTCTTGTAGACGGGTGCGTTGACATCTGTGCTAAAGCTTGTATCTGTTTGTAGTAAGCGTGTCGCTGCCAAGCGGGCTTTTTCCAAAATATGCTTGTCCTTGGCCAAATCTGCTATTACCATCTGCAAGACACCACTTTGTTGGGTGCCCATCAGGTTGCCCGGTCCACGAAGTTTGAGATCCACTTCTGCCAATTCGAAACCATCTTGGGAACGCACCATGGCCTCAATTCTGGTAGCCGCATCATCTGATAATTTCTCTTTGGTTATCAATACACAGTAACTTTTATCGGCACCACGCCCCACACGACCTCGCAACTGATGCAACTGAGACAAACCGAAACGTTCCGCACTTTCTACAATCATAACAGATGCGTTAGGTACGTTTACACCCACCTCTATCACAGTAGTGGCTACCATAATATGTGTCTTTCCCTCAACAAATCGCTTCATCTCAAAAGCTTTGTCTTCAGGCTTCATTCTTCCATGAACGATACTTACCTGATAATCGGGTTGTGGGAAGTCGCGCACGATGCTTTCGTACCCGTCCATGAGGTCTTTGTAGTCCATTTTTTGAGATTCTTCAATCAATGGATACACTATGTAAATCTGTCTGCCTTTGGAGACTTCATCTCTTATAAAACGAAGTACTGCCAGTCTGTTACGGTCTGTGCGGTGCCCTGTGGTGATAGGTTTGCGCCCCGGTGGTAATTCGTCGATCACAGACAAGTCTAAGTCACCATACAAGGTCATGGCTAGCGTTCTCGGAATCGGGGTGGCTGTCATGACCAACACATGAGGTGGTATGACATTCTTTTTCCAAAGTTTGGCGCGTTGAGCTACCCCAAACTTGTGTTGCTCGTCTATGATAGCCAATCCAAGGTTTTTAAAAACTACGGTTGGTTCTAACACAGCATGGGTGCCGATCAATATGTTGAGTGTACCGTTGGCAAGATTTTCGTGTAGTTTTTTTCGAGTTGCTTGCGTTGTTGAGCCTGTCAGTAAGGCTATTTGAATTTTCATAGGAGCAAGAAGGCTGGAAAGACTGGCAAAGTGCTGTTGGGCCAGGATTTCCGTAGGAGCTACAAACGTGGCTTGAAACCCATTGTCCAAAGCAATCAAAATGGCAAGTAGTGCCACAATCGTTTTTCCTGAGCCAACATCCCCTTGAAGAAGGCGGTTCATCTGGGCATTGCTTCCCATGTCGGTACGAATTTCCTTGATGACTCTTTTTTGTGCGTTTGTTAAATCAAAGGGAAGATGATGATTGTAGAACGTATTAAAAAAATCTCCAACCTTATCAAAAACCAAGCCCTTGAACTTGTTTTTGTAGCGTTGTTTTTTTTGAAGCAATTGCAGCTGTATAAAAAACAATTCTTCAAATTTTAACCTGTATTGTGCTTTGGCCAATTCATCTTGATTCTTTGGAAAGTGTACCGCCCGAAGTGCTTCAGACCTGTCTATCAACTGAAATTCTTTTTTAATAGGAACTGAAAGTGTTTCAGAAAACTTGGCATTTAGCTCCTCAAACAGATTGCCAATCGTTTGTCGCATGACTTTATTTGAGATTCCTCGATTGGCCAACTTTTCTGTTGATGGATAAATGGGCTGGAACGCTCCTTGCTTGTTCTGGGAAATTTCTGTGTCCAGTTCTGGATGCGCTATAGAACATTGGTTTCCAAACCAGTTGAGCCGACCAAAAGCTACATAGTCGGTGTTTGTTTTTAGATTCTTTTGAATCCATTTTATGCCTCTAAACCACACCAATTCCATTTGCCCAGTTTCGTCTCCAAAAGTGGCTACCAGACGCTTGTGGCGCCCTTTTGTGATGGTTTCTATGTGCGAGATTTTTCCGACTACTTGCACATCGGCTTGGGATTGGGGCAACTCACTGACTTTGTAAAAGCGCGTTCTATCAATATATCTGTTAGGAAATACACACAACAAGTCCTTGTAGGTGTGAACCCCGAGTTCGCTGCGTAACAATTCTGCTCTGTTAGGGCCCACCCCTTTAAGGTAGTCAACGGGTTTTTCCAATAAGGCATCTGACATACAAACGAAGATAAATCTTTTCCATTGAAAACTGTTGATAAACCACAGGGAGATTGATAGAAACTCACTTGAGGAATTTATATTTTCACATAAAAATTTTAGGTGCAGGATTATCTTTCCAAACTCAATGAAGCCCAGCAACAACCGACCACCCACACGGATGGACCCCTGATGGTGATTGCGGGTGCGGGTTCGGGGAAAACGCGTGTGCTTACTTACCGTATTGCCTATTTGATGCAACAAGGTGTAGACGCGTTTTCAATTTTGGCTCTGACTTTCACCAACAAAGCTGCACGCGAGATGAAGGGTCGCATCGCCGAAATAGTAGGAGAGAGCGAGGCCAAAAACCTATGGATGGGTACTTTTCACTCTGTTTTTGCTCGCATTCTTCGGGCAGAAGCCGATCGATTGGGCTATCCATCGAGTTTTACTATCTATGACACGCAAGATTCAGAGCGGTTGATAGCCTCTATCATCAAAGAGATGAAACTCGACAAAGACATTTACAAAACCAAACAGATTCGCAATCGCATTTCAGCCTTTAAAAACAGTTTGATTACGGTTCGGGCTTATTACAACAACCCCGAATTGGTCGAAGCCGACCGTGAAGCACGCCGTTCACAAATGGGTGCAATCTACCAGGCCTATGTAGAGCGTTGCTTTAAGGCAGGCGCTATGGATTTTGATGATTTGTTATTAAAAACCAATGAGCTTTTAAACCGTTTTCCCGATGTGTTGGCCAAATACCAAGATCGGTTTCGCTACATATTGGTTGATGAGTACCAAGACACCAACCACTCACAATATCTAATTGTGCGGGCATTGGCAGATCGGTTTCAGAATATATGTGTGGTTGGGGATGACGCGCAAAGTATATATGCGTTCCGAGGTGCTAATATTCAAAATATTCTCAATTTTCAAAAGGACTATCCGGAAGCCAAGGTCTACAGATTGGAGCAAAACTACCGATCTACCCAGAATATTGTTTCTGCAGCCAATAGCCTGATCGCCCACAACCAAAACAAATTGGACAAGGAAGTTTGGACAGCCAACGAAAAGGGAGAGCAAATTATAGTGCACCGAAGTCCTACAGATGGTGATGAAGGGCGCTATGTGGCCCAATCGATTTTTGAGGAATCCATGCAGCAACAGCTCAAGTATGAGTCATTTGCTGTACTTTATCGAACCAATGCACAATCGCGGGCTATCGAAGATGCACTCCGAAAACGCAATATCCCTTACAGGGTATTTGGGGGCGTGTCTTTTTACCAGCGCAAGGAAATCAAAGATGTGTTGGCTTACCTACGGCTGACTGTCAACCCCAAAGATGAGGAAAGTCTAAAGCGCGTCATTAATTATCCGGGTCGGGGGATTGGCCAAACTACGGTAGACAAACTTGTTGTGGCTGCCCAGACACACAATCTTTCAATTTTTGATGTGGTAGAGCGTGTGCATGAGTTGCCTTTGAACATCAACGCTGGCACCAAAACCAAACTCAGTGATTTTGCCGTGTTGATTCGCAGTTTTCAGGCAGCCAACGCTACCCAAGATGCTTTTGCACTAGCTGATTTGATTACCAAAAAAACCGGCATCGTACAAGAGCTTAAAAAAGAAGGCACTCCAGAAGCAGTCACTCGAGTAGAGAATGTTGAAGAGTTGCTCAATGGTATTCGGGATTTTGTTGAAGGTCAGCGCGAGTTGGTAGATGCTACGGGTTCGTTGGTGGAGTTTTTGGAGGACGTGGCTTTGGCTACCGATTTCGACAATGAAAAAAAGGAAGAAAACGCAGTAGCTCTGATGACCGTACACTTGGCCAAAGGGCTTGAATTTCCACATGTGTATGTGGTGGGCATGGAAGAGGATTTGTTTCCTTCAGCCTTTAACATGAACACTCGAGAAGAACTCGAAGAGGAAAGACGTTTGTTTTATGTGGCACTCACTAGGGCCGAAAAACGGGCTACCTTGACCTACACCCAGTGTCGTTACAGATGGGGAAAACTCAACGATGCAGAGCCCAGTCGTTTTTTGACAGAGTTGAATCCTGATTATATTGACAACCAAGTGTTTGACGATAACTATCGTTTTACTCCTTTGGTGGACAAGGATATTTTTGGTGACGGTCCAAAAGACAAGGTTCGGTTTAAAAAACCAACCGTAAAGTCTCATAAAAAAACCATACCTCCCAAAGCCAAGCTAAAACCCGTGGCACGTTCGCAATCAACCGAAACGATAGACACTTCTGACATACGAGAAGGAGTCAAGGTCAACCACAGTCGTTTTGGAAGGGGAGTGGTTTGTGAAGTTGAGGGTAAAGGCGGTGATGCTAAGGCTCTTATCGACTTTGAAAATGGAGGAAGGAAAAATTTACTGCTTCGCTTTGCCAAACTCGAAATTCTATAAACATGCGCCTACAAGTCTTTGAAAACAATCCCAACCCCAAACATATTGCCACTGCCATTGAGGTTCTGCAAAAAGGAGGTCTTATCATTTATCCCACAGACACTGTCTATGCGTTGGGATGTGATGCGTATCATGAAGAAGCACTCAGCAGACTGGCCAAATTGAAAAGTGCCAAGCCCTCCAAAACCCCTGTAAGCTTGGTTTGTAGCTCTATACGTCAAATAGGGGAACACACAGGTCAGTTGGATACGGTCGTATTTCGTTCACTTAAAGCCCACCTTCCGGGGCCCTTCACATTTATCTTACCGGTGATTCAAAAACTACCAAAATCTCTTGGTAAAAGGACTTCCATTGGAGTGCGTATTCCAGATCATTCAATCACGCAAGCTTTGGTAAATGCACTTGGTCACCCGCTGGCTTCCGCTTCCTTGCATGATGACGACTCAATTATCGACTACACTACTGACCCAGATGAAATTGAGGTCCATTGGCAAGATAGAATCGATTTGTTTTTAGACAGTGGATACGGCAACAACCAACCTTCAACCGTTGTTGATATGTCATCGGGAGAAGTCAATGTGATTCGACAGGGTGTTGGAATCTTTGAAGGCTGACAGATTCAGTCAATCTTCAAATGCTTTGTAATGTCAGAGGCCATAAGACCCATTTGACCTGTTGTTTTTGCTGCTTTGTCTCCCGCCAATCCATGATGATAGACTGCAATACAAGCCGCTTCTACAGAGGAATATCCTTGTGCTAACAGCCCTGTAATGATACCTGTAAGTACGTCTCCACTACCAGCTGTAGCCATGCCTGGGTTTCCCCCATCGTGAACGTATTTGTGGCCTTTGTCATCAATTATCCAAGTACATGCGTCTTTTAATACAATAACACAATGGTGTTTTTCAGTAAATTCTGCTGCTTTGATCAAACGATCTGTGGTTTGGGAAGAAGTTCCCACCAATCTGTCGAATTCTTTGATATGTGGTGTTAAAATGCTGCCTTGAGGTATGTGCGGCATCCATCCGGAATTTTTTGATAGTATATTGATTGCATCTGCATCAATAACCCTAGGGACTTTTACATTTTTTAGAAGTTGAAAAAACATCGTTTCAGTTTCCGTAGCTGTGCCTATTCCTGGACCAATGGCAAGAACATTACATACTAAAATGTCAGGTAATTGGGTTAAGTACTCCTCAGAATCGTCAGACATACACATGGCTTCTGGCAGAGATGATTGCATAATATTTACACCACATTTGGGTACATGTGTGGTCAATAAGCCGACACCACTTTTTAGACAAGCATGTGCGGAGAGTAGGGCAGCACCCATTTTACCAAATGACCCTGCCATCAAAAGTGCATGTCCGTAGTGCCCCTTGTGGGAAAATTTCGCCCTACGTTTTACATACTGTTGAACTTCATGATTTATATAAAAAGTCTTGGAGTCTGACTGTTGTATATAATCTTCGTCCAGTCCTATGTCGATAGCTATCCAGTCTTTAACAAATGTTTTGTGCTCAGGAAAAAAGAAAGAGGCTTTAGGGCGTTGGAATGTAATCACAAGATCGGCTTTTACCACATCTTCAGATTGAGCAATGGTTTCTGAGGGCAATCCCGAAGGCATATCGACACTATAGACCGTATTGGCTGAACTGTTTATTGCACGGATGACGTCGGAAATTAGTCCCTCAACATTTCCACGGATGCCAATTCCAAATAGGGCATCAATGATGATATCTGTTGGGTTGAATTCAGGAATCTCACTTTCATTTTCAATCACTTTGACTTCGTGTAATGTTTTGAGATTAGCGCTACAATCGTTTGTAGGGGTTTTATTTGTATCTATAAAGTAGGCATGGGCATCAAAGCCGTTTTCGATGAGCATTCGGCATATGGCAAGCCCATCGCCTCCGTTATTTCCCGATCCACAAAAAACTATGATTTTGTGATTGGCTATCTGTAAAGTCATCAAGTATTGTACAAAAGCACTGGCTGCCTTTTCCATCAGGTCTATAGAACGTATCTTTTGTGAACTGATGGTATGTAGGTCAGCTCCCTTAATTTGATCAGTAGAAATAATTTTTTGGAGCCCATTCATATGCCTAAAATTAACCAAAAAAAAACGCAACCCTAAGGTCGCGTTTTAAACTTATTAGAAATAGAAATTAGTTTCCAGCTGTGGCAGCTTCCATGCCTTGTTCAATCAAGTCAAAGAATTGATCAAGTTTTGGTAGGACTACAATACGAGTTCTTCTGTTTTTAGCTCTTCCAGAAGCGGTATCGTTGTCATCCAACGGAATATAGTAGCTACGTCCTGCGGCTGTCATGCGTTCTGGTGAAACCCCAAATTCGTTTTGAAGTACACGTATCACAGAAGTAGCTCTTTTCACACTAAGATCCCAATTGTCTTGCAATACTTCGTTGCTAATTGGCACATTGTCTGTGTGTCCTTCAACCATAAATTCTATTTCGGGTTTGTCGTTCATTACTGTGGCTACTTTGCCCAAAACCTCTTTGGCTCTATTGGACACTACATAACTTCCAGAGTTAAACAGCAACTTATCTGAAATGGAGATAAATACCACACCTTTTTCTACATTTACTTCGATGTCAGAGTCATTGATGTCAATCAAAGCACCTTTTAGACTTGTAACCAAAGCCAAGGTAACAGAATCACGACGTGTGACTGCATCCTGCATTTTACGAATCGTAAGGTCCTTTTCTTTGAGGGACTCTAGAGAACGCTCCAAGTTTTCAGCACCTTTTTGAGAAAGGGTTGTCAAGTTGCCCATGTTGTTGATCAAGTCTTGGTTGTTAGCTCTTAAAAAGCTGTTTTGCTCTTTAAGCGCCGCCAAAGAAGCTTCACTTGTAGCTTTTTCATCGATACAAGTGTTGAGTTTGACCGTTGCAGAGTTGAGCAAATCTTTGGTTTGTTTGTGTTGAGTTTCTAGGGAAGCGTATTTCTTCTGAGACACGCACGAGGCCAACAAAGCCGGTACTACCAAAAGGATGAGAATCTTTTTCATTGAAAAGGAATTAAGTTTCGACAAAATTAAAAAATTAAACGTCTATTCTTATACCTTAACGATATTTTAACGAATATCGTATTTGGGGTTAATTTTCATTTTAAGATATTCAAAAAAAACTGAAGTCTTTTGAAAGGGTATAAAAGTTTTTTTTCTTTTTTTCCAATAGCTAGGAAAGTGATAGAAAAAACTGTGGTGGCCACGAACAATTGCTATCATATGTCTCCTGCGACCCGTGAGCAAAAAATAGATTCCTAAAATAAAGTCAAAGACCAAACGCATTGCCAACCAAAATAGGTACACAAACAAAGGGAGGGATTTTGTGTAGGTAAGCATTGAATTTCTAATGTTATAAAACATTTTTTTTGGGTTGTTAACAGTAAGACTAGCAGCTCCTAAATGTTTGACTTCAGCGCTGCCAACATAGTGAATTTTCCATCCCTCTGCCAAGACTCGTATGGAAAGATCAATCTCTTCAAAATGCATAAAAAAACCTTCATCAAATCCACTTAGACTAGTAAAAACTTCTTTTCGTATGCAAAACGCGGCACCACCAGCCCATTCGATTGAAGCGAAATCGTTGTATTGGCCATTGTCTTTTGTACAGTGTTGAAGCACACGTCCTCGACAATAGGGCAGACCCATAAAATCGATCCTACCACCAGCAGCACCGGCATAATCAAAATGTCCTTGTTGAATTTCTGAAAGGATTTTAGGTTGTATGATTGCAACTTCAGCGTGTTTTTGGAAGTGACTCTCAATTTGTGGTATCCAAACTGTATCGATGCAAACGTCATTATTAACAAAACACAATATGTCTGCCTCAATTTTCTCAATCGATGCATTGTACCCACCACTATACCCAAGGTTTTCTTTGTGTTGAATGATGTGAACAGTGGGAAAATTGTTTTGAGTAAACTCTAAGGAATTATCCGTAGAAGCGTTGTCTACGACCCATACATCGGCTTCTGAACTAAATTGAACCACGCCCGGGAGGTATTTGGCTAATAAATCCTTTCCATTATAATTCAGTATGACAATTGCAGTTTTCAATCCCTAATGCTTAAATCTGGTAACTCGGGTAAAAAAATATATTTTTTATTGTCGTGGTCGAAGGTACAGAAATAATGCTCAAAACCGTTGGTGACCATCATATAGGTGGCTTGAAACTTTTGATTATACCTTGCTATTTGATCAAAAACCTTTTGGTCTATAGTAACATTGGGTGCTTTGCATTCGACTATCAGTTGTGCACTTCCGTCTGATTGAAACAAAATCACGTCAAAACGTTTGGACAATCCTGCTAAAGAGAATTGTTTTTCGGCATTAAGCCAAGATTTTGGGGCTTTCTTTTCGTTGATTAGAAAGTGTATCACATGTTGACGCACCCATTCTTCGGGGGTAAGGCATACAAATTTTTTACGAATGACATCAAAAATTTGCCGTCCCTTTTCACTATTTTTGATTTGAAACTGATATGTGTCAAATGCGAGTTTGAGCATATTGCAAAATTGATAAAAAGCTTTGAATTCCCTCCAAAGTATTTTAACTGATGTTAAGAATAAAAAGTTTTCTCCCGTCTATTTCTTAATGGGAGATGAGCCTTATTTTATTGATATCATTGAAAAAGCATTGACTGAAAACGTACTTACCGAAGAGGAAAAAGCTTTTAATCAAACTTTGTTTTACGGAAAAGACTCGAACATTGCTGACATTATGGATGCATGTAAACGCTATCCAATGATGGCTGAACACCAATTGATCGTTGTTCGTGAGGCACAAGAATTGTCAAGAACCATCGATGCGTTGGCAGACTATGTGTCACAACCCCAACCTTCTACCGTGTTGGTGGTGTGTTACAAATACAAATCTTTAGACAAGCGTAAAAAGCTGTACAAAACCCTACAGGAAAGCAGTGTGATTTTTGAAAGCAAAAAGCTTTACGAAAATCAAGTCCCCGATTGGATTCAACGTTGGGTCAATAATCAAAAAAGATCCATTAACATTAAAGCATCGCATCTGTTGGTGGAGTGTTTGGGCACGGAATTAAGTGCCATAGAACGGGCACTTGACAAATTGATGTTGTTGGTTGCTTCAGGAGAAGAAATTACTGAAAATCACATTGAAAAACACATAGGCTTTAGTAAAGATTACAACAATTTTGAGCTTCGCAAAGCATTGGGTTCAGGAAATGTGGCTCATGCGCAACGTATCTGTAATTATTTTTCACAACACCCGCGTCAGCACCCAATCGTTGTTACTCTATCTACACTTCACAGCTTTTTTATGCAACTTTTACAGTACCACGCATTAGAGGATCACAACCCCAACCATGTGTCTCGCGTATTGGGCATACGTCCGTTTTTCGTTTCTGAATACCAACAGGCTGCCCGTAGATACCCTATGAAATCATTGGCATTTATACTGGGAAAAATCAGAGAGACAGACATGCAAGCCAAAGGGGTTGGGATAGGTGCTGTGAGCCATGGTGATTTACTCAAGCAACTTATCAACGAGATAGGAGGCTAACGAAGCTCTGGGTAGTTTTTTGGGTCTGCTTCGTGAAGTATGGCAAAGGCGGCTTCTATGATGTCATCTGTCGAAGGCTTAGAAAAATAATCTCCATCAGATCCATAGGCAGGTCTATGCGCTTTGGCGCTTAACAATTTGGGTGGGCTGTCTAGCAGTTGGAACACTTGCTGATTTTCTAACAATTGACTTAAGATAAAAGCGGTTCCACCCCCGGGTACATCTTCATCGACTATCATAAGGCGGTTGGTTTTGGAGATGCTTTTCTTTATGTCCTCCTTGCGGTCAAATGGAAGTAGGCTTTGTATGTCTATTACCTCTACATCAACCCCCATATGTTTTAATTCCTCTGAAGCCTCCATGACAAGACGGAGGGTAGAGCCGTAAGACACTATGGTAAGATCTTTGCCTTGACGCAGGGTCTCAACCACACCCAAAGACACTGTAAATGATCCCAAATTTTCAGGCATAGATTCTTTAAGCCTGTAGCCATTTAATGATTCTATAACCAAAGCAGGATCTTGTCCTTGAAGGAGGGTGTTATACATACCAGCAGCTTGGGTCATATCTCTAGGAACGAGCACATACATCCCTCGTAACAAGTGAATGAGACCACCCATAGGGGAGCCAGAATGCCAAATACCTTCAAGTCTATGGCCACGCGTACGAATGATCAGCGGCGCAATTTGTTTGCCGTGGGTACGATAGTGCAGGCTGGCCAAATCATCGCTCATGATTTGTAAGGCATACAATACATAATCTAAATATTGAATTTCTGCTATCGGACGAAGACCACGCAAGGCCATCCCAATACCTTCACCAATAATAGTGGCTTCACGAATCCCACGATCTGCCACGCGATGTACGCCAAATTTATCTTGTAAACCTTCTAATCCTTGATTGACATCTCCAATCTTGCCCGAGTCTTCACCAAATATCAATAAATTGTTATGCTTATTGAGTAAAGCTTCGAAATTGTCACGCAACACAATTCTTCCGTCAACTTTTCTAGGACTGTCACTATATACTGGGGGTACATGGGCGACATTTAAAGAAGAAGTGGAAAATTCGTTGTATAGTTTGGCGCTAAATTTGGGTTGTATTTTATCTGTGTATTGCTCAATCCAATCGGTGAGTTTTTTGTGGTGGTTATTTTGCGCATGAACGGATATTCGCAAAGCTTTTCGAGCAGTATTTGCGACTTTTTTTCGACTGGGGGCTTTGTCTTTTTGCAATTGAAGCGCGAGTTTTCCAATTGTGGAGTCATCAAAAGACTGAAGGATATGAACAAGCGCTTTGACTTCTTGATGAATGGGTGACAAACTTGCCGACCATGCTGAGTTTTTAGCTTCTCTAGCCGTTTGTTCAGCCTGTTGATCTATAACGTCAAGTTCTTCTGCTGTGGCCAAGTTGGAACGCACAATCCATTGTTTGAATTGTAAGTTACAATCGTGCTTTTGCTCCCATTCCAAGCGCTCTTTGGATTTATAACGTTCGTGGGAACCCGATGTGGAGTGTCCCAAAGGCTGTGTGAGTTCGGTCACATGAACCAAAACAGGAATGTGATGGTTGCGCGCCAACTGAGATGCTTTTTGGTAGGTGTCGATAAGCGCAGCATAGTCCCACCCTTTGACTTCAAAAATTTCAAAACCCTTCTTTTCCCCAGTGCGTTTAAACCCGCTCAAAGCCTCGGAAATACTCTCTTTGGTTGTTTGATAGCTATTATCGACAGAAATACCATATCCGTCATCCCAAACGCTTATCACCATAGGGATTTGGTGTACCCCTGCGGCATTAATAGATTCAAAAAACAAGCCTTCACTAGTACTGGCATTTCCAATGGTGCCCCATGCCACCTCTTTTCCGTTATCAGAGAATTTTTCATCCTTAAATGCTGACTCCTCTCTATACAACTTGGAAGCCATGGCCAAACCCACAAGCCTCGGCATCTGAGCGGCTGTACAAGAAACGTCTGAACTGGAATTGTAACGGTCAGTTTGAGGAAGCCAATTTCCGTTAATATCTAAAAAATCAGTGTTAAAATGTCCACCCATTTGTCGACCCGCTGACATAGGTTCTGCTTCAGGGTCTGTATGGGCATAAAGACCCGCAAATAACTGTTGGGGAGTCAGCGCACCAAGTGCCATCATAAATGTTTGGTCACGATAATATCCAGATCGGTGATCCCCTTTTTCAAAGGCTTTGGCCATAGCGAGTTGGGGCAACTCTTTTCCGTCTCCAAAAATCCCAAACTTTGCCTTACCGGTCAGCACTTCTTTACGTCCTAATAAACTTACAGCTCGGCTTGTGCTAGCGATTCTGTAATCGTCAAGCACTTCTTTCTTAAAAGATTCAAAAGAAATTTTAGAAGTAAGCTCTTTAATCATAGGATCCTAAAGGATTGCAAATTTACAAAATTTAGACCGCAATCACCAAGGAAGGTTCTTCAGTTTAAAACCAAGAACGTGTAAACAAGCCAAACAATTCTTCAGGATCGGCGGCCAAAGTAAACCGAATTTTAGATGCGTATTGACGGTCATCTACTTCCCAACCTAGATTTGAATAAACAGGGAAATAGAGTTGAAAGTAGTTTTGAATGATGTTGATTCCCAAACCTGCATCATAGATGAAAGCAGCAGGCATGTTTTTGTTTTTTACAATGCCTAGGTCTGCATACACCTCCAAAGCCCGCCAAATGGTAGTAGAGAGGTTGGTGGCTAACATCCATTTGTTGGCTTGGGGAATGTCAACGAACGATTTGAACCCACCTTCAGCCATGACAAATTGTTGGCTATAAAATCCACTATCTTCTGACCTTCCAAAAAGATTGTAGTTAAAAGCATAATCATTTACTCTTGATACGCCAAAATTGTAAAAAGCACCATCGTTATTATACAAAAAAGTACCGCCAAATACACGGAAATAAAACTGCTTTGCTTCTCTATAAAATTTTCTATGGGTGTAAGAAGCACTAAGTTTTGAAAATGAATTTCCAATTTGAATTTCCGAAAACAAAGCTCGGGTTTCGGCGCTGCTGTAATTTGATTTTACATAAGTAATCATTCCCAAATTATATCCCGGCAAACGAGATTGTATAAGGTCATTTTCTCTATACAAGGAAATATATCTAAAGCCCAACGCAGACCTGCGATTGTCATTGATCCCGTAGGGTCTAAAAAATAGGTTTAAAGAAGGTGAAAACCTGTAATATCTGAGATTGGGCGCATAATGCTGGCTTAAAAATGAAGCTCCAAATTGGATTTGACTCAGTGACTGACTTTGAAAGTATTTTCTAAATAAAAAATTAGCTTCTCCATTAAGTTTATTTGTCTTAATTGAGTATTGGGGCAAAATGCTAAAAAAGAAGGGATGTTTTAAAACCAGGCCATTGTTAAGCATCAAGCCTGTCATCAAACCATCATAGGCGTTAAAGCTTAGATCGGGCACTACGAACCATTGTTTTGAATGACTCGATGGGATATCTTCAAACAAACTAACTTTAAATTTTTTAGCTCCAGCAGCAGCATTGTTGTTATTTAGATTAATTTCCACAACGTCTTGATCTGGGTTGATTACCACTACATCCGCAAAATCGTTGTTTAACCTTAGGTTTTGCTTGTGAAGCCCCCCTGACATCCATGTAGAATGCACCAAAGAATCTCCTTTGTAAAGCGCCAATGGAATTGGGGCTTTTGATTTGGACTTGTTGATCAGTTCATATATAGTTACATTGTCGTTTTGTGTGTCTTTCTTTATTGCATAATCTGCCGGATCCTCTTCAGAAAGAAATTCATTAAAAAACCATCTAGCGCCACCATCGGTTTCTTCTAAGACAATGTCTTTAAAACATAATTTTTGATTTTTATCAAAATTCTGAAGGAAATAAGCCTTTAAACAACGGTCAACCAAACCCTCTCCTTCAGATTTTTCCAAAAGTCTTAATCCGAGACCGATTCTGGCAGGATTGGCGATTTTTCGATTGTATTTAGACAATTGATCATTGGTAGTGTTTAGAGGCTGAGCGACGTTTTGACGAGTTGCAAAACCTGCCAACAACGCATATCTGTCATTAAAAAACGCTTTTGAAAACTCATAATTTTTAAACCCCGGAATATTATCCAAATTTCCCAACAATTTCAGTTCTGATTGATGGGTATCCACATATTTCATAAAAAGATATTGAGCCAAACCATCCACTATCCAGGGCTGGTTTCTATACGTGGTAAGTGTGTTTTCATAGACCAAATTATAAATCAACGTTTTGGCTATCTTAAGAGACAGAATTTGATCTTTCGGCAGAGGTTTCAGCGTATCATAAAGTAATTCCAGTCCTACTATGGGATGACGGTTGTAGCGTGTAGATTGCAAGAACAAAGTTTGCGTATTTCCAATTGGAAAATAAGAAGTTACAAATTCCATCAATTGATGTAAGCGCCCCTCTGCTTCTTTTAGGTGAATTGATTTTTCCGCCAAGTTTGTCACAAATTCATTTTTTCCAACACGGAGCGTATCAAAGTCAGAATGGTGGTTTAGCTCAAGATCAATTTTTTTTATGTTTTCTCTCTTGCCAGTCCAATTTACGTGATTGCCATCAACCGAATTTGATCCTGAAACTGAAATGGCCAGATGCATTTCTTTTGGATAGCTAAATGACAATTGATGTGTCGCTGGTTGAAGGCTTATGTCATCGAATCCGAGGTTTGAATCGAGTGCCCAAGTACCATCATTGGATAAAAATGCAAAATGGAGTTGCCAATTATTGAGTTCTAGTTCGTTTTTACTTGAAATACCATAGCCTGTAAAACGATCACTAGGAAGTTTTAGGTTGTAGTCTGTAAGGATTGAGAAGTTTGAGCCAGAAGGTATCCCTTCTGGAATTGCCAACTCAATAATATCGGGCTGTTTCTCCACACGTTTCCATTTAAGAGAGCGACCTCCTGCAGAAAAATTTAGAATATTTGTTTTTCCTTTGTCGGACGCTGATGATTTTTCGAAACGAAAGTTGTAATCATCAGAGAGTTTTTTTGAAAGTGGGGAACCTGACCCGGCATAAGCATTGTTCCAATCGTTAATAAAAATCCTATAAAGTGTAGTAGAGCTATGGTTATAAAAAACCATGTTTTGGCGCACCTCAATCTGTTTTTGCAATGGATTAAAGACGGCTTTAGTCTCATAGACATGTTGCCCCATCAGCTGTATGGATGTCAAAAGAAACCCAACTAGAAAAAAGTGAAATTTCATTAAAAGTTGGGGCCAGTCTCTTCGCTGGCATAGAATTTCTCTAAAACGGCTATGACCTCATCGGCAGTGTCTACACACGAAAACAGTGAAAGGTCTTCTTTGCTTATTTTTTTGTTTTCAAGTAGGGTCATTTTGATCCAGTCCATCATTCCTGACCAAAAAGAAGTGCCCACCATGATGATGGGAAATTTTTTGATTTTGAGGGTTTGTATGAGAGTCAAAGCTTCAAACAGCTCATCGAGGGTACCAAAACCTCCGGGCATCACAATAAATGCCTGTGAGTATTTGACAAACATAACCTTACGGACAAAAAAATAGTCAAAATTGAGCACTTTGTCATGGTCTATGTAAGGGTTGTTGTTTTGTTCGAAAGGCAATTCAATATTGAGTCCGACAGAAACCCCTCCTGCCTCTTGCGCTCCTTTGTTGGCGGCTTCCATGATTCCGGGACCTCCTCCAGTAATTACACCAAACCCCAACTTCACTACGCGAGCGGCTATCTCTGTGGTCAGTTGGTAATCAGGTTCTTCAGGCTTGGTGCGCGCAGATCCAAAAATAGACACACAAGGGTTGAGCAAACCCATCTGTTCAAAACCATTGACAAATTCGCCCATGATTTTGAATAGCATCCAAGAATTTTTGGTTTTAAGCTCGTTTAAACCTTTTCCGTTGTTTTCTATCATAATTCTACTTAACTAAAATAATTCTTTTTTTAAATACTTGCCTGTATGACTATTTGTATCTTCAGACACTTTCTCTGGAGTACCTTCGCTACAGACATTTCCTCCGCTTATACCTCCTTCAGGACCGATATCAATTATATAATCAACCGTTTTTATGACATCCATATTGTGCTCAATGACCAAAACCGTATTGCCTTTGTCCACTAATTTTTGAAGCACTCCTAACAAAACCCTGATATCTTGAAAGTGAAGCCCCGTTGTAGGTTCGTCCAATATATAAAAAGTGTTTCCTGTGTCCTTTTTCGATAGTTCTGTGGCCAGTTTAATACGTTGGGCTTCTCCTCCTGAAAGTGTAGTCGATTGTTGCCCCAGAGTGATGTACCCAAGGCCTACATCCTGAATCGTTTTTAGTTTTCTGTTGATTTTGGGGTAGGGTTCAAAAAAAGCGCAAGCCTCATCGATGGTCATGTCTAGGACATCGTTGATGTTTTTGTTTCGATACCTGATTTCTAATGTTTCTCTGTTGAAACGTTTTCCCTGACAGTCATCACAATGCACGTACACATCGGGGAGAAAATTCATCTCTATGGTTTTCAGTCCGGCTCCTTGGCAAGTTTCACATCGACCACCTACCACATTAAAACTAAATCGTCCAGGTTTGTAGCCACGAATCAAAGCTTCGGGGGTTTTGGCAAACAGACTTCTTATTTCACTAAAAACACCTGTGTAAGTAGCCGGATTGCTACGTGGTGTCCTTCCAATGGGTGCTTGGTTGATGTCAATGACCTTATCTATATGTTCAAGGCCACTGATATTCTCATAGGGCAGAGGGGCTTTGACTCCATTAAAAAAATGATTGTTCAGAATGGGGTAGAGGGTTTCATTTATCAAAGTGGATTTGCCACTACCAGAAACGCCTGTGACCCCAATCATTAATCCCAAAGGGAAAGAAACATCAATATTTTTTAGATTATTTCCACTGCAATTGTGCAGTTTTAGGAAGTTTCCGTTTCCTTTTCTTCTTTTTTTGGGAATCTCAATTTTTTCCAAACCATTTAGAAAAGATGCTGTGGTATTGGTCAATTTTTTAAAAGATTTTGGAGAGCCTTGAGCGATGACCAAACCACCGTGCTTGCCAGCCTTGGGGCCTAAATCAATCAAAAAGTCTGCTTGTTCCATCACCTCTTTATCATGTTCTACTACAATGACGGTATTGCCCAAATCACGCAAAGACAGCAGAGACTGAATCAGTCGGTCGTTGTCTCTTTGGTGTAATCCAATACTAGGCTCATCTAATATGTACAACACACCTACCAATTGGGCGCCAATTTGAGTGGCCAATCGGATGCGTTGAGATTCTCCCCCTGACAAAGACTTAGAGCTTCTGTTAAGCGAAAGGTATTCCAATCCGACATCTATTAAAAACTGGGTTCTTTTTTGAATTTCGTTAATGACACTACTGGCTATGGCTTTTTGTTTTTCAGATAGTTTTGAATTAACATTTCCCACCCACAGATGGAGCTGCAGCAAATCCATAGCAGCCAAGTCAGCAATGTTTTTATCAGCAATTTTAAAATGTAATGCTGTTTTATTGAGACGTGCGCCACCACAATCAGGACACTGCATTTCGTTCATATAGGCTTTCGCCCAACGCTTAAGAGAAGCGGATTGACCATCTTTAAATTGAAGCTCTAAAAAAGGAACAATCCCATCATAATCGATGTTGTAGTCACGTGTGACACCCAGTGATTTGGAAGCCACAGAAAAACGCTCTTTTCCTCCATAAAGAATTATATCTAGGGCTTCTTTTGGGATTTTTGTAATGGGATCCTTTAAGCTAAAATTATATCGTATAGCAATGCTTTCAAGTTGTTTGAAAGTCCAATTAGACTTAAGCGGGCCTATGGGTTTGATAGCCCCAGCCTCTATGGAAAGCTTAGGGTCAGGAATGATATTTTCTACGTCAACCTCGTGCACAATGCCCAGTCCGCTACATTTGTCACACATTCCCTTTGGGGAATTAAAAGAAAAACTATTGGGTTCTGGCTCAGGATAAGCCATTCCAGTGGATGGACACATCAGTTTTCGACTGAAATAGCGCACTTGCTCTTTGTCCATATCCCAAACCATCATGGTATCGTTGCCATGATACATGGCGGTTTCCAAACTTTCTTTCAGTCTGTTATTAGAAGTGACCTTAGAGGCATCGGGAATCAATCGATCAATAACGATTTCTATATCATGGGTTTTGTACCGATCTACTTTAAAGCCAGGGGTAAGGTCTATAAAATCACCATCTACACGAACTTTGGTAAACCCTTGTTTAATAATATTGGCAAACAATTCTCTGTAGTGTCCCTTTCGTGCACGAACCACGGGAGCCAAAAGGATGATTTTTTGTTGGTTGTATTGCTGAAGAATTAATTGCTGAATTTCCTCATCGCTGTATTGCACCATCTTTTCTTGCGTGGCACTGCTGTAAGCATCTGAGGCACGTGCGAATAACAGACGTAAAAAATCATAAATCTCAGTAATGGTACCTACAGTTGAGCGAGGGCTTTTGCTAGTGGTTTTTTGCTCAATAGCTACCACAGGTGATAAACCATCGATTTTGTCTACATCGGGGCGTTCCAAACCTCCTATAAATTGACGGGCATAGGCAGAAAATGTTTCTATATACCTTCTTTGGCCTTCTGCATAAATGGTGTCAAATGCTAGTGATGATTTGCCACTTCCCGATAGGCCGGTAATCACCGTCAATGCATCTCTAGGGATAGACACATCTATGTTTTTCAGGTTGTGCTCACGAGCTCCTTTTACGACAATTTTCTCCTCCATAAACCAAACACGCAAGATAGGGTTTTTGAAAGAAAAATGACAGCTAGGTGTACATTAATTATAATTCTTAAAGTGTGTTTGCAAGCCTTCAAAAAATTGATAAAATGAAGTTTTGTAAAAATCGTAATCCTCAGCGAGTACTGACACGGAAGTACCCATGTCCGGCATGTTTTTTCTGCGTGACATCATCTGTAAAATAGAAGCCAATCCCTCCAATGAAGCGTATTTGTTAAGCCAATTGTGTTTTTCCATGGCTAGCAAATAACGTTGTGCAGATAGGGGCATACGAGATTTGTAATTATGTAAATCTTTCTGCACATCATAGCTGAAGTCAGACAGAGATTTTCCTGAAATAGACTCAAAATCAGAGGCTAAGAAATGGTCATAAAACAAATCTATAATAACTCTCGAACGATGTCGATATGTCTCAAACAATGAAGATCGTAATTGGCGTGTGATGGGATGGGTATCTGTAAAATGGTCTATCGCTCTGTGCATCTCAATTCCAGCACATATGGAGGCAGGTAAATTTTCCATGTTCTTATTGGTCACATGATCCCCAATAAAATTTCCTACTAACAGACCTTCATCATGATATGACAGAAACAAGTGTGCCAAGTAATTCATCGGTCAAATATAATCCAAAGGCAGGCTATGTTTTATATCTTTGCGCACTATATGACGTTAATAAATTCTATTTCAGGCATTCGTGGCACCATTGGAGGAGTAGCGGGTGCCAATCTGACTCCTTTGGACGCTGTCCGATTTGCCAGTGCCTATGGTGCGTGGTTGTTGTCAAAACACCCAAAAGCCTGTGTGGTAGTGGGGCGGGATGCACGTATCTCTGGGCCTATGTTACAAAGCTTGGTACAAGAAACTTTGGTTGGCTTGGGAATCAATGTCATAGATGTGGGACTTTCAACCACTCCCACCGTAGAGATGGAAGTGGTGCGCCAGCAAGCCCAAGGGGGAATCATACTTACTGCAAGTCACAACCCTAAGGCTTGGAATGCACTAAAGCTTTTGGATGCTTCAGGTGAATTTTTGGATGCCGAAGCCGGAAAAACCATCACCCAGATTAGCCAACAACTCGAAAAAGTAGCTTTTGCAGAAGTAGATGCGTTGGGAACCATTAAAAAAGAAAATCAAGCGCTAGAACACCACATAGAAGCTGTTTTGGCCTTGCCTTTGGTGCAAACAGACAACATCCGTGCTGAATCTTTCAAAGTGGTGGTTGACGCAGTCAATTCGAGTGGGGGTGTGGCTGTTCCTTTGTTATTGGAAGCCTTAGGTGCTGAGGTCATACCTATCCATTGTGAACCTACAGGAGACTTTCAACACAACCCCGAACCCTTAGCCCAACATCTGACAGATTTGTCCAATGCGGTAAAAACACATCAAGCAGACTTAGGCATTGCCGTAGACCCCGACGTTGACAGACTGGTTTTTATGGACGAAAACGGGGTGTTGTTTGGAGAAGAATACACCCTGGTGGCATGCGCTGATTATGTATTGTCAAAAAAACCTGGAAACACCGTTTCAAACCTTTCTTCTACACGTGCTTTGGCTGAGATTACTGAAATACACGGTGGTCAATATTGTGCGAGTGCCGTTGGAGAGGCACACGTAGTGGCTGCCATGAAAAAAAATCATGCTGTTATTGGTGGAGAAGGCAACGGCGGCGTGATTTATCCTGAATTTCATTATGGAAGAGATGCCTTGGTGGGAATCGCACTCTTTTTGTCTTTATTATCTGAAAAATCTTGTTCGGTTTCAACATTGAGAAACAGTTATCCCAATTGGGTCATGCGTAAAGACAAACTTCCGCTTGATTCTTCTAAAGATGTTGACGGATTGTTAGTAGCAATGGCCAAGCATTTTAATAGCGAAAAAGTAACTACTATCGATGGGGTAAAGGTAGATTTCAACCACGGTTGGGTTCATTTACGTAAGTCCAACACCGAACCCATCATCCGGATTTATGCGGAAGCCAAAACCGAGTCTGAGTTAGACAATTTAGTGGGAGAAGTCAAAAAGGTGCTATCATCCTTTTAGGACTTCATGAATTTGAATCGGTTATGCGACCAGAGGTAGTAGATGGGGTTTTCTCTGATTTGTTTTTCGAGCTCAACGGTAAAAGCGTCCGTGATGGCATTTTCTTTTTCTTTTTTGGGATCAAGTGAAAGGGTTATTAATTCGGTTTCATAATACCCTCTTTTTGCCTTGCGTACCTTAGCCATCAACACAGGGATATCGTGCTCTTTGGCAATCCGCTCGGCCCCAGTAAATACGGGAACGGTTGCGCCCAGAAAGTCTCTAAAATAGGTTTTTGACTTCACTCTGGGAGACTGGTCGCTTGCAAACCCATAAAGACCTAAATAATTATCAGATTGATGTTGCTGAATGGTTCTCACTGTTTCCTTTCTTGGAATCAAATAGGCGCCAAAGCGTCTTCGTGCTTTGCGAATTAATTTATCGAAATGAGGGTTTGACAATGGGGAATAAATCCCATATGCGGTATGATCTGAGTAATACCCCAAAGACAAAAGCCACTCATAGCTTGCATAGTGGCCACACATCATAAGAATAGATTTGTTTTTTGCAGCCAAAGAAGTGAGTAAATCTGTGTTGTGCACTACAAAACGACTTTGTATTTGTTTTTTAGACATGGTGAGGGACTTAAATGTCTCAAAATACATATCACAAAAATGGCGATAAAAGCCTTTTTCTATCGCTCTGCACTTCTGTAAATCATTTCCATATCCGGCTATCAATAAATTTTTACGCACCAGCTTTCTTCTATACCTAACAATATGAAAAAGAAAAAAGGAAAGCCCATCAGATAAAACATATGTTAGGCGAAAAGGAAGTAGGGCAATGACATAAATCAATGGAAGACTGACAATAAAACCGATTTTTTGCATTAGGATTGTGTTGCGTTTGCGATTGTTTTATTGGAGTCCAAAGATATATATTTGAAACCAAAGCCAATTCACTATGCAAACACTTTGGGGACTTATTTTAGTAAATGTGTTTTTCTCTTATTCCGGTTTCAAGAATACCTCTTTTTTTAACCGTTATAAGTTTTATGTAGATCGGATCTCAAAAGGAGAAACCATCAGGCTATGGTCCTCTGGTTTTTTACATGTAGACACCACTCATTTGTTCTTCAACATGTTTACACTATATGTTTTTGGGAAAGTTGTGTTAATGCAATTGGGAGCTCCCCTTTTTATAGGACTCTATCTTTTCTCATTATTTATTGGGAATTATTTTACGTATCACAACCACAAGAGAGAATCTCATTACACGGCCGTAGGTGCGAGCGGAGCGGTTTCGGGAATCGTGTATGCCTCCATCCTTTTATTTCCTGAAATGAAACTGGCATTGATAATTTTACCCATACCCTTGCCCGGCTATGTTTTTGGGATTGGCTATTTACTTTACAGTCTTTTTGGAATGAAAAAACAATTGGGTAACATAGGCCATGCCGCACATTTTGGAGGTGCAGTAGCAGGACTTTTAGGCGTATTAATTTTGCAACCAGAGCTATTATTTAGAGAAACCCTACTTGTGGTGGTTTTGTTGGTGCCTGTAATAGCCTATGCAATACTCAAAAAAAGAGGATCCTTATGATTGGCTGAGAGACTGTCCGATTATAGCAGTTAGTTCGTTGACATCACGACCACGATATATGACCACTCCATTTTCGTCCAATAAAAATAATTCCGGAATGGCATCGACGTTGTAAGCCTTAGCGATGGGTTCGTTCCAGTACTGAAGATTGGAAACATGTGACCAATTCAGATTATCGGCTTTGATTGCCTCCTTCCATTTGTCAGCATCTCTGTCAAGAGAAACACTAATCATACTAAGGCCTTTTTCTTGAAACTGGTTGTGCATTTCTACCAAGCGATCGCTTTGCATACGGCATGGTTTGCACCAAGAAGCCCAAAAGTCAATGACGGTCAACTTTCCCCTGACATTATTTAAGGACAATTTTGACCCATTGGGTGTGGGCGCCTCAAATTCTGGCGCCATTGCTCCAACAGCTGGTGATGGTTGGTCAGAATCTGTAGGTTCAACCTGCTGGGTCGGATTTAGTAGGGCATCGATGTTTTTAGCTGATTTTGTAGCTTTTACAGCATTAGATAAATTATCAAACAATTCTTTGCCTTCTGCCATTGAAATGGTCTCATTGGCCAACAACTGCTGAAGTATAAGGGATGATATGTAGGATTTCGGATTGTCTTTAACAAATGAAACTTCGTATTCCTCCAAGTTTCCTCGCATGTCCTCAAATTGTTCTTGCAAGTCAGTTAGCAGCAGACTGTCCTTTGCAATCATGGCATTGCGCATTTCATTTTGAATCCCCATCAATTCCTCAACAAAAGTTATGGAACCTTTTTTGTATTCAGAAAACTCATCGTTAGATGAAGTACCTTTTACTTTAGAAGCTCTGAGACTGTCTTTATAAGCCTCTACAGAAATGGATCCCGGTTCAAAAACAACAGGTAGTACATCACGAACACCCTCAAAGAAAATATAGTGCATTTCAGGTATTTCCATTACTCCCTCATAACTAAACACACCAGCCTCTACTGTGAGGGTGTCTAATGGTTGAGGTTGATTGTCATCGCTCAATCCCACCAAATACACCTCTTTGCCATCTTCAAGGTCTATACTGCCATTTAGGATAAAAGAAGGGTTGGAACAGGAAACAATTGAAAAGGCAAAAATGCCATACAAATAACGCATATTAAATTTTTTACAAATCTAATGATTGTCATTTGAAATCCGATGATGTAAACGATACTATTAAACACATCATTAATGTATTATCAAAATATGCGTTTAGGATAATATATTATGTGCAATGAAAAACCAATTATAAATGAAATCATCGTATTTTTGAAAAAAGTTCAGGTATGGCAGGAAACACATTTGGTCGTTTGTTCACATTGACATCTTTTGGGGAATCACACGGAAAAGCCATCGGAGGTGTCATAGACGGCTGTCCTGCGGGCGTATCCTTAAACTTAGATAAAATTCAAGCCGAGCTCGATCGTCGTAAACCTGGTCAATCTAAGATTGTCACCCAGCGTAAAGAACCCGACACCGTAACATTTTACTCAGGTGTGTTTGAAGGGAAAACCACAGGAACTCCTATTGGTTTTGCCATTCATAATACCAATCAAAAATCCAAAGATTATTCACACATTAAAGACAGCTACCGTCCTTCGCACGCCGACTATGTGTATGATAAAAAATACGGTATCCGTGACTACAGAGGGGGCGGAAGAAGCTCTGCTCGTGAAACAGCTGCCCGAGTCGTTGCAGGCGCTGTGGCCAAACAATTTTTAAAAGAAATTCAGATACAAGCATTTGTTTCTGGAGTGGGGTCATTGCACCTAAAAGCACCTCATTTGATTAATGATTTTTCTACAATCGAGTCAAATCCCGTTCGTTGTCCTGACCCAGAAATGGCCTTACAAATGGAATCCTATATCAAACAAATCAGAAAAGAAGGAGATACGGTAGGTGGTGTAGTGACTTGTGTGGTGAAAAATGTGCCTGTAGGTTTGGGCGAGCCTGTTTTTGACAAACTCCATGCCGATCTGGGCAAAGCCATGCTTTCTATAA